>JAPPIX010000044.1 GCA_028820495.1 Gammaproteobacteria bacterium
GGCACCTCGGTGGCAGGCTGGGGTCCGCAGGCAGCGCTGGCGAACGCCGCCAGCAGGACGGCTGCCAACCGCGTGGGAACCGGCGGCATTAGGGAATCGGCGCCGCCTTCAGGGCATTGATGCGGGCGTCCAGCGGCGGATGGGAGGCAAACATCGCCCTCAAGCCGCGCCGGGCGCCGCTGGAAATGCCGAACGCCACCATGGTGTCCGGCATGGTGTTGGGCATTTCCTGGCCGCGCTTGAGGCGTTCCAAGGCGGCAATCATTTTGCTGCGCCCAGCGAGCCGAGCGCCGGCTTCGTCGGCCCGGAACTCCCGCCGCCGGGAAAACCACATGACGATGGCGCTGGCGAGGATGGCCAGCACGATCTCGGCGACGATGGTGGTGATCCAGTAGCCGATGCCTAGGCCCCGCTCGTTCCTGAGCACCACGCGATCGACGAAGAAGCCAATGACCCGGGCCAGGAACATCACGAAGGTGTTCACCACCCCCTGGATCAGGGTCAGCGTCACCATGTCGCCATTGGCGACGTGGCCGATTTCGTGGCCGAGCACGGCTTCGACCTCATCCCGGTTCATGCCGTTCAAGAGGCCAGCGCTGACTGCCACCAAGGCCTTGTTGCGGTTGGCCCCGGTGGCGAAGGCGTTCGGCTCCTGGGCCGGGAAGATGGCCACCTCCGGCATGCCGATGCCGGCCTTGCTCGCTTGGGCGGCCACGGTATCAAGCAGCCAGCGCTCGGTGGGATTGCTTGGCCGCTCAATGATTTGGGCCTTGGTGGACCATTTGGCGAGCCGCTTCGACAGCGCCAACGACACGAACGCCCCGCCGAAGCCGAATAGGGCGCAAAACACCAATAGCGCCCCGAGGTCTAGATCGACGCCGTTGGCGGCCAGGATGCTCTCGAAGCCGAGCAGGCGGAAGGTGATGCTGGCCAGTACGATGATGGCCAGGTTGGTGGCAAGGAAGAGCAGGATGCGCATCGAAATTCCCTTGGCTGGTGGATGACAGTCAATATGGGGGTTTGGCCAGCCGCATTCAATACCAAGGAGACACCGATCAGGTGCCACGGCATCGGCGCTGATTTGTGGCACACTTAGGTTCCCAGATTCGCTAGGCCGTGCGCCGCCGCTGCCATGCCGCAGACCGCCACCGACATCGTTGAACGCCGCAAGGTTCAGGAGCTCATGGTTTCGGAGCGGGAACTCGGTGCCTACTTGGTCGAAAACGGCCACGTTCAAGCCGACGACCTGGACCGGGCGGTGCAGATCCAAGAGGCCGCCGGCGGTCGCCTGTGGGCTTTGCTGGTGCGGGTGGGCGCCATTTCCGAAGACCTGCTGCTGCAGATTCTTGCCGAACGTTCGGGCCTCACCTACCTGCGCCACAGCGAGGAGCTGCCGGACAGCTTGGAGGTGTACCAGTTCATGGCGGCCTCGCCCATCAAGCTGGAGTGGTTCCTCGACCGGGCCGTGCTGCTCTGGCGGGTGGACGATGAACTGCAGTGCATCGCCCGGGACGTGCTTGATGACGCCCTTTTCGAGGCGCTCGACTACTTCTATCCGGACGAGCCGGTTGCCTTTCACCTAGCGGCCAACCACCAGATTGACCGCCTGCTGGACTTCGTGCGCAAGGAGCAGGCCATCGAGAGCCTGTTCGCCGGCGACAACGCCAAGCAGTTGCGCGAGATGGCGGAGGAAGCGCCGGTGATCGAGTTGGTCAACAACCTGCTTTCCCAAGCCGTGGACATGGAAGCTTCGGACATCCACGTGGAGCCGAGCGAGGAGAACTTCGCCGTGCGCCTGCGGGTCGATGGGGTGCTGCACACCCGGCTTACCCAGCCCATCGAGCGCTTTCCGGCGGTGGCTTCGCGCATCAAGCTCATCTCCGGCATCGACATCGCTGAACGCCGCCTGCCCCAGGATGGGCGCATCACCGCCCGCATCGCGGGCCGGGAAATGGACGTGCGCGTCTCCACCGTGCCCTGCGCCTTCGGGGAGTCGGTGGTGCTGCGCCTGCTGCCCAAGGAGCGGGAGGACTTGAAGCTCAAAAATTTGGGCATGGAGCCGGATCACCTGGAGTTGTTCCGCGGCTGGCTCGGGGCGAGCAACGGCATCATCCTGGTCACCGGCCCCACCGGTTCCGGCAAGTCCACCACGCTCTACGCCGCCTTGGAGGAATCCGACGACGGGGTCCGCAAGATCATCACCGTTGAGGATCCGGTCGAGTACCAGATGCCCAACATCACCCAGATTCAAACCCATGCGGAGATTGGCTACACCTTCGCTCGGGCTTTGCGGGCCATCCTGCGCCAAGACCCGGACACCATAATGATCGGCGAGATTCGCGATTTGGAAACCGCGGAAATCGCCATTCAATCGGCGCTCACCGGGCACATCGTGCTCTCCACGGTGCACACCAACGACGCCATCTCCAGCTTCACCCGGCTGATCGACATGGGGGTCGAGCCGTTCTTGGTGGCCTCTCCCATTCGCGGCGTGCAGGCGCAGCGCCTGGTGCGCAAGCCCTGCTCCCGGTGCGCGGAGCCGGTTGCGCCGCCGAGCTACCTGGCCGATCAACTCGCCGCCATGCCCGAGGGGATGCTTGGTGATCAGTGGGTGCGGGCGGTGGGTTGCGATGCCTGCCAGCAGACCGGCTACCGAGGCCGCATCGGCATCTACGAACTCGTGCCCATGAGCAGTGAGATGCAGGACATGATCGTGGCCGGCGCCACTCTCAATGAACTCAAGCGATTCGCCCGCTCCCAAGGCTGCCGTACGCTGTTTCAGGATGGCCTCATCAAGGCCTCCCAAGGCCGGACCACCCTGGACGAAGTCACGCGCCTGACCTTGACCTAACGGGTTGTTGCTTCAGCGCGCTGCCTCCCATGCCTGAATTCGATTACGAATACGCGGACCGCCAAGGCAACCTCCACCAAGGCCGCATGGTGGCCGATTCCGCCGTGGAGGCCGTGCGCCAGTTGAACGTCAACGGCCAGACGGTGGTGGACGTGAGTGAGCGCGCGGCGCCTTCAGCCGGCCTTTTGCGGCGCCGGCTCCGCGCCCAGGAAGTCGTGGTCGCCTTGCACGAGTTGGCGACCTTGCTGGAGGCGGGCGTCTCCTTGAGCGATGCGGTGCTGGCGCAGGGCCGCGGCAGCCACCATCCCGCATTAGCCGAGGCCTTTGCCAACATGGCCACCCGGCTTGGCCGGGGCGAGAACTTCCTGTCGGCCCTGCGCGCCTGCAATCTGCCCCTGCCGGACTACGTCTTTCAACTCGTGGAAGCGGGCGAGCTCAGTGGCCGTCTGGCGAATGCCTTGCGCCAAGCCGTCGCCCAGCTCGAGTACGACAACAAGGTGGCCGCCGACTTTCGCGGTGCGCTGGCCTATCCGGCCATCCTGATCGTGGCCGGCCTCGCGGCGGTGATGTTCGTGTTCGTGTTCGTCGTGCCGCGGTTTTCCAATCTGCTGGACGAGGGCAACGACCTGCCGCTGCTTGCCGAAGTCATCTTGCGCACCGGGCTGTGGTTCAACGACAACAGCGCCTTGGTGTTTGCTGTTGCCGGCGGCGCCGTGGCGGTGGCCGTGCTGCTGCTGCGCCAAGCGGCGTTCCGGCAGCGCCTGTTTGACTTTCTGGCGTTGCTGCCGGTGCTTAAGGATTGGTTTTCCGAAGCCGACACGGCCCGTTGGGCATCGGTGATGAGCGCCATGCTCACCAGCCGGGTGGAGCTCATGGACGCCTTGGGCTTGGCGCTGCGCGGCATTCGCATCTCGCGGCGGCGCAGCGGGCTGGAGCAGGCTGCCGGCGACGTGCGCAGCGGGGCGGCGCTGTCCGATGCCTTGGAGCGAAGGGACGCCTTGACGGCAACGGGTTACAATCTGGTTAGGGTCGGCGAGCAGTCCGGCCAACTGGCGGAAATGCTGCGCTCGCTGGCGACGCTGTACGAAGAGAACAGCAGCCGGCGTATGAAGCGCTTCCTGAATCTGGTGGAGCCCCTGGCGATCCTCTTGATCGGCGGCTTCTTGGGGACCATTATGGTGGGCATCATTCTAGCCATCACGAGCATCAACGAAGGGGTGCTCTAGGAGAGGCGATGACGCATGGAAATCTTCACCCCTGTGACTTGGGCACCGACGTGGAGGAACGGCGCTTCGCGCCGTCCGAGGGCGGGACGCCCTCGCTCCGGGCGCAACGCTTGTTTCGGGCGGGATCCCGGAGCGAGGGCATCTTGCCCTCGATTGGGCTAATGGCATGCGCTCTCCGTCGGGAGGTTTGGAAACTGTTCCATGGCGGGGCACTAGGATCGGCGTGGCGGGGCCGGTTGGCAGCGCGATGCCGGGGCTTCTCGCTGATCGAGCTCATGGTGGTGCTGGTCATACTCGGCCTGCTCACGGGCTTGGTGGGCCCGCGCCTGTTTGGCCGGGTGGACAGCTCCAAGATCAAGGCTGCCGAAACCCAGGTGAAGATGTTGAAGAGCGCCTTGCAGACCTATCGCCTCGACGTGGGCCAGTATCCGTCCACTGCCCAGGGCTTGGTTGCGCTGATGAACCCCCCGCCGGAAGTCGCCGATTACTGGGACGGGCCCTACCTGGAGGATGAGTTGCCGTTGGATCCTTGGCGCACCGCCTACGTTTACCAATTCCCAGCCGAGAATCTGCAGGGCTTTGCGCTCTACTCGCTGGGCGCGGACTCCCTGAACGGGGGCGAGGGCATCAATGCCGATGTGGGCTATCTGCCGGAACAGTAGTCTTCCGGAACAGCGGGGCTTGAACCGGCGAAAACGCTCCAGCGGCTTCACCTTGCTTGAGTTGATTGTGGTGCTGGTCATCCTCGGCGTTGTGGGGGCGCTGGCGCTGCCCAATCTGCAGAACCTCTACGCTTCCGCCACCCGGCGCGCGGACCGCGACATCGCCCTCGACCAGGTTGCCCGCCTCGGCGCCGACGCCTTGTTGAGCGGCCATGGCCTCGCCATTTGGCCCGCCACCGCATCTGTGGAGGGTGACGAGCTTGGCGCGGGCTACGCAAGGCGCGAGTTGGAGTTGCCTGCTGACTGGGGCTTTGAGCTGGACCGGCCGTTGCTGGTGCAGCCCAATGGCGTTTGCCTAGGCGCCCGTCTGACTTTGATCGATCCCCGCGGCCGACGCACCGAGCATGATCTTGAGCCGCCTTACTGCCGTGCCCGCTAGCCAGCAGGCTTGCCATGCCAGCTAATTTTCTTGATCGCGGGGCAAGGCTGTCACATGAGTCGGCTGCTGCGCCCGATGACCGCCGAGTTGCGCAGCAACTCGATTGCGCCGCCCAGGCGGCGCGCCCTCTCGTCGGTCGGCGGCATCGCCTCGTTAGCCAACAAGGCTTCACCATTCTCGAAGCCATCGTCGCCTTGGCGGTGTTTGCCAGCGGGGCCATGGCGCTGTACAGCCTCTACGCCACCAACATCGCGGCCTTGGTCAAGGTGGGCGACACCGTGCGTCAGGCGCCCTTGGTGCGCCAAGCCGTCGAACGAGTGGCGGCCATCAACCTGACCGATGAGGCGGCCGGGGAATTTGAGATCGACGGCATGCGCTTCACCTGGACGGCGCGGCGGGTGGAACCCTATCGGCAGGGTCAAACCACCACGGGGTTCCTGGGCAGCTTTCAGATTGGGCTTTACGACATCGATCTGAGCGCCAGCGAAGCGGGCCGAAGGGTTGGTGACTACCGCATGCGCTTGGCCGGCTATCAACTGCTCCGGCCGCAAACGCTCCA
>JAPPIX010000247.1 GCA_028820495.1 Gammaproteobacteria bacterium
TCTCCTTGTCCCATTGCCAGACCCGCGGGGGCGTGTAAGAGGCTGCTTCGGTCATGTTGGTCTCCTGTCAGTGATTTGTCCCACTCGCCAAGTCCGGGAATGGGTGCTTTGGTTCGCCGATTTTGTTGCGGGTTGGCGTCACATGCCCCAGACGTGGATGGTCCTGCCGTTGATGGTTTCGTCGCGCTGAAACACCTTGTCGTCCCAAGGTTTGTCCGGGGCGCGGTCGAACACCACCAAGTGGCCTTGGTTGGCATCGCAGCGGTCCATGTAAGCCAACGTCTGTTCCATCCCGTCTCGGACGGTGCGTTCCAAGGTCCCGTGCAGGATTTTGCACTCAATCACGGTTCGCGCTTCCGTCCCATCAACGGGCATTGGCCAGACGACCAGCAGGTCGGTGCGCATGCGGCCCAAGCCGTACTCCCGCTCGATCCGCCCGCCGCCATTGACTATGCGCTGCAGAAAGGCCTGCAGCAGCAGTTGCGGCCCCGCCTCCTTGTACTGGAAGCGCTCCACCCAGTGCTCGGAATGCTGGCGGAAGAACCGCTGGAATCCGGCGAGCAGATCGCCGATGCGCAGGGTGCCATCGGCGTCCAGGTACGACGCCGGTTCGTGGGTGATGGTTGCTTGGGTGGTGTAGGTGAGATCCCGGGGTATGACCTCCTGATAGATCGGATTGGCGATGGCCACTGGGTCGTTCTGAGCGATCAAGCCGAGGTCGCGCACGTACTGCAGGTCGTCGGCGGGCACCGCGGCTTGGTGTTCGGCACCGCTCAGCAAAGGCTCGATCACCCGCCGAACGCGCTCCTCCTCAAGCTTGTGGGCAAGCTGGTCGAGGTGGACCACCCGGCGTTGTATGAGCCGCTCGCGCGCGTCGCGGATGGCGTCAACGCCGATGGGGCGGGAGCGGTCGCGGCCAGTCTCGTTGCGGAAGCAGGCTTCATCGGCCAACGCATTCACCAGCCATGGCTGGCCGCGGGTGGCATCCTGGACTTCGGCCATTGCCTCATCGGCCCAGGACTGGCCCGTTTCCTCGGTGTGCTGCATGAGCAGCGCCTCGACCTCCTGGGGGGTGAAGTCTCCCAAGCGCAGGGATTCGGCGCTGATGTTGAAGGCGCTGCCGCCGAGCACCATGGCGTTTTCGGCGCTGGACTGGATGCGGTAGTCGCGCACGTCGCGCACGCCGCACAGGACGATGCTTTGGGGAAATCCGTTCGGGCGGCGGGCGTAGCCGCTTCGCAACTGCCGCAGCACGGCCAGCAGGGCGTCGCCGATCAGCGCGTCAATCTCGTCGATCAACAGCACTAAGGGCTTCTGCGATGCGGCAGCCCAAAGGGCCAACACCTCGCTCAGGGCGTTGTGCGGCCCGGTCTTGTCGAACGTCTCACGCCAGGTTCCATCCAAAAAGCCATCGCCCGAAAGACGCGCTTCGAGCGCGAGCGCGCTAAGGACCGCCTGCATGGACGAGAGCACATCTTCGCGGGCGGATTGGCCCACTTCCACGTTCACGTACACGCAGTGGTAGCCGCCGCTCGCCTCAAGCCGCTCGGCGAGCGCCATCAACGCCGAGGTCTTGCCGGTTTGGCGCGGTGCGTGCAGAACGAAATAGCGCTTGTCCCGGATCAATTCAAGGACATGATCGGCGTCGATCCGCTCAAGCGGTGGAATGCCGTAGTGGTCGTCCAGCCGAACCGGGCCTTCGGTGTTGAATCGGCGCATGGTTCCATTATGTCATGGCGGCTCTAGGAGCAAGGGCATCTTGCTCTCGAACCGGGCCACGGGTTTCCAATCGAGGGCGTCCCGCCCTTGATTGGGCCGTAGGAACGCGCTTTCCATCAGGAAGTCGGGGCCTGTTCCAGGGGATGGGGACGGGGATTTCACTCCAACGACGTGCGGGCCACCGGCGAAGGCGAGTGGGATGGGGAGTTGCTGGCTCGAACCGAGGGCGCGGAACTGGGGTTGAGGGTTGAAGCTTCGAGGCACTTCAACGCCACGTTGACCGGCTTTTGGCTGGAGCTGGATTCGGAATTGGTCTATGTCGGCGACGCGGGCACCACCGAAGCCAGCGCCCCCTCGATACGCAAAGGTGTGGAACTGGCCACCTTTTGGCACATCGGCGAGTGGTTGACCCTGCACGGGGCGTACACCGCCAGTGATGCCAGGCTAAAGGGTGGCGAAGACGGCGCGGACCGCATCCCCGGCGCCGTTGAGCGGACGTTTTCCGTCGGTGCCAACGCGCTCTGGGCGAACGGATTGCACGTGAGCCTGAGCGCACGGCATCTCGGTGGGGCGCCGTTGGTGGAGGATGCCTCGATTCGGTCTCAATCGTCGTGGCTGGTGAACGCCGGCGCGGCCTTTCACCACGGTCGGCTGGAGTTCAAAGCGGAACTGTTCAACGTGCTCGACTCAGGCGATGATGACATTGCCTACTACTACGAATCCCGGCTTGCAGGGGAGTCGGCCATGGGCATCGCTGACATTCACTTCCATCCGCTGGAGCCGCGCACCCTGCGCGCGACGGTTGCCCTGCGCTTCTGACCGAGGGGCGGCCAAACCTTCAGCCTTCCGCCACCTCCAACTCGATCAAGTCCGCGTACTTGGCCAGCGCCTGCTCCCGGCGCCGGACCAGGTGGTAGTCCGGGAAGAGGTCCTCGGTGCCTTGGTAGCGGCCGAGCACCTGGCGGGCCACCGTCACCTTGTGCACCTCGGTGGGGCCGTCCGCCAAGCCCATGTGGAAGCTGTCGAGCACCCCGGCGGCGAACGGCATTTCGGTGGACAGGCCCAAGGAGCCGTGCACCTGCAGGGCGCGGGCGTACACGTCGTGATAGACCTTGGGCATCTGCGCCTTGACCGCCGAGATGTCGGCCCGCACCTCCTTGTAGTTCTTGAAGCGGTCGATCTTCCAGGCCGTGCGCAGCACGAACAGGCGGAACTGCTCGATGTCGATCCAGCTATCGGCAATCATGGCCTGCACCAACTGCTTCTGCGCGAGCACCTCGCCTTGGGTCTCCCTTGAGAGGGAGCGCTCGCACATCATGTCGAAGGCGCGCTGGATCTTGCCCACGGTGCGCATGGCGTGATGGATGCGGCCGCCGCCGAGCCGGGTCTGGGCGACGATGAAGCCTTGGCCGGTCTCGCCGAGCAGGTGGTCGCGGGGCACCCGCACGTCGTTGTAACGGATGTAGGCGTGCGCTCCCTTGCTTTCATAGCCGACCGCCACGTGGCGCAGGACCTCCACCCCCGGCGTGCCGGCGGGCACGATGAACATGGACATGCGCTGGTAGGGCGGCGCTTCCGGGTCGGTCACCGCCATGACGATCAGGAAGGAGGCGTAGCGGGCGTTCGATGAGAACCACTTCTCGCCGTTGATCACCCACTCATCGCCGATCAGTTCGGCAGTGCAGGTGAACACCTTGGGGTCGGCGCCGCCCTGGGGTTCGGTCATGGAGTAGCAGGAGCAGATCTCGTTGTCGAGCAGCGGCTGCAGGTACTGGTCCTTCTGCGCCTGGGTGCCGTAGTGGGCCAGTATCTCGGCGTTGCCGGAGTCCGGGGCTTGGCAGCCGAACGCCACCGGCGCGCACTTCGCCCGGCCGAGAATTTCGTTCATCAGGCCGAGCTTGAGCTGCCCGTAGCCCTGGCCGCCGAGGTCTGGCCCTAGGTGGCAGGCCCACAGGCCGCGCTTCTTCACCTCGGCCTGCAGGGGCGGAATGAGCTTTGCGCGATTCGGGTCCGTGAAGTCGTTGGGATGGCCGATGATGAAGTCGAGGGGTTCGATCTCCTCGCGCACGAAGTCGTCCATCCAGTCGAGTTCCCTCTGAAAATCGGGGTCGGTTTCGAAGTCCCAAGCCATGTGCCATTCCTTGATTGATTGAACGCGAGGGTTTTACCGCAGCAGCACCGGGTTTGTGAAGGGCAGCCGTGTCCGGGCGGCTTTCGGAGTGTGTGAAACGCAGGGCAAATGGGTTAGTCTTTAGCGTTCGGGAACACTGGGGAAACCCATTCATGACAGCGTTGAAGCCGGGGCTCAGGCTGAAGAGCGGCGTATGCGCCGCGGAAGTGATGATCGTCAAGGGTGCGGGCGAGGCCAGCCTCACCTGTGGCGGGGTGCCGATGTTGGGCTTGGACGAGTCCGCCGATGGCGCGCAGGCGACGGCGGCGGAGATGAACGGTTGCCAAGTGGGCAAGCGTTACGTCAACGACGACCAATCGCTTGAAGTGCTCTGCATAAAGCCTGGCGAGGGGTCGCTCGCCGCAGGCGGCGCGCCGCTGGCGGTCAAGCAGGCCAAGAAGCTGCCGTCCTCTGACTAGTTTTCTATCGCATTCCGACCGGCGCGGTTCATGAACGTCGCCATGCTGCTGCAGATGGCCGCCGAGGCGGGCGTGGGCCGGATTGCGCTGACCAGCGGGGGCCGGCACTACGGGGCAGCGGAAATCCTTGCCGCCGCGGGCGGGGCGGCGGAGCGCATTAGGGCATCGGGCTGCCAGTTTGTGTCGCTGCTCGATGTCAGCAGCGCGGCCACCCCGGTTGCGCTGTTCGGCGCCGCCATGGCGGGCGTGCCCTATGCGCCGCTCAACTACCGGTTGCCAGCCGAGCAGATCGAGGCGCTGATCGCGCGCTTGGATTCCCTTTACCTGATTGCCGATGACGACAACTGGGCGGCTCACCGGGGTGACCCGGGGATCGGCGAAGCCCTGACCAGCGAGCAGTTCCTTGAGGAGGCTCTGGCCCACCAAGACCCGGACCCTGTTTGGCCGGATGATCCGGGCGTTGCGGTGCAGCTCTTCACCAGCGGCACCACCGGGCCGCCAAAGGCCGCGATTCTGCGTCACGAACACCTGATGTCCTACATCCTCGGCAGCGTGGAGTTCATGTCGGCGGAGGAGGACGAGGCCACCCTGGTTTCGGTGCCTCCCTATCACATCGCGGGCATATCGGCGCTGCTGAGCAGCATCTACGCAGGGCGGCACATCGTTCAGCTTGCGGATTTCAGCGCCCCGGCATGGCTGGACTTGGTGGCGCGCGAAGCGGTGACCAGCGCCTTCGTGGTGCCGACCATGCTGGCGCGCATCGTGGAGGAGCTGGGAGGCGGCAGCGGGAGCTGGGACTTGCGGACGCTGCGCGCCATCGCCTACGGCGGCGGCCACATGCCGGTCAGCGTCATCGAGCGAGCGCTCGGCCTGTTCCCCACCGTTGACTTCACGAACGCCTACGGGCTGACGGAGACCAGTTCCACCATCACGCTTCTTGGCCCCGAGGACCACCGGCAGGCGGTGGCGAGCGACGAGCCCGAAACGCGCCGGCGATTGGGTTCCGTGGGACAGGCGCTGCCGTCGGTGGAAATCGAGATTCGAGGTGCTGACGGCGAGGCACTCAGTCCTGGCCAGCCAGGCGAGATCTACGTGCGCGGCCCGCAGGTTTCCGGCGAGTATCGCGAGCGGAGCGCCATCGACTCGGACGGCTGGTTCCCGACTCGGGACATCGGCCACTTGGATGCGGATGGATACCTGCACCTCGGTGGGCGCGCCGATGACGTCATCGTGCGCGGTGGCGAGAACATATCTCCGGCAGAAATCGAGGACGTGCTGCTCACCCACCCCGCGGTGGGGGATGCCGCAGCAGTGGCGGTGGCCTCGGAGCAATGGGGGGAAGCGGTGGGCGTTGCGGTGGTGCTCAAGTCCGGGGCATCGGCATCCGAAGACGCATTGCGGGATTTGGTGCGCAGCCG
>JAPPIX010000007.1 GCA_028820495.1 Gammaproteobacteria bacterium
GTCCCCCGCAACGCAAACCCCGCCCGATCAGGAGCTGGGGGGCGAGTAGTTACTAGGGTTCGTAGTAAAGTACTCCTGTCCGAAGAAAGGCGATCAGCGAGTTGACGGTGTCCTGACAATCTTCGAGCGGTGTTGCCCGGTACCATGCGTCCTCAGCGTAGTCCAACACCGATCGAGGGGCCGGTGCCAGCTTCACGAGTACCTCCTCGTTTCGACCATTTAGCCCAGCTTTGGTCGCGTTGGCAGATCCGACCCAGGCGACCGTGTCCGTACCCGTGTGGAACAAGTA
The DNA here is from genome assembly GCA_028820495.1 of Gammaproteobacteria bacterium. Taxonomy (GTDB): domain Bacteria; phylum Pseudomonadota; class Gammaproteobacteria; order Pseudomonadales; family Azotimanducaceae; genus Azophilus. The sequence continues at coordinate 290 of JAPPIX010000007.1, forward strand.
CATCTTCGTATGAAACAGGCCTTCGGCAAATGCTAAGCTGATCTCAACAGGTCTTGACGGTTTGTGAAGCTTCTTTTGCAAGTCCAAGAGCTCGCATCTTTGCCGGGCCAAGCGTTTTCCGCCTAGACCGTTGAGGATCACTCTTACGCTCCCCCGGCAAGCGCCAGCAATGGTCTCCAGTACGTCCAGTACATAGTATGCAGAAAGAACGGTCACGCTGTCCGCATTCGCTGCCATACGTTGCAATGCCATCTCATTGACAAACTCGCCATCGGACAAGACATTATGCTCAGACCCCGTCACATACAGTGCGACCTCCGCCTTCTCTCCATCCGGCCCGACAAAATTCCCTTCTTCATTGGCAGCGTCTTTGACTTTTAGTTTCACCTCCTCTTGAGCATTTGGATACCGACCTTCAAAGACGGTCAAGCAGACTTGCCGCAACTGTTCGGCACTCACTGCCCACAACCCGGGTGGAAACTCAACGGTATCACTGTAGTAGGTTTTGATAGCCTCCAAGTCCACCCGCCGAAGATCTTCTACGAGCTCCGACAAGTTACCTCGATAGGAGCGTGCCAAGACTGTGCGAAGGTCCTTCTTGTTCCCTCTATCGCTGAAATCTCGCCGTTGGCATAGACGTCTAAGCGCATTCCTCCGCAACGGATACAGCACATCACTAACCTTCATATTCACCTTATTCCCAATCTCGGACTGTTCCCAATCTCGGACTGATTTGCGCCTCTTTCCACAAGGGCATCCGTCCTCGCTACATTCCCCACACAGTGATGCGAACTCCGTCGTGCTCCTCAGTGCGGCGGAAGAGCTTCTCGCTCCACGGCCTGCCCGCCGTGCGGTCGAACAGCACTAGGTGTCCCTCCGCGGCCCCCCACTCGTCCATGTAGGCGGCCGTCTGCGGCAACCCGGTGCGCAGCGCTGCTGCCAGCCCATCCCGCATCAACTTACACTCGATCACCACCCGCTGCTCCCTGCTTGGCGGAGCGCGGTCCTCAGCGCCCTCCGAATCCTTCGCCAAGGGCCAGACCACCGCCAAGTCCACCCGCCCGCGACCAATGCCGTACTCACGATCGATTCTTCCGCCGCCGTTGACCACCCGCTGTAGGAAGCACTGTAGTAGAAGCTGCGGCCCGGCCTCCTTGTACTGGAAGCGCTCGTCCCAATGTGCCGCGTTGGCGCGGAAGTAGTCTTGGAATGCCTCCAGCAGGGCGTCCATGCGCAGTGCGCCGTCGTCATCCACGTACCAAGTGGTCTCGTGGTGCATCGCCTCTTGCTGCGGATAGGTCAGTTCACGGGGGATAACCTCTTGGTAGATCGGGTTGGCGATTGCCACCGGCTTGGTCTGAGTCACTAGCCCTAGGTCGCGCACGTATTGAAGGTCCTCGGTACGGAACGGCTGCACCTGCGGCTCGCCGCTTAGGATGGGTTCGATTACGTGCCGCACCCGGGGTTCCTCGAGCTTGTGGACCAACTGGTCCAGATGGGTGTCCCGGCGTAGGATCAGGCGCTCACGAGCATCCACCACAGTGTCCAGTGCAACTTGGTTCGAGCGGTCGCGCACACCAGCCTTCTCGAAGCAGGCTTCGTTGGCCAAAGCGTTCACCAACCACGGCTGCCCTTGGGTGAGGCGGAACACCTCTGCCATCGCCGCCTCGGTGAACGGCTGGCCGGTCTCTTGGGTGTGCTGGCCGAGCAGTTCGCGCACCTCCTGCTCGCAAAAGTCGCCAAGACGTAGAGACTTGGCCTTGACATTGAAGGCGGACCCGCCTAGCACCGGGTCCTTCTCGGAGGAAGCGTGGATGCGGTAGTCGCGCACATCGCGCACCCCGCACAAAATGACGCTCTGCGGGAAGCGCGCCGGGCGCTCGGCGTACCCCGCGCGCAGCTGGCGCAGCACGGACACCAGCGTGTCGCCGATGAGGGAATCGATCTCGTCAATGAAGAGGACGACGGGCTTGGAATCTGCGCTGGCCCATTGCTCTAGCGTCGCTTGCAGGGCGGCGTAAGGCCCGCGTGCGGAAAGGAGGTCAGGCCAGACCTCCTGAACCGAAGTATCACCCAAAGTGCTGACGCACCGATCCGACAGCATGCCGAGGATGGTTTGAATGCCGGCGCCAACATCCTCCCGCGCCATCTGGGCTGGCTCCACGTTCACATAGACGCAGCGGTAGCGACCTGTGGCGTTGAGCCGGTCACGAAGGGTGAAGAGCGCCGTGGTCTTCCCGGTTTGGCGCGGCGCGTGCAGCACGAAGTAGCGCCAGTCATCGATCAACCGATCCAGCTCTTCAAGATCGAGTCGCGAGAGCGGCGGAACCTGGTAGTGACGCTCCGCGACCATTGGGCCAGCGGTGTTGAAGAATTTCATGATGCAATGCTGTCACGCGGGGCAGTTAACGGCAAGTTGCGGATTTTGCCGCTGAATTTGCTTTGAACCACGACCGTATTTGGCGTATTCGATGGCTAGACTTTCCCTCTATTCAAACGAAGGACGGTGTAGTCATGACCAAGGCGAGCACCCTATGCGAAATGGCGCAATTCACTGGCATTTTACGGACGAGTGGACTTGACCCGCGCTGCATCAAGCAGGCCACTGGGAACGTCCCCAAGCTCATCGAAGCCTTTGAGGCCCAACCGGAAAACCGGGCTGGCCGACGAGTGCGCAAGCCGGTTCGGCAGGCGGTGCGGCGGATGCTGGCCCATTTGACGAGTGCTGCTCGCCACGTCGGCGACGGTAGCGTTAGCCGTAGGGAGGCCCGCAGGTTGATCCGCTTCGCGGGATGTTGCGACGACTTCGCCGAACTTCAGCGCCGGGCGTCCCAATACCGGGGGCGCCACAACAAAATGGTGCGCGGCATCAACGACCGCAAGGCTCGTGAGCGGGCGCGGGAAATCTGGCTGGACGATGACCACAGCCTGTTGGAGGTCAAGACCCTCAGCCAGTTACGATCCGTAGGCAAGCGGTTGCGGAACTGCATTGGCAGCCAGTTGGGCGGGGACTATCGTGACGCGCTGCGGGGCGGTGAGTCTGAGTTCTGGGCGTTGCGCTGCCAAGGGGAGTGCGTGGGTTTGCTCACCATTGACATTGAAAGCCGGAAAATCGAGGAGTGCGCTGGCGTGGACAATGAACCTGTCGGCTGGGGACGGCGGTTGCTTCTCGAACTGCAGCGGGCGCTGAATGCGGCTGGCGATGAGATCGAGGAGTTCGTTGAATCCGGCGCATTCAGCCTGTTTGCTCATCAGCCGAATCTGCGCCCGGTGCGGGTGCAAGTCGGCCTGCTGATCTGCCAAATTTGGAGTTCAAGCGGGGAGCTCATCGTGTGTGACGACCGCAAGCGTTGGTCGCGGTTCAAGCTGGCCCTGGGGCGGCGGCGCGAATTCCCGGCTTGTGAGGCGACCTACGGCTCGGCGCTGGATTCGGAAGAGTTGCTTTGCATGGTTGCCACTACTTCAGAACTTGCGGCGGTGATTGCCCGAAGCCTGCCGGAAAGAGATGCGGGGGAGGCCAATCCTCCCCCGAGCAGACGGCGATGCCGCCCCCGGAGGCGGCGTAGAGGGTAGCGTCTTTGAGTCGCGACCGCCGTGCGGGCATCCTTAGCGAGTTCAATCCAAAACGCTTAGTGTCGTGACAGGGGGATGCCTGCCGTTGGCGGGGTGAGGATGAAATTGACAACTAGGAGGCGGGATCCATGCGATTCGAACGCCTAAGCCACATCATCGAACTCGCTACGTTGCTTCAGGTCCGGCGCGGCGGACTGACGTTGGATGACATCATGCAGGAGTTCAACGTCAGCCGCCGAACGGCCGAGCGCCTGCGCGATGCCGTTGACGAGGCGTTCGGGCCACTGATGACCGTGGACGCCGAGGACCGGAGAATCCACTGGCGTCTCGATTCACCCAGCCTCGGTGGGCTGATCCGTGTTTCCGATGAGGAACTCGTCAACTTGGCCGCGGCGGCAGCCAGCATGGATCGATCTGGCCTCAAGGAACAAGCGGCTTCACTGCGAGCGTTGGCGGACAAGGTTAAGGTCAAGATGCGACCGGGCCTAGCGGAAGACGCCGATGACCCCTCCGAAGAACTGCTGCGGGCCGAGGGGTTTGCCATGCGCCCCGGTCCCCGCCAACAGCTTGAGGATGGATTGCTCCCCACGGTTCGCGAAGCCATTAGGCGAAGGCGCGTCCTCGCGTTTGACTATGCGGCCCGAGGACCTGAGTCACCGAGTAAGCGCCGCCGTGTGCGCCCCTATGGTGCTCTATGGCAGCCGCGCACTGCTGGTGGCCCCCACCGAACGCCATGACAATGTGCTCCTCTGGCGGCTGTCGAGCATGCGCGGCGCCGAGGTCACGGATGCCGCCTTCGCACCAGACCCCGACTTCGACCTGACTGAGTTCGCAAAGCGCGCCTTCGGCGTGTTCCAGGAGCGCCCGTTCCAAGTGGCGCTGCGATTCACGCCGAATGCCGCGCCAGACGCAGCCGCCTTCCTGTTTCACCCAGACCAGCGGGTCCTTCACCACGACGACGGCTCGTTGACCGTCCACTTCAGGGCCGGAGGGGCTGTGGAGATGTGTTGGCACCTGTTCACTTGGGGCGAAGAGGTCGCCATCGAACGGCCCGACCGCTTGCGAAGGCGAATGGCTGAGCTCTGCGCTGCGCTTGCAGCGCATCACGCTCCCTGACGGCTTGTCATCGCAGTCTAGTGTTGTTTTTTCAAGCAGTTAACAACCATTTCTAGTCCCATTCGCGGTAAAGAAGTCGAGGCGATGTCGCACGACTTGTGCAGACATTGGCTGTAGCGGCGGTGGTGCCAACTCGATAACTTGGTGCCATGAGCACCTCGCACGAACCGCTCGGCGCCTTTCCTCACGATGCCGCCTACAAGGCAATGTACAGCCACCCCGAAGCCATCTTGGGGCTACGCCGCTATCTGGTGGAACCCAATGGCCCCTTGAGCCTGGAATCCCTTAACGCACTTGACTTCGAAGGCGTGGAGAAGCTGCCAACGGAATGGGTCTCCAAGGACTTTCATCGCCGCTACGGGGATCTCGTGTGGCGCATCCCTTTCCGAAACGCCAATGGTGACACTGCTCCCCGAACATGGCTGATCATTCTGCTTGAGTTTCAGTCTGAGGATGACAGGCGCATGAGCCTTCGCATTTTCTGGTACGCCTGCGAGCTTTGGCGCGACCTCGAAGCTCAAGGCGTGTTGGCTGAGAATGGTCGCCGCCCGCCGCTGCTGCCGGTGGTCATTCATAACGGCGCGGTGCCATGGCGGTCGCCGCGCCAGCTTTCAGACTGGACTCTTGAGCCGTTCGCGTCCGCTTTGGCAACTGATCTATTCGCGCTACAGCCCTCGGCGGGACTGCATGAGGCACTTGCGCTGTTCTGAGAGCCGTTAGGGGCGGGGGTTTGCGGGCGTTCC
>JAPPIX010000137.1 GCA_028820495.1 Gammaproteobacteria bacterium
TGGAAGCTGTGGCTGCGGAGTTTCGCCAGCTTCTGCGGTTTCGACGCATCGACGCCACCGTCAAGCCGCTGCTGGCACCGAAAGAAGCGGTTTACTTGGAATTGAATCTGCGCCTCATGCTGGAGCAGGCGCAACTGGCGGCGCTGAAACGAGATCAGGTGGTGTTCGATTCAAGCCTCGGCTCGGCCCAGGAGTGGGTGCGCGACTATCTGGCCCTCGACGATCCAGACGTTCAGGACACGCTTGAGGTCTTGGCTGATTTGCGCCAAGTGCAGCTCGACGTGCCGCTGCCGGACCTGTCCGCTTCCCTAGACGCGCTTATTCGGGTGCGCCGGGGCGGCTGATGAAAGGCCGCGCCCTGCTGCTGTGCGCTGTTCTCGTTCTCGGTGGCCTGCTGGGCCTGTTCATGGCGCGCGATCCGGGCTATCTGGTGCTCGCCTACGATGGCGCGGTGCTGGAAACGAGCCTGTGGTTCGGCCTGCTGCTGCTGCTGGCCGTTTACGTCGCGGTGCGCCTGTTGTTGTTCGTGGTGGGTCGCTTGTTGCGTGGCAAGGGCCTGTTCACGGCTTGGCGCGCCCGCACCGCGCAACGGCAGACCAATCGCGCCCTGCTGTTGCTCGAGGAAGGCGACTGGCCGCAGGCCAAGCGCTTGTTGGTCAACGCTGCGGGGGATGTTGCCGCCCCAGCCATTAACTATCTGAACGCCGCTCGAGCCGCCCATGAATTGGGGGCTTTTGACGAGCGCGATGACCTGCTCAGCCAAGCGAAGCAGCAGGACTCGAAGGCCGCCCCTGCGGTGGGCTTGGCCGGTGCCGATTTACGCATGGCGGCGGGGCAATGGCGTGACGCGTTGGCGTGGTTGCGTGAACTGCAAGTGTTGGCTCCCAAGCATCCGCGGGTTTTGGAGCGTCTGTGGCGCTGCCATGAAGCACTTGAGGACTGGCAGGCGCTTATCGAACTCGCGCCAGTAATGCGCAAAGCCGATGCGGCCGATGCCGAGGCGTTGAACGCCATGGAGCGGCAAGCGTGGTGCCGCCGGCTCGCCACCGGCGATGGCCTGAAGGTTTGGGAGAAGCGTCCCAAGGCGCTGAAGGACGACCCGGACTTGGCGTTGGCCGCCGCCTTGGGCGGGCAGGCGGCGGGCGATGCCGCGGGGGCGGAAAGCCTGCTTCGAGAGGTGTTGGGCCGCAGTTGGCGCGATGACTTGGTCAATCTTTATGGCCGAATCAAATCGCCGGCGCCCGACCACCAACTGGCCACCGCCGAAGCCTGGCTGGAGGATCGGCCCGATGACAGCGAACTGTTGCTGGCCGCAGGCCGTCTGGCGTTGATGAATGCCGACTGGCCGAAGGCGCGGCGCTATTTCGAGACGAGCCTACGCCGCAAGCCGAACTCCGAAAGCCGTGCGGAACTTGGACGCCTGCTTATCGCCCTCGGGGAGACCCGGCGCGGTGGTGAACTCTTAACCCAGGCATCTGGTGTACCGAACGGCTTGCCCGACCTGCCACTGCCCCAGCGGTCCGGCTAAGCCGCAGCTACTTCCCCCGCATGGAGTTGAAGAACTCCTCGTTGGTGCGGGTGTCCTTGAGCTTGTTGATCAGCCACTCGATGGCGGCGAGATCGTCCATGTCGTGCAGGAGCTTGCGCAGTATCCACACGCTTTGCAGTTCCTTCTCATCGACGATGAGCTCCTCCCGGCGGGTGCCTGAGCGGCGGATGTTGATGGCCGGATAGACGCGCTTTTCAGCGATTTTGCGCTCCAGGTGCAGTTCCTGGTTGCCGGTGCCCTTGAACTCCTCGTAGATCACTTCGTCCATCTTCGATCCGGTGTCGATCAAGGACGTGGCCAGAATGGTGAGGCTGCCGCCTTCCTCGATGTTGCGGGCCGCCCCGAAGAACCGTTTGGGGCGCTCCAAGGCGTGGGCGTCAACGCCGCCGGTCAGCACCTTGCCCGACGAGGGGACGATGGTGTTGTAGGCCCGGGCAAGGCGGGTCATCGAGTCGAGCAGGATGACTACATTCTTCTTGTGCTCCACGAGCCGCTTGGCCTTCTCGATCACCATTTCGGCGACCTGCACATGCCTGGACGGCGGCTCGTCGAAGGTGCTCGCGACCACTTCGCCGCGCACCGAGCGCTGCATTTCGGTCACTTCCTCGGGGCGCTCGTCGATCAGCAGCACGATGAGCACCACGTCGGGATCGTTGGCGGTGATGGACTGGGCGATGTTCTGCAGCACCAGGGTCTTGCCGGCCTTCGGCGGCGAGACGATCAAACCGCGTTGGCCCTTGCCCACCGGGGCAATCAAATCGACGGTGCGGGCGGTCAAGTCCTCGGTGCTGCCGTTGCCGCGCTCGAGCGTGAAGCGCTCCGTTGGAAACAGGGGAGTGAGGTTTTCGAAGAGGATCTTGTGCTTCTTGGAAGTCGGCTCGCTGAAGTTGATCTCGTCGACCTTGAGCATGGCGAAGTAGCGCTCGCCGTCCTTGGGTGGCCGGATCTTGCCCGCGAGGCTGTCGCCGGTGCGCAGGTTGAAGCGGCGAATCTGGCTGGGCGAGACGTAAATGTCGTCCGGGCCCGCCAGATAGGAACTGTCGGGGGAGCGCAGGAAGCCGAAGCCATCCTGCAGGATTTCCAAGGTGCCCGCGCCGAAAATGTCCTCGCCCGCCTTGGCCTGCTTGCGCACGATGGATGCGATGACCTCCTGCTTGCGCGAGCGGGCCAGGTTCTCCAGGCCGAGTTCACGGCCCATGTCCACAAGCTCGCTGACGGGCTTGGCCTTGAGGTCTTTCAGATACATCGCCATAAAGTGGGCTCTTTCTCAAACAGGTTGGGGGTCTTGCCGCCTCGCGGCCTAGCTCTTAACAAGGATGCGGGGCGTTGGTTGCGCGGCAGCGGCGAGGGTTGAATTGAGGAGGACGTCTCCAATTGTTTCAGGAAAGGCACCGGGTTGCTTTTGAGGATGGGTTCAGTCGGCGCCTTGGCTTGCCATTTCGCGGCCCGCAAATTTGTTGCCGGTCGGCTGGATTGGAATGCTTGGGGCTAGAGACGGCTGGATGGATTGCTGCTTTCGACCTCCACCCGCAGGCCAGTTTAGTGTTTTGATTGGCCCCGTCAAGCGCAATGATGGAGTGAATTCATCCCGCTTGACGGGCGGCATTCTCTTGGTCGCGGATAAGGTTGTCGCACCAGTCAACTCTTGTGCCCGGCGACCGCCCTCTGGTTGGCCTATTGCATCACCTCGTCTGGGATTGGATGTTGCCTTCGAGAAAGGCTTCCAAGGCGGACTTGCTGAGCACGCCGACCTTGGTTGCCTCCACTGCACCGCCATTGAACAGCATGAGGGTGGGGATGCCGCGAATGCCGTACTTGGCCGGGGTTTGTTGGTTGGAGTCGATGTCCAGCTTGCAAATCTTCACCCGGTCGCTGTACTCGTTGGCCACTTCGTCGAGGATTGGCGCGATCATCTTGCAGGGGCCGCACCACTCGGCCCAGTAGTCCACGAGCACGGGCTTGTCGGATTGCAGCACATCGGCTTCGAAGTCAGCATCGGTGGTGTGAACGATGTTCTCGCTCATGCGTTGATTCTCCAATGGTTGGTTGTGAGGTGAAGGCCGGGGCCGGAAAAAAGAGGCGGCAGTTTAGCACAGGCCACGGGGACGGTGGGCTGTCGGCCCACCGTTTCGAGGGCGGGACGGCGCGAACGCGCACCTTCGGTGCGTTCGGTTCGCATTGGAGTTTCGCTGGCGCGAAACTCCCTTCCAGTTAGCGGAATCTCCCGGAGCGAGGGCATCTTGCCCTCGACTGACGGCGTAAGGGGCTATATTAGGCTGCTTCTTCTTGATGCGGGCGTACCATGATCATTCTCGGCCTCTCCGGTGCCTTGGGCCACGATCCCTCCGCGGCGCTGCTGGTGGACGGCGAGTTGGTGGCAGCGGCAGAGGAGGAGCGTTTCGTGCGCGACAAGCACGCCAAGAACCGCATGGCGGTCGAGGCGGCCCGCTATTGCCTGGAGGCAGCAGGCCTTGGCGCCAGGGATGTGGATGCCGTTGCTTTTCCCTATGCGCCCATCAGTCTCGCCAGCGCGGCTCGTTGGCGCTACGCCCAGCGGCACTGGTATGCGCCGGATCGGGCGCTTGATGCGTTGGCCAACGGCAACCGCCGTTTTCGGCGCAACCGCCGCCGCGTGATGGAGGCGGGGCAGCGTTTTGGCATCAATTGGTCGAAAACCGAGTTCGTTCCCGTGGAGCACCATCTCGCCCATGCCGCCAGCGCCTACCATTGCAGTGGATTTGCAGAGAAGACCGCCGTCATGGGGGTCGACGGCAAGGGCGAGTACGCCACCACCTTCTTCGGCTATGGCGAGAACGGACGCATCCACGGAATTCGGCAGTTCTACGATCCGGACTCCTTGAGTGGCGTGTACGGCGCGATGACCGAGTACCTCGGCTTTGAGATGCTCGACGGGGAGTACAAGGTCATGGGGATGGCACCCTACGGCGACCCTCGGCGCTTCGACTTCTCCCGGCTCATCCGGCCGCGGGGCGACGGCTTCCAAGTCAACGCGCGCTACGTCAACACGGTGGGCCTGCGGCGCTACAAAGAGAACGGTGTTGGCTACTACTTCAGTCCCAAGCTGGTCGAGTGGCTCGGGCCGAAGCGGCGGGATGACGCCGCTGACGAGCCCTATGTCCACTACGCCGCGGCTATGCAGCGGCTGTTTGAGGACTGGTGCCTGAAACTGCTCGAAACCCACTTGGGCGGCATACTGCGGGAGACCGGCAAGCTGGCCTTCGCCGGCGGCGGCGCGCTGAACGTCAAGCTCAACCAGCGCATCGTGGCGCTGGAGCACGTTGATGAACTGTTCGTGCAGCCGGCTGCCGGGGACTCCGGCACTTCCCTAGGCGCCGCCGCCCACGTCGCTGCTGAACGGGGCGAGCGGCTGGCTCGAATGACCCACGTCTTCCTCGGCCCGGAGTACGGCAACGGCGAATGCCGCGCGGCGCTGGACGCCGCCGCTGACGCGGTCGAGTATCGCGCCTTGGACGACGTGCCCCAAGAGGCCGCGGCGCTCATCGCTGCCGGTCACCCGGTGGCCTGGTTTCAGGGCCGCATGGAGTTCGGCCCCCGCGCCCTTGGCGCCCGCAGCATCCTCGGCTGCCCCAGTGTGCCGGGCATGGCCGACCGCATCAACGAGCAAATCAAGTTCCGGGAGCGCTGGCGTCCGTTCTGCCCGAGCGTGCTCGACCGGGTGGCGCCGGAGATCATCGGCAGCCACCATCCGGCGCCCTTCATGACCATCACCTTTGATGTGGCACAAGCTTGGCAGGCGCGCATCCCGGAGGTGGTGCATGAGGATGGCACGGCGCGGGTGCAGATCGTCGAACCCGGAGCCCACCCCCGCTACTATGCGTTGCTCGAAGCCTTGGAGCAGTTGACTGGCAATGCCGTGGTGCTGAACACGTCGCTGAACCGCCGCGGCGAACCGATGGTCTGTTCGCCCGCGGACGCCTTGGACATGTTTCTTGGCTCCGGCCTGCAGTACTTGGTGATGGAGGACTTCCTGGTGACCAAGCGCCGTGGCTGAATCCGCCTTCAACCAGTTGATCCAGATCTGCCCCAACGACGGCCCGCCCTTCCTCGACATTGTCCGCGTGTACCGCAAGGCGGCGACGAGCCTCGGGCTGGGCGGCGCCGACTTTTTCCTGAGCCCTTCC
>JAPPIX010000339.1 GCA_028820495.1 Gammaproteobacteria bacterium
TCTGGCCCAAGCGCCCGACCAGCATGTGGTTGCCATCGACGAGCGCCTCGACGGAGTGCCCGAACTCCCGGCTGGGGGATGCGTCAAGCTGGCTGCGGCCCGGAAACTCGATGTAGGCCGTTGGGTGGACCGTGGGGATGATGCCGAACCCCGGAAGGACTGAGTCGAAGTGGGCTAGGGCCTTGGTGGCCAGCAGCCATTGCCCGATTCCGAATCGAGGGCGGGACGCCCTCGGTCCGGGGTGCCCTCGCATCGGCAAGCCCTTCGGAGCGAGGGCATCTTGCCCTCGATTTGATTCGGAGGAGGGAATCGATGGCTGGTGTGATGGTCGGAGACTGGTGCCTTCCTCTATTCCAGCAATTCCTGCCCGTCGTTGCGCACATTGTTGACCTTGTCGCTGACCGGGCGGATAGCGTAGGGATCGGGATGAGGTGGCTGGATGGACTGGGGCGGATTTTCGAATTTGAAATCACAGCGATGTCGCTTTTGGGAGATTGCCCTTTAAACCTGTGCTCCATCTCTGCGGCTTGTGGCATTCGACTTCAATAACTAGTCTTGGGGCTTGTGCGCTGGAGAGGCCATTCGGCATAATTTCCCAACTGACCAATCCCGGTGCGCGTTGGAACGCATGGGGATTGGCTAGTGTGCACCCCCTGCGCCCGACTAACTTGGAGACAGTATGGAAGCTATGGTGTTCGTCCCACTCGTCAGTGGGGCGGTCATACTATTGATCGCCTTGGTCAAAGTCCTATGGGAGGCGGCTAGCTGGTACGGGTCGGTCAATGCCGACCGCTACAACTTCAAGGAATTCATGCAGGAAGTCAGAGGCGACATCAAGGAAATCCTACTCAAGCTCTCGAAACCCGTGGCCGAAAGGGGCAGTCCGATTCGACTCACCGACTTGGGCAAAAAGGTGTCAGATGAGGTTGGCGCAAAGGAAATTGCCAAGGGATTACTTGGCGACATGCTGCCCGAGGTAAGGGACAAATCAGCCTATGACATTCAGGAATACTGCTTTTCCCATCTGAATGAATGCGACCTGTCCCTGTCGGAAGAGCAGATTGCCGAAATAAAGCAATGTGCCTTTGACAACGGCATTGAAACACTGTCCGTTCGGCGCGTGATTGCCATTGAATTGCGGGACATGATACTGAGCGAACTCAGCTTGGAGTTGAAATAGCGGAGTCAAGCCGCTTCCAGTTCTCAAACCCAATTCACTCTGAACGATATGCTTGACCTGTGCGGTGTGCTCGGAAACACGTGGCACCATGAACAAGCTGTCCAAAGCCAATCGGGCGCAGATTCTCTCCATGCTGGTCGAAGGCGTGTCCCTTCTGGTCATCGCCCGCGTCACCGACGCCAGCTTCAACACGACGCTGTCTGGCTGCAGGCTCCCCGAGCTGCCTGGCGGGAGGTAGTAGACCGGCAGGGGGCTGCCTGCGAAGGCGGACAATGGGACGGTTGTGGAAGTGAGCCTTTCGTTCATCCCGGTGGGTGCCGGGAACCGTTCGCCTTCGGAGGGTGCCCCGTTTTCGTCCTGGTCAACGAAGGCGGAGCCGCCGCCGAAGGTGCGCATTGATAGATGCACTTCGGCGGAAAGGCCGCTGTGCGGATTCCGGAGGTTTAGCGGGAGGCCATCGGGGTTGCGCAACTCCGGGGGCGCGGGGGCAACGCCTTGGCTCTGGCCCAAGCGCCCGACCAGCATGTGGTTGCCATCGACGAGCGCCTCGACGGAATGCCCGAAGGCCCGGTTCGGGGATGCGTCAAGCTGGCTGCGGCCCGGAAACTCGATGTAGGCCGTTGGGTGGTCTGGGGGGATGATCCCGAACCCCGGTAGGACCGAGTCGAAGTGGGCTAGGGCCCTGGTGGCGCGCAGCCATTCCGCCGGCTCGTCCAGCCGGCTGCCGCTGCCGTCATGCGTTAGCTGAACAACGACCGTCACATGGGCTACGCTGGCATCCGGCGCGGTGATTCGATGTGGCCTGAATGTCAGGATTGCCGCATCTCCACTCCCCTCGTATTCGAAGTCGTTCCGTGCCCGAAGCGTGTAGGTGACTGTTTCCCCGTTGTTCTCAACCTCTTAGTCATATGGCGTCCTGAACTTCTTGATCTCCCCGTCGAGCTCCGATGTCGCCTCCAACGGCTTGGTGCTGCCCAAGTTGAGGAACCTGCCGCCCGGAATGGTGAATGAAACCTTGACCACGGCATCCTCGGCCAATTCCAACGTTTTGGCGTGGATGCGTAGTTCCGCTTGGTCTGCGGAACCATCCGCACGGCTGCGTAGGTAAACCGCCATGCTGTTGGGCGTCACCGCCTCCTTGGCAACATGGACGTGCTCCGCGACCACCCACATGTTGATGTCCTCGGAAACGGATGGCGAACCATCCCCGCGCGAATGGGCTAACGTGGATGAAAGCGCGATTGTGGTAGCTACCAATGTCAATAGTGACTTCATAAGGGGTTGCCTCCAGTCCCTTCGCCAAGGATCACGAGGTCAATAGCAGGATGGAAATTGACAGTTTGAGAGGGAATGCGCCAGCCCAGACATGGGAATGTGACATGGGAATGGAGGGAGCCAAATGTGTGGTTCCCGTGAAAACAAGCCCCCCGGGAGCCTTTCGGCTGCCGGGGGTGGAGGGCGGGCCGACGCTTGCCGGCCCGGTCAGTCGCTCACCAGAAACGGGACGGGGAGGCGGGCGGCCGGTCAGCTGCCCGCCGCCGGATCAGCCCCCTCGGGGAGTGCGGAGCTGGGTGTCCGCGTCGGCGTCGGTGACCTCGGTGCCGTCAACCCGCACGCAGTCGTACGTGGCTGCGCCCACGACCTCGGTCTCAAGGGCAACGCTCAAGCGCTTTGCGTCGCAAACGACATCCCGGCCAAAATCAGGAACAAGGGACAAGTCTCACGACGATTGGCTGGAACTGGCTGCTACCAAGGCTCGCCAAGGGAGGGTGAATCTAAGTCGCTTCCACTTCTTCCCTTGACAGCCGTTCCGCGCCTCCCGGCTTGCAGACTTGAAAATTGTCGGCTGTGAACAGCGTGTCGTCCTGCATCCGCTTGAAGAACTTCTTGGCCCGCCCCGCGGACAGCCCATGAATGTTCCGATGGCATTTGTCGCCGAACTTGGACGGCTCCTCCTCTATACGAACGCTGCCATTGGGTAGCTGCTCCCCTGTGAACCGCCAGAAGATGGCTGGCTCCCCAGACAAGTCTCGATACCACTTGGCGATAAGGGCACAGGCAGCTTTCGGAGTTCCCCCGGCGCAGTCATAGTCAAAGACCGATATTCCGCCACCTCTGACACGGCTTGAGGGCCTAAAGGCCAAATCAACGAACCGATTTCTTCGCGGGTCGAAGTGCTCGGCCTTGAGTATTCGAACGTAGGTGGACACATTGAATCCTTAAGGCGCTCCAGTTCATTTTTCACCTGTTCCAAGTTTTCAAACCATGCGGGTTCAGTCTGCTCCCCCGCTGGACGTTCCAGGGAAACCGCAAAACGCTGACCTGACTGCACATCAACCTCAATCTCGATGCAATGGCCAAAACGGTAACAAGTCACCAAAACCTCCCCGGAAATCCCCGGGAACACGTCCATCTCATCAAACCCAAGCAACTGTCCGCATAAAACGACAGCTTCGGCGGATTCGATCACAGCGCGACTGAACTCGGTTCCTTCGCCGTAGTGCCATCCTTCGCTTTTGGCACCAAAAGAGCGCAGTTTCTCCAGAACGATCATGGCCTCGACGCCTGCTCAATGGAATCCACCTGCTCCGCCAACCAATCGGACAGCTCCCTTGCCGTCCTTGCCGTGAGCATGAGCGTGGTGTCAATTTCCCGAACGATGTTGACTTCGTCACTCATGTCCACTTGCCCCGGTGCCCCAACCTTCAAGCTGCCCTCGTCAGTTTGAAGCAAGGGCCGGGTTTCCCGCAAAGGAGGCATGAACTCACGGTAAAATGAAACGCGCAACATGTTTTGCTGCTGGAAATTGGTTCCGCCCACGGCTCCATCCACAAACACGGTGCGGTGGTTGCTGGTTTGCCGGTATTCAAAAACTATTTTATTGGGCGGTTTTTCAGCAGTTGGTTTGCTAGCCATACATGTAATCTCCGCCGAGGCGCACTATTGGATGTCTTCTTAATGCGCTAGCAGGTGTCCTGAATTCCAATCTCACCGCTACTCGCGCACATCCTTCATTCCGCGCTCGAAGTCGCAATTGCGGTTGTTGAGGTGCTTCACCCATCCGCGCCCTTTGCGATCCTCCGCCACGGCATCGCCGCACTCTGGACATCTGCCGCCGTTCTTTCTGGCAGTCGAAGTTGTCATTGGAAGATCCTCCTGCTAACACTGTTCGCTCTGCGAGGCATTGTAGCCGCCTTTCTCTGTGCTTCAAACGGGAAATCAGCCTTTGGGGAGTTATTGACGCGGTCGGCGTACAGCGGGCAGGCGACGGCGATCAGCTCCTGGGTGAACGCCCCGTAAATCCGCTAGTTTCGGCACCGGTTCGCGTTCGCCAGCGTATTGTGCGAGACGCTGGCGCGTATCCCCTTCGCCAGCGTATTGTGCGAGACGCTGGCGCGTATCCCCTGTAGTGGAACTGATTGGAAATGCGTTTGTCCTCGTTTTCTTGGCGGGAGTCAGGTGCCAGCTTGCCGTGCTTGGCTGGCGCTCACGTAATCGAGCGCTTCGACGATGATCTTCAAGGTCTCGTTCAACGCCCCACCGCACATGCTGCCGTAATCCTCACGGAGGGCATTGCCCCAGCGGCGGTAGCGGCGCAGGCGGTCGAGTTCCTTGCCGTGTTGCTGCCGGAGCATGTCGCGGCATGCGTCCCCCGTAGCCGATGGCGTTGGGCAAATCCGGTCGTAGGCCGCCTTCAACTCCCCGGCTTGGTCCTGAGCGCGCACGAACAAGGCTTCGACTTGGAAGCACAGCACCTTCCCGGCTGGCTCCGGTTCCGTCCCATCAGCCTCCTGCGACTGAACCAGCAGCGGAAGCGACAACAACAGCATGCCACCCAAGACAGCTGCGGGCTTTTTCATAGCGGCTTCGCCGCCCCCCAGACTGTCGCGAACGCTGGTGCCCAAGGCCTTCACGCCAAGGGGCGGATCAGCACCGCCGTCAGGGTCGCGACCGTTGTGCCAGTGATGCCGAGCAGCCATCGCTGCATGGAGGCCTCGCGGTTGGCGACCAGCGTTCGTATGCCTGCAACTTCGGCGACCATCGCCGTGTTCATCTGCGACATCTGGTTGAGAAGCTCCCCTTTCATGCTGGCGATCTCCGTGCGGGTGCCCTCGATCTCCGTGCGTACCGCGGAAAGGTCCTTGTGGGTGGCGACGAAGTCCATCTTGGTCTCGATGCGGGCCATGCGTTCGCTGAGCTCGACTGTTTGGTCGTTGTTGGTTTTGGTTGAGTCCTGAGTGTCCATGATGCGCCGCTCCGCGTGGGCTGTGGGTGATGGGTTTGGGTGCGTTGTGAGGACCATGTTAACCCAGAGGTAAGCGGACATTCCAGGCCGTTCTGGACATCCGCCGGTTATTGAAGTGGCGGATCCTTGGTGTTGTTTACCGAGTTAATTGATTAGAAGCCAAGCCTCGTTTCCCGCATTGGCCCATCACCGAGCGAAGGGTTGCGATG
Organism: Gammaproteobacteria bacterium; assembly: GCA_028820495.1. GTDB lineage: Bacteria > Pseudomonadota > Gammaproteobacteria > Pseudomonadales > Azotimanducaceae > Azophilus. Next base: position 5,636 of record JAPPIX010000339.1, read on the forward strand.
GATCAATTCGGGAAATCCCGAGTTGCCTCCCCACGTTCAGGGCTGACCCCG
>JAPPIX010000321.1 GCA_028820495.1 Gammaproteobacteria bacterium
AGGCCAAAACCTCGGCAAGATGCTGGTCCGGCTGCCTGCGGGGCGCTGAAGCGGGGAACTTGAGGCCGACGAATTTCGCGTCGTCATCACGACATGACCAAACAAGACGTAGATCCCCGAATCTTGGCGCTCTGTGCAAAGGTCACTGCGAAACGACCTCGGGTTGTGATTGACCACATCTTGGAGCATGGTCATGTCACGACAGAAGAGCTTCAAACGCTTTACGGCTACGATCATCCGCCCCGAGCAGCTCGCGATGTTCGAGAGAACGGAGTTCCGCTTGAGACTTACCGAATCAGGAGCGAGAGGACTGGGCGACAGATTGGCGCATACCGATTTGCAGACCCCCGGAAGATAAGGCGGGGTCGAATCGGGGGGCGTAGCGCGTTTTCCAAAAAGTTCCGCGATGCCCTTCATGTGCGCTACGACTCAAGGGATGCATTCACTGGCGAGAAAATGGAGCGCCGGTATCTGCAAGTTGATCACCGGATTCCTTACGAAGTTGCGGGTGATGTTTCTCTTGACGGAGGTGATCTGGAAGAATTCATGCTGCTTGACGCTTCCAGCCAACGCGCCAAATCGTGGTCATGCGAGCACTGTCGCAATTGGCGTGAAGATCAAGATGCCGATGTGTGCCGGACGTGCTTTTGGGCGTTTCCGGAATCCCATACCCACGTTGCGGGCCAGCAGGTTAGGCGCTTGGACGTCGAATGGCGGGGTGATGAAGTGGGGGACTTTGACCGCCTTCGCGCTGAAGCTGAGCGGCAGGGCATTCACCTTGCCATTCTCGTCAAGAATCAGCTGAAAGGGAGTGACGCCTGAGCATCAGTAGGACGGATGACGCCGTTGACCGGCTGAGCCAGTCCGGGGGTGACGTACAGGCTTTCAACCGTTTCCTCCTTGCGGCCCGATAGCGTTGATTGCGACGAAGTTCCGGCGTGTAGCAACAGGCGTGTCAATCCGAGGGAGTCCGGCAGCGGTGGGCCGTATTCGCGGCCACCCGTCATGCCGTCGTATGACAGCGCAAAGGGAATGGCTCGCCGCCGTAGGTCCGAAAGGCCCACGACCAGCTCATCAGACGTGATTTGCTGATGGTATCGCTTGTCCCGTCCGATGGAAGTGCCCAGATACGGTGGATCCATGTAGATGAAGTCGTCGGGCTGCGCATCTGCTGCAGTCTGTTTCCAATCGCCGACTCGAAAGTCGCATCGTCGCGATAAAATGTGGGACACGCCCATCACCGCCGCTCGCATTTTGTCTGGATGCATGCCGAGGCGGCGCTTGTCTGCGGATTGGGTAAAGCACCCGCTACTGTTGAAGCGCACAGCGTTCTTGACGCAGCGGCAGATGAGGTAGAGAAGATCCAGAGGGTCGCGGTCGGTATTGTAGCGATGGCGCACTTCATTGAAGTAGCCATCTCCACAATGCTGCTGACCTTCCCATATCGTGCCATATTGGGTAGCTGTCTGTTCAGGCTCCTCCACGATGCGCCGTAGAAGTTGGACTATGGGTTCAAGGCTATCCCCAATTACAAACCGTTCCGCAATTCCGTGGCGGGCTGCATAGATCGTCATCGCAGCAGATCCGGCGAATGGCTCGTAGAGTGTTTTAATGCCTTTCGGGAGATAGGAAGCGATCAGCGGTGCCAGTTTCCGCTTGCTGCCTTGATAAGGAATGGGATGCGGTAGCCCGGTCACGCGATTGTGCCGATCAGTACAAAGTTCGCGTTCTTTCGCATTCTGGGAATCTCCCCGATTGCATGCTCAAAGTCAACATCCACCGCGGGCTCGCGGGCTCAGCTAGACCTACCAAGTAGGTGACCAAGAGGGTCCTCCCCATGGGATACCATCCAGCAGACGAACGGCGCTTCGTTTAATCTTCGAACAACCCAACTGTGCGCTGCCAGTGGACCCAACTCAATTCAATCGCCCCTTCCTGCCGGTCATCGATGCCGCTCTGCGTCGGCACGCCAACCGCTGCTGCTTGGTGTTCCGCGATCAAGCCTACAGCTATGGCGAGGTGGATCGTCTGTCCGCGCAAATCGCCAACCGGCTCATCGACGGCGGCTTTCGGCGCGGCCAGAACGGCGCCGTGTACAGCCTGAACTCGGCGCTTTCGTTCATCGCCACGCTCGGCATTCTGCGCGCTGGCGGCGTGTGGCTGCCGATCAATCCGCGCAACTCGCCCAGCGACAATGTCGCCATACTCAAGCAGTTCGGCTGCCAAGCCCTTTTCTTTCAATGCGCCTTCACCGAGCCTGCGGACCAATTGCTTCATGGTGGGGCGGAGCAGGGCGTTCCGATATGCCTTGATGGCGCCAGCGCCGCCGCGCCGAAATTGTCCGCTTGGATGGCGCAGGCCTCGGAAGCCCGGCCGCAAGTGGACGTGGCACCCACCGACCTCATCTCCATTCCGCTCACCGGCGGCACCACCGGGCTGCCCAAGGGTGTGATGCTCAGCAACCGCAACTTCTGTGCGCTCGATTACGGGATGCGGCTGGCCTATGAAGGTCGCGAACCGGTCACCCTAGCGGCGGCACCGCTGACCCACGCGAGTGGGCGAATCGCGATCTGTGGCCTGTCCAGCGGCGTCAAGACCATCATCATGGAGAAGGTGGAGCCCCAAGCGATTCTCGAGGCCATCGGCCGACAACGCGTCACCGACTTCTTTCTACCGCCGACCGGCGTGTATGCCTTGCTTGACCAACCCGGGGTGCGCGGCTACGACTATTCCTCCCTGCGCGCCTTGAGTTACGGCTCGGCACCCATGGCAACCGATCGGCTGAAGGAAGCCTTGTCGGTGTTCGGCTCGGTCATGCGCGGTGGCTTCGGACAGACCGAGTGCCCCATGTTCATCGCCCGGCTGCATCCGCACGAGCACTACATCGATGGCGACCCGAGTCGGGGCTTAGTGCGCGATGAGCGGCTGAGAAGCGTGGGCCGGGCCACGCCGCTTTCGACCATCGCCATCCTAGACGATGACGGCCGGATGCTGCCGCCGCCCACCAATGGGGAGATTGCCGTCAAAGGGCCCATGGTGTCGGAAGGGTACTACGGCAACCCGGAGGAGACTGCCAAGGTACGCCTGAACGGCTGGCACCTGACCGGAGACATCGGCTACCTTGACGAGGAAGGCTATCTGCATATCGTCGATCGCAAGAAGGACATGATCATCACCGGTGGCTTCAACGTGTACTCCACGGAGGTTGAGCAGGCGCTGATGCGCATGGATGGCATCGAATTGGCCTCGGTCATCGGCGAGCCGGACCGCAGGTGGGGCGAGGCGGTCTGTGCCTACGTGGAGGTGACCGCCGGCAGCCGCCTGACCTCAACCGCCATCATCGATCAGGCTAAGATGCAGCTTGGCGGCGTGAAGGCGCCCAAACGGGTGACCATTGTGGATGAGCTGCCACGCACGACGGTGGGCAAGCTGGACAAGAAGCCGCTTCGGGCCGCCGCTTGGGCGGGACAGGATCGAACCATTTGAGGGAACCCACCATGGCGCGAGAGTCGGTTGAGCACTTGGACGCATTGGTCATCGGGGCGGGGGTCTCCGGCCTTTACGCCCTGCACCACTTGCGCGGCATGGGGTTGTCGGTAGCCGTGTGCGATGGCGCGGGCGGCATCGGCGGCACTTGGTGGTACAACGGCTATCCCGGCGCGCGGGTCGATGGGCCGGGCAGCCCCTTCTATTGCTACACCTTCGCGGACGAACTCATGCAGGAGTGGGACTGGGCCGAGACCCAGCCCTCGCAGGCGCAAGTGCTGGCCTACCTAGAGCATGTAGCCGACCGGTTCGACCTGCGGCGCCACATCCGGCTCAACACTTGGATACGCAATCCCCGCTACGACGAGGCAGCACAGCGTTGGACGGTTGACACCAGCACCGGAGGGCGAATCTCCGCCCAGTTCCTCATCTGCGCGGTGGGCGCCCTGTCCACCGCCAACCGGCCGGACATTCCCGGCATTGACGACTTTGCCGGCGAGTGCCTCCACACCGGCAACTGGCCCCACGAGCCGGTTCACTTCGCAGGCAAGCGGGTGGGCGTGATTGGCACAGGCTCCTCGGGAATTCAGGCGATTCCGGAGATTGCCAAGGAAGCGGCGCACCTCACCGTGTTCCAGCGCACGCCGCAGTTCAGCTTCCCGGCCCGCAACCAGCCCCTCACCGCTGCGGAGCTGGCTAGCGTGCGCGACAACTGGGACGCCCTCAAAGCGAACATGCGCAACTTCAACGGGGGCTTCCCTTGGCCGCGCAATCTACGCACCGCCGCCGAGGACACGCCGGCGGAACGTCAGGCGCTGTTCGAGCGGCTCTGGGAGGAAGGCACCCTGAAGTTCATCGTTGACAACTACTCGGACCTGCTGACCAACAAGGAGACCAACGGCATGGTCGCCGATTTCGTGCGCAGCAAGATCCGCGAAATCGTGCGCGACCCGGCCACCGCCGACAAGCTGATGCCCGACCACTACGTGGCCACCAAGCGTCCGGTGCTCGACAATGGCTACTTCGAGGCCTACAACCGCAAGAACGTGACCTTGGTTGACCTGCGGGAGGATCCCATCGAGCGCATCACCCCATCCGGGGTATGCACGGCGACAGGCGTGTGCCACTTGGACATGCTGGTGCTGGCGACCGGTTTCGATGCCATCAGCGGCACCTTCCTGCGCCTCAACCCGAAGGGACGCGCCGGCTTGAGCCTCAAGGAGCGGTGGCGCGAGCGCTACCACAACTACCTGGGCCTCATGATCTCGGGTTTCCCCAACCTGTTCATGGTGCATGGCCCCGGCACGCCCGGCGTGCTCTACAACATGCCGCTCGGCGCGGAGCGCGAAATCGAATGGGTGGGCAATTGCATCGAGCATCTGCGCGGCGAAAGCCTGGGTGCCGTGGAGGCCACGCCTGCCGCCGAGGCAGCTTGGGCCGAGGAGGTGGAAGGCATCGCCAATCGCACCCTCTATCCGCTCACCGATTCCTGGTACACCGGCGCCAACATTCCCGGCAAACCGCGCCAGTTCCCCGTTCACTTGGGTGGCCCTCACTACTTTGAGCGCCTCTCCCAAGTCGCCGGCAGCGGCTATGAGGGGATTGAGTTTGAGGCCGCTCGCAGCGAACCACAATCAGCGCTTTTCGTTTGAATCAAGTGTTCCGTGTAACCCTCGCCCACGGTGGCCGGGGCGTGGACGTGCAGGAAACAAGCACTTTGCTCACGGGATAGCAATCGAGTGGACTTACGACGCTTCGCGCCGTCCGAGGGCGGGACGCCCTCGCTCCGTGGGACGTCGCCCGACCCGAACGGGCTCCCGGAGCGAGGGCATCTTGTCCTCGATTGGGCTAGTGGAATGCTCTCTCCGCAAGGAGACTCGGAATTTGATGGAAGCTTCCACATGCAGGCGAATACGCTAGAGTTCGCATCTTTGAACGCCGATTGGAGTAGTGGCATGTCAATCCGTAACCAACTCTTGCTGCCCGCCCGCCGCTTGCGCAACGTAGCCTTCCGTTTCTCGCTGGTTCTGCTGACCGTCGTGCCCCTCGTTGCGCTCGCCAGCGAGCGAGGACAGGGCGCCGCGGCGGGCATTAAGATTCCCTTTCAGAAGTTCGTCCTCGACAACGGCCTGACCCTCATAGTGCACGAGGACCGCAAGGCCCCTGTGGTAGCGGTGAACGTTTGGTATCACGTCGGCT
>JAPPIX010000079.1:0-25392 GCA_028820495.1 Gammaproteobacteria bacterium
TCATCAGGAACCTGCCCACCGGCTCGGTGGACGCAAAGCGGGAGATGACGTCCCCGGTGTGGCGCGCCGAGAACCACTCGTCGCGCAAGCGCAGCAGGTGGTGCGCCAGGCCCGCCGTGATGCGAAACGCCGAGGTGTTGCCGACGTACTGCACCACAAGCGTCCGCAGCCACTCCGTGGCTGCGGCAATCAAGCCGACGATGCCGAATCCAACCCCCAAGGCGGTAACGATGTTCATGTCGCCTTGGCGCACGCCCTGGTCGATGGTGAACTGCAGGTTGAGCGGCATGACCAGCGCGAACGCCTGCAGTGCCAGCATCATGCCGCAGACCGCACCCAGCGAACCGCCCAGGCCGCGGAAAGCCGGAATGAACGCCCCGAAGGGGAGAGCCGCGTCGGATCGTGCCGGCTTCAGGGCCGGCGTGGGCGCCAACTCCATCGCCACCCCCGTGAAGTGCTCGCTGACTTCAGCCAATCCAAGGCTCCGGGCGCCCACTGCGGGGTCGATCACCTTGATCCGCTCGCGCCCCACCGCCGCCAGGACGACAAAGTGGTCCAGGTCCCAATGCAGGATCGCCGGCCGCCGCAACCGCTTCAACTCGTCGAGCTCGATGCGCAGGGGGCGGCACTTGAATCCGAGCCGCTCCGCATAGTCGCGCAGGTCCCGCAAGCTGGTGCCGCGCTGCGAGGTGCGGAACTTAGCGCGGTACGAACGCAGCGTCTCCTGATGGCCGTGGTAGGCCGCCACCATCGCCACGCAGGCGAGGCCGCATTCGGCTTGGTCGGCTTGCAGAACTAACGGAACGCGCACAACAGCAGACTTAGATGGGTTGCCAAACGAGTCAGAGCCGCTTCGTCGCGCCGCGCAAGGGTTCGAGCAGCCAATCCACCAAGGTTCCGTAGTCACGCACAAGGTCCGCCGAAACGGTCATCCCGGGACGCAGCGATTGCCGTTGCGCGGGCGACAGCCGGAATCCGTCGGGAAACCCGACATCGATCTGGAACATTGCCGCGCTTGGCGAGGTCGCGGTTGGCCGTTGCCTCTCCTCAAGCGTCGTCTCGGAGATTGACAGCACCTGCCCGTGCTGGGCGCCGTGCCGCTCGTAGGGGAAGGCATCGAGATAGACCCGCACGGCTTGGCCGACCTCCATTGCGCCGATCCCCAGCGAGCTGACGAACAGGCGGGCCTTCAGTTCGGCGTCGGCGGGCAGAATGTCCAGAAGCGCATCGCCCGGCGCCACCCAATCGCCCGGCCCCGCCCGCACAGAAGCCACGCGCCCCGCCCGAGGCGCAAGCACGGTCCCGGACTCTCTGGCGCGCAAGCGGGACTCCTCCATGGCCAGGGCGTGAATGCGCTCAAGAACGGCGTTCTCCTCCTGCCGGCGGGAAAGCTCCAGTTGGTGAACTTGCTCCTGATGGCTCCGCAGGGCGGTGCGAAGCCGCACCAATTCACGCTTGGGCGCTGCGATGAGAGCGGAGAGCATCTCGACCCGATCGGCAAGTTCCATCACGTCGAACTCGGACAGTGCGCCTTTGGTTTGCAGGCCTCGCCCCCTGAGGTGTTGCTGGCGGGCGATCGTGCGGCGGGCCTCCAAGGAGCGAATTTCAGTTTCCAAGTGCCGCACCTGCTGCGCCGCCGCCGCCCGTTCGCCCTCCTTGAGCGCGAGGCCGTTGCGGGCGCGGGCCTCGATGACCGGCAACTGGGCCTCAAGTGCCGCGCGCCGTTGGCGGATGTCGTCCAGGAGCTTCCCCTCGACCGAGGTTCCAGCCTCCAAGCCGTCACCGGAACCGAGCTCGTAAAGCACGTCCCCCGCCTCCACGATGCTTCCCGCCTCGACCAGGCGATGGCGCACGATTGCGGACCACTGCGCCCGCACCTGCGACCAACCGCCCACAGGCGTCAGGTGGCCCGTGGCCATCTCCTTGCGGGCAAACTCGTAGGTGGCGGCGAAGACCACCAGGGCCGCCGTTGCAACGACAGCGAAGCTCGCGAAAAGAGGGCCGGAGATCGGTTTCGACAGCAGCGGCGGCTGCCATGGGGAGGCGCTGAAGCGGGCAAGCGCCTCAGCACGGAACAACGGCAGCGATGGCGCTGTCTTCGAACCTTCCGACGACAAAACGGACTAGGACTCGGACTTCGGCACTAGGTAAACGCGGTAGGGATTCAGCTCCCACCCGAACCCATCGAACTTCAATAGGGTGTCCATGCCGATGAGCGCCGAAATCGCCGAAGCGCCGTATGCCTTCTCTTCAGGCGATGCCGTAAGCAGATTGGTTTCTGAATCCGCAACGCAGAGAGCTTCGAAATCCGGATGGGCACCGAAGCGGAAGCGCTTGCCACCCATGCGCTGGATGAAGCGGTCTCGGCAATGGGTCAGGTTGGCACCGGTGTCCAGCCACACGTCCATGGGCGCGCCATCCAGCGCTTGAACACGAACGACGGGCGACGTTCCGTTTATCAGCCTAACTTGGTCCAGTTGCACACCTTCGCCGCACGTCCCGAGGCGGCCTAGGTGAAGCACGTTGTTAGCCCAATCAAAGCAAATCCGAGGATAGCGGAACAGTACGCTGGTTCCTATGATCGCCATGTCCCGGTACGAGTCGTTGGCATCCCTGAACGCCAATGCCGGAGCCCGCTTCTCAACCAAGGACCCCAAAGTGAATTGATCCAACACGGCCGATTGATGAACCTCTTGCGCTCCCGAATACCGCGTGGATGAGTATGGCTCGCCTAGCGGCGCATAGGCTTCCGCCAATCCACTCAGGTCACTTCGAAACTTGATGGTGTAGCCCCCGGTATCCAGTTTTCCCCATAAACGCACGTCGCCTAACTCAACCAAAGTCCAAGGCCTATGGTCGTCATACTCCTTCGCATGCGGAAAGCTCAACTCCACCTCTTGGGGGGGATGGTTCGGCGGCGGTGTGGGCGCCTCCGGCAGGTACGCCTTGCGGACATTAACCCACCCTTCCAACGCGGCGCACATGCCTTGCTGCCATGAGTCCGAGCAGCCCCATTGGCCCATGGACACCATGTCCGCCTTGGTCTTGCCGAGATGCCAAGCGATGTAGCCAATGTCGGCGCAGTCACCCGGGGGGCAGTAGTTGTTCATGAGCCACTCGCCCAACCCGGCCCGCCGCACGTGGTCAACCAGCCGTCCGTGCGCAGACCAAGCGCCGGCGAAATCGCCGTTGCGAGCCTTGGCGTGATAGGCGCGCAGCAATTGATCGGCGGTGTGAACCGCGTCATCCTGAGGGACGCCGGTGACGGCACTTTGGAGGCACCCGCTGCACACAACAACTACAATGGAGAAATAGACCCAGCGGAAAGCCCCGGCGATGCGCCTAAGCGAATCTGCCGGGGCTTGAGCTTGGCGTAAGTTCAAGGGCTTACCGCAATCAACCGCCCCACCACCATAGGCGGGCATCCGGCTCCGGTTGCGGGTCCGGACACGGTGGCCAAGGACCGGGGCACGGTGGCTCCGGAACGGGATCGGGCATGGGGGGCGGGGGATTCGGAACCGAATTCCAGAATCCACCTGCAACCAGTTGCAGTTCATCTTCTTTGAGTTGTCTCACTTGCGTTTTCCTTATGTCGTTTGTTGTCTCCGAACCGCCTGATGGCAGTTCGGACTCACATCCCCAAACTACTTAACGGGAATGCCGACAACTAAACTACCCCCCTCCCCCCCCCGGTTTGTCAATGCCCATTCTCGAAACAAAACAGAGATTTAATGGAGAAAAAATGAAATTTCCATGATATCTTTGGCAGTGGTGGCGATGTGCCGCTGGCGCGCTGGTACGGCAATACGGCGCACGGCTGCAACCCGCCGACTACCGGCAACTTCTGCGGGGCTTCGGCGCTAATGCACCCCCTCCGTTCCTGACTGACCCGCAGGAAGCAGGTTGAAGCCTTGACGGGCAAAGTCTGCGTCCAGCGCCAGAACATCGGTTAGTCCAAGGCGGCGCATAAGCTCGAAACTGGCGCAATCGACCAGCGACAGGTGCCGCTGCGCCGCAGTAAAAAGTGACGCAACCGCGGCCGAATGGAGCTCCTCGTCAACCCAAACCGGTTGCAGCAGCGGCACAAAAGCATCGGCAAGACCACGAACGGCCTCAAAGCCAAGCCTGCGTTGAACAAGGGCAAAGGTTTCGACAAGGACGTAGTTCGACGTAAACAGAACCCGCCCGTTGTCAGTGACGGTTCGCCAAGCCGCGGCCACGTCCGCATGCCGGGGCTCGTCACCGTCAAGGAGGGCGTACAGCGCCGACGTATCAATGAACAGACTCACGAATCATAGGCCCCATCGAGGTGCCGGTCGTGATTTTCCGCCACGTCGGAACATCCCGAATGAAAACGCCCGGTCAGGGCCTGGGCGCGGCCAAGCAGGGCGCGACGATCTCCCGCAGGCCGGCGCGCCAAGTACTCAGTGACGCTCTCACGCACGAGTTCAGCCATTGAACGTTCTTCAATGCGAGCACGGACTTTAAGCGCCTTGGCTTGTCCTTCCGTAAGTTGGATCTGTGTTCTGACAAATGATGGCACGATTACAATTCCTGCAACATGATGGCACCATCATGGAGCGGCACTGGCCCGCTTGTCAAACTTCCGCAGGACTTCAAGCGCTAACGTCCGCGTTCTCGATCAGGAGCCCTCATTCGGCAGTGGGCTGGCAAACGGCAAGCGTCCATCAACGATGAGTTCCTGCGGTGTGGGCAGGCAGCGCCACGCATAGACCTCGACACCTTCGGCGATGGCCTGCTGGACCTGCTCGCCGTAGGCGGGCTGAATGGCGTCGGCAGTGGTGGCGATGCGCACGCCGCCGTGCATGACGCAGAACATCAGCACCGCTCGGCATTGAAGCTCGGACCGCACCCTGCGCAGTTCCTCAACATGCTTCAACGCCCGCACGCTCGGCGCGTCGGGGAAGGCGCCATAGCCATCAGCCAAACCCAAGGTGAGGCTCTTCAACTCCACGTAGCACTCGCCCTTCGCCGGATCCCACAGCTTGAGGTCGAAGCGCCCCTTGCCACCGGGAATGGCCGGCTCGCGCCGCCACGACGCATAGCCCGCCAACGGTGGTATCAGCGCTTCTTCGATCGCCGCCGCAACGACTTGGTTGGCGCGGGCAGTGTTGACGCACACCAGGTGCTCGCCCGAGGCCACCAATTCCAACGTGTGCCGGTGCTTGCGCCGCTCATTGCCCGAATCCATGAGCCAGACCCGGCTGCCCGGCTCGGAACAGCCGGTCATGGCACCGGTGTTGGGGCAGTGGGCGCGCAGCAAGCTGCCGTCCGGCAACGTCACGTCGGCCAGAAAGCGCTTGTGGCGGCGCACTAGGCGGGCCTCGATCAACGGCGGCGAGTAAATCACGCTTGGCCGCCAACGCTGTCCCAGGCCTCAAGCGCCCTGCCAATCCGCTCGAGCCCCAAGCCGATGGATTCATCGTCGGTGGTGTAGGCGAAGCGGACGAAGCGGTGCGCCTCCCGCTCGCCAAAGTCGATGCCCGGCGTTGCTGCCACCTGGAACTCGTTAATCAGGCGCCAGCAGAAGTCATAGGAGTCCAAGCCCGAACTGGAGACATCCATGTAGAGGTAGAACGCCCCATCCGCCGGGGCCGCGGCCCTGAACCCCAACGCCTCAAGGCCACCGAGCAACTGCCGGCGGCGGGCGTCGAAATGCTGCCGGCGCGCCTCGTGAATGGCCATGGCTTGCGGGGAAAACGCCGCCAGAGCCGCCTGCTGGGCCACGCTGGAAGGAGAAATGAAGAGATTCTGCGCCAGCCGCTCAATCGGCGCCACCAATGCCTCCGGCACGACCACCCAACCGAGGCGCCAGCCGGTCATGCCGAAGTATTTCGAAAAGCTGTTCAGCACGATAAGCCCAGCATCGGCCTGCAGCCCGGTGCCGGCGGTGGGCGGCGGGCCGTAGGTGAGCCCCTGATAGATCTCGTCGAGGATGAAGAAGCCTCCTGCCCCGTGGACAAACTCCGCCACTTCGGCCAGCCGCGCGCCGTCCATGACAGCGCCCGTGGGGTTGGCAGGCGAGGCGAGCAGCAGGCCGGCCGTGTTGGGGCGCCAAGCCCCCGCGAGGTCATCCACTTGGGGCAGGTAGCCAGCCTCGGCACGCAGTGCCACAGGCTGGGCAGCGCCGCCGACAATGCGCGGAAAGGCGGCATTGCAGGGATAGCCGGGGTCGGTGATCAACAGGCCGTCGCCCGAGTCGATGAGCAGGGCGCTGAGCAGCAACAACCCACCACTGGCCCCAGCGGTCACGACGATGCGCTCGGCGGGAATCGCCACGCCAAGCCGCTCCCGATAGTCCTTGGACAACGCCTCCCGCAGCGCCTCGGTACCCAGCGCGTGGGTGTACTTGGTGTGGCCCTCCAACAGCGCCCTGCGACCTGCCTCAACGATGGGTTCGGCCGTGTTGAAATCCGGTTCGCCCACCTCGAAGTGCACCACGCGGTGACCCTCCGCCTCCAACTGAGCGGCACGCTTCATCAGTTCCATGACCCGGAACGGAGCGATTGACTTCAACCGGTCGGCAACCAAGATCCTATCGTCCTGCACCTGCATCCAGTTGCGTTGAATCCTCGCGCAGCGCCGTGAGAGGGGAAAAGCGCATTTTGGCTTTACCTGAAACCATTTTCCATATGGTCAAGCTGACAAGGTTTTGGTAGCTTACGCGCCCTTCAAACGGGAGCCTCCCCCGGCTCGACAGGCCGACGGGGAGGCAGTGGCAACCAGCAAGGGATCCACAGCACATGGCAGAAGCAACCCCCGGGCGTCCAGGCGCTGGCGCCTTTGATTCCCCCTTCACCAGTTTCACGCCCTACCAGCCGAAGGCGGATGAGCCCTACATGAGCCCCCAGCAGTTGCAGCACTTTCGCGCCATCCTGACCCGCTGGCGCATGGACCTGATGGAGGAGGTTGACCGCACGGTGCACCACATGCAGGACGAAGCCACCAATTTCCCCGACCAGGTGGACCGCGCCACCCAGGAGGAGGAGTTTACGATCGAACTGCGCACCCGGGACCGGGAGCGCAAGCTGATCCGCAAGATCGACCAGACCATCGAACTCGTCGATCAGCAGGACTACGGATACTGCGACACCTGCGGCATGGAGATCGGGCTGCGGCGCCTCGAAGCCCGTCCCACTGCCACCCAGTGCGTTGACTGCAAGTCCCTAGCGGAAATCAAGGAACGGCAACTGCACGGCTAACGCACCATTGTGGCAGCCGGTCGATTCGCGCCGTCGCCCACCGGGCCTTTGCACATCGGCTCCCTCTATACGGCGCTGGCCAGCTTCCTTGACGCCCACGCCGAAGGCCACGCATGGCGGCTTCGATTCGACGACCTCGATGCGCCGCGCAACCAGCCCGGCGCGGAATCCCGCATTCTGCGCAGCTTGGAGGTCCATGGCCTGCAATGGGACGGCCCCGTGGAGCACCAGAGCGAACGCCTGGACCTTTACCAAGCGGCCTTGGAAACGTTGCTGCGCAAGGCCAAGACCTTCCACTGCACCTGTTCGCGCAAGGCATTGGCCGGAACCCCCATCTATCCCGGCCATTGCCGAGAGCAGATCGCGCCCATCCCCAATGCGGCGATCCGGGTGCGGGTCGATGACACGGCGCTGGAATTCACCGACCTCGTCCAAGGCCATCAACGAACGCGGCTCGACCTGACGGTCGGCGATTTCATCATCAAGCGCCGCGATGGACCCTTCGCCTATCAACTGGCCACCGCCGTGGATGACGGCGACCCCAGCATCGTCCGGGTGCTGCGCGGCCAGGACCTGCTGGCCAACACGCCCCGCCAACTCCACATCATGGCGCTGCTCGGCCTGCCCGCGCCCACCTACGCCCACATTCCGGTGCTGCTGAATCGCGCCGGCCAAAAGTGGTCCAAGCAAACCGGCGCACCCGCCGCCAACGACCAAAGGCCCCTAGCCAACCTCCGCGTCTGCCTGACCCTGCTCGGCCTGCAGCCGCCGGACCTCGACTTGGAGCCCTTAGTCGAATGGGCGAAATTCCATTGGCGCCTCAGCCGAGTCAGCAATCAGAACCAGCGCTTCGACCCGCCGGCAAGCTAGCGCCAATACCGCCCCTCCCCTTCTTTGCTACCATCGCGTTCATGGCATTCATGCCCCATCTCCTGTTGGCACATGACGACCTCGACCAGCGGACGACGTTGGGCGGCATCCTTGAGAAGGGCGGCTACCAGGTGACGGCCAGCGGCCTTCGAGATGTGCCAGACCACGAAAGCCTCGGCGACTTCGACGCCATACTAGCAAGCCCTGAGGCCGTCAAGCGCCGCAACCTGTCCCGCCGCAGCGGCAACCGCCCACTGATCGTCCTCGCCGACGGCGGCGACGTCCGCCAAGCCGTCGAGGCCATCAAGCAGGGCGCCGCGGACTACCTCGCCCTGCCGGTCGAAGCCGGTGAACTGCTCAGCGCGGTCGGCAGTGCACTGGCCGCGCTATCCACCCAGAGCGAGGATCAGCGCCGCCCGCCCTTCGCCGTCATCGGCTCGAGCAGCGCGATGGTCGAGGTGCGCGAGCGCATCGCCCAAATCGCCCCGACCGACTCGGCGGTGCTGATTGAGGGCGAGTCCGGCACCGGCAAGGACTTCCTCGCCCACGCCATTCACGCCGCCAGCCTGCGCAATCAGGCACCATTCATCACCGTCAACTGCGCCGCCATTCCCGACGCCATGATCGAAACCGAACTATTCGGCCAGCGGTTCTCGCCAGCCACCGGCCGTGCCGGCTTGGCGGACGCCGCCAGCAGCGGAACCCTCTACCTCGATGAGGTGGGCGAACTGCCCCTTGAGGTTCAGGCTCGGCTGTTGGCCATGCTGGACCAGTCTGCAGCGGAGGATCGCGCCTCCGGATCCTCGCCTCCCCGGATCATCGCCACCTCGCATCGCAACGTGCGGCAACTCGCGGAGCGAGGCTACTTCCACGAAATGCTGTCGCGGCACCTAAATGAAACTCGCCTGCAGCTGCCCCCGCTACGCGACCGGCAGCACGACGCCATCGAGCTGGCCCACCATCTGCTTGGCCGCTTCTGCCGCAAGCTCGGCAAACCCTTGCTGCGGATATCGGAAGACGCCATCCGCGCCATCGAGGCCTACCACTGGCCTGGCAACGTGCGGGAATTGAGCAATCTAATCGAACGCGCGGCGATTCTCTGCGACGGAGAGGAAATCGACGCCACGATGCTGGCCATCGACTCAGACGCGCCTAGAATTGGCGACTTCACCACCGCCGAAGGAAGTGGGGCGGTCTCCCTCGAGGACTACTTCATCGCCTACGTCACCCAACACCAGGACCAACTCACCGAGACGGAGCTCGCCGAGCGGCTCGGCATCAGCCGCAAAAGCCTGTGGGAAAGGCGCCAGCGGCTGAACATGCCGCGCACCAAAACCCGCAAGCGCGGACCGCGGCGCCCTTAGCTCCTAGGGGGCGTGATATCATGACGCCCATCCCGTTCGAATCAGCAGGCGAAGTACAGGCTTTGGAAACGGAACCCCCCGCTGCAGCAAGGCTGGACGCCAAGCCGCTCAACGTCTCCCGTGAACGGGTTGACCCTAATGCGGTTGACGTCGTAGCCAAGCTCAAGGGCGCGGGTTTTCAGGCATGGCTCGTCGGCGGCTGCGTCCGTGACCTGCTGCTCGGCGCACGCCCGAAGGACTTCGACGTGGCCACCAACGCCACGCCCGAACAGGTGCGCGGACTGTTCCGCCGCTCGCGCTTGGTTGGGCGGCGATTCAAGATCACCCATGTTCGCTACGGGCGTGACGTCATCGAAGTCTCCACATTCCGCAGGGCGCCGTCCGGCGACCTGCGGATCAATGGCAATGCCAAGGCCAACGGGCTGATCCTGCGCGACAACGCCTACGGCACCCTGCGCGAGGACGCCTTTCGCCGCGACTTCACCGTCAACGCGCTCTACTACGACCCCCATGAAGAGCAGATTCTGGACTATGTGGGCGGCCTCAAGGACATCAAGCGGCAGCGCCTGCGCTTCATCGGCGATGCCCGGCAAAGGCTGCGTGAGGATCCCGTGCGCCTGCTTCGGGCCATCCGCTTTCAGGCCAAGCTCGGCTTCGGCCTCGATGCCGCGGTGGAAGACAGCCGCATGGTCGCCCGCCTGCGCGAGATTCCCGGGGCGCGCTTGTTTGACGAATTCACCAAGATGTTCCTCGGCGGCTACGCGGGCGAGGCCTGGCGCCTGCTGGAGGGCACGCCCATTCCTAGCGTCCTGTTTCCGGCTACCCCCAAGGGCACTCGCTTGGTCCAGTTGGCGATGGAAAACACCGACCGCCGGGTCGCCAACGGGCAGCCCGTAACGCCCGGATTCCTACTCGCCGTGCTGCTCTGGGAGGATTTCCGGGCCCGGATCAAGGCGCTGCACTCCGAGCACGGCGGCGCGAACGGTGATGATGCCGCGGTCCTCGCCGCCCAGTCCGCCTTGGCCGACCAACGACGCATCATCGCCATGCCGCGCCGTCACTCGCATTTCATTCAGGATGTCTGGCTCCTGCAGCGCGATCTGCGGACGCGACGACCCAAGTGGGTGCCGAAGGTGCTGCAGCACCCCAAGTTTCGCGCCGCCTACGACTTTCTGCTGCTGTGCGCCGAGGCTGGCCTCGTCGAACCCGCCATCGGCCAGTGGTGGACCGACATCCAAGCGGCCGGCACGGAGGAGCGCGACGCCATGATCAACGCCCTGAATCCTGCGGGGCGGCAGCGCGGCAGGAGCCCCCAGGGCGGGCGCGGCCGGGGCCGTCAAGGTAAGCGCGGCAAGTCCCCGCTGCAGTGAGGGCACAAGCGGACAGGAAACCGACGCCGACGGCGGAGAGTTTTCAATGGCCCCGCCACTTGGTGGTCGAAGGGCCGATCGGCGTCGGCAAGACCACCTTGGCGCACCGGCTGGCGGAAGCCTTGGGCCACTCGCTATTGCTCGAGCCAGTGCTGGAGAACCCTTTTCTGGACCGCTTCTACCTATCCAAGGGCGCGAACGCCCTCCAGACCCAACTGTTTTTTCTGCTCACTCGCGCCCAGGTCATCGGCGAAGCGCCAGAGGACGACCTGCTCGATTCGTTGGTGGTGGCCGATTTCCTGATGGAAAAGGACCGCCTGTTCGCCCGGCTCACCCTTGATGAGAACGAGTTCAGCCTCTACGACAGGATTCACGCCGCACTGGATCCCAAACCCCTGCGTCCGGACCTGGTGATTTACCTGCAAGCCCCGGTCAGCGTCCTTCAGCGCCGCATCCGCCGCCGGGGAATCACCTTCGAGCAGACCATCGAAGCCAACTACCTGGACCAAGTGGCCACGGCCTACACCCGCTTCTTCCATGCCTATGACCAAGCGCCGCTGCTGGTGGTGAACGCCGCCGAAATCGACTTCGCCAACAATCCCGCCCACCTGCAGGCACTGCTTGATCACATCAAGCGCATGGAGGGCGGGCGCAGCTACTTCAATCCAAACCCAACGCTGATCTAACCCTCGATGAATGCCAAGAGGCAAGCGTGACTGACGGCGATGGCGCAATCGAGGCGCCGCGCCCCGCGGCAGCTGACTTGGCAGCCTGGGGCCGTCTGGCGAGGCTGGCCGACCAAGCGCAGCCAGCCGCCTTGGCCAACCTGCTGCGGGACAGCGCCCGCAACGGGGCCCTGCGCACGAACGCAACGGGCATCCTATTTGATTTCTCGCGACAACACGTCGATCTGCAGATTCTGGGCGCCCTGTTGGCGCTGGCCGAGGAACGCCGGTGGGAGGCCCGGCGCGAAGCCCTATTCGCGGGCGAGCCGGTCAACACCAGCGAAGGCACCCCCGCCCTGCACACTGCCCTGAGGGCACCCGCCGCGGACCAGCCCGAAGCCGCCGCGCAAGTGGTTCCGGCCGCCCGGCAACGGCTGATGGCGTTCACCGAAGCGATCCGCGACGGACGGCGCACCGGACACTCCGGCCGGGCATTTCAGCGGGTCATCCACATCGGCATCGGCGGCTCCCAGCTTGGCCCGGAATTGGTCACCGAAGCGTTGCGGAGTGCGGACTGCCCACTGAGCTTCCGCTTCGTCGCCAACATTGACGGCCACGCCATCGCCGACGCCTTGGCCGACGCAGACCCGGAAACCACGCTGTTCTTCGTCGTCTCCAAGTCCTTCACCACCTTGGAGACCTTGGCCAACGCGGCCACGGCCCGCAACTGGCTGTTGGAACGCACCAACCAACGCGAGGCGGTGGCTGCCCAGTTCGTCGGTGTCACGGCCCGAACGGAGGCCGCCGCGGCTTGGGGTTTGCGGCCGGAGAACATCTTCCCCCTGTGGGACTGGGTGGGGGGGCGGTTTTCGCTGTGGTCGGCGGTTGGCGCACCGGTCGCCCTCGGCCTCGGCAAAGTCGGCTTCGAGGCGCTTCTGAACGGCGCCCATGCCATGGACCGCCACTTCCGTCAAGCGCCTGCCGAAGCCAACGCGCCCCTGCTGGCGGCGCTGATCGACGTCTGGAACACCAACTTTCTCGGCATCGCCAATCACGCGGTGCTGCCCTACGACCATCGCCTGCGGCGCCTCCCGGCCTATCTGCAGCAACTTAAGACCGAGAGCAACGGCAAGAGCACGCGCCTTGACGGCTCCGCCACCGGCGTCCATACGGCGCCCGTCATATGGGGCGGGGAAGGCACCACGGGTCAGCACGCCTTCCATCAAATGCTGCACCAAGGCACCCGCGCCTTCAGCGCCGACTTCATTCTCACCGGAGCGGACGGCCACCAACCACCGCGGCCGGAGCTGGCCGACCAGCACCGCTGGCTGCTGGCCAACGGCCTTGGCCAGGGCCAAGCCATGGCCCTTGGCTGGCAGCACGAGGACCCGCATCGCGCCGCGCCGGGCAACCACGGCACCAACACCTTGGTTCTCGACCGCTTGGAGGCCCGCAGCCTCGGCGCCCTGCTCGCCTTCTACGAGCACCGGGTGTTTTGTCAGGGCCTGATTTGGGACATAAACTCCTTCGACCAGTGGGGCGTGGAATTCGGCAAGCGACTGGCCGAGACCCTATTCGACCAACTCGGGCGCAGCAGCGCGCCAGCCAAAGGGACGCTTGGCCTGGACGCAGCGACTCAAGCCCTGGTTTCGCATCTGAGGGGGATCAACGCCCCGGCAACGGCAAAGGAGGACGGCAATGACCTATCCCATCAATGAATTCATGGCGCAACGGGCATTGATCGACGAGGCCGCCTACCAAGCCATGTACCGGCGGTCGGTTGAGGATCCCGACGGCTTCTGGGCCGAGCAGGCCGAGGCGCTGCTGGATTGGCAACGCCCGTGGGAGACGGTTCGCAACGCTGACCTTGCCAAGGGCCGGGCCGCTTGGTTCGAGGGCGCCACCCTCAACGCCTGCCACAACTGCATTGACCGGCACCTGCCTGCCCGAGCCGAACAACCGGCGATCATCTGGGAGGGGGACGACCCGAACGACAGCGCCGTCATCACCTACCAGGAATTGCACGATGCGGTCTGCCGCTTGGCCAACGGCTTGAAGTCCCGTGGCGTGGGGAAGGGGGACCGGGTATGCATCTACATGCCGATGATCCCCGAGGCGGCCTTCGCCATGCTCGCCTGCGCCCGCATCGGGGCCATGCATTCGGTGGTTTTCGGCGGCTTTTCGCCTAATTCCCTGGCCGATCGAATTCTCGATTCCGACTGCCGCACCGTCATCACCGCCGATGAAGGCGTGCGCGGTGGCCGGCGGGTGCCCCTGAAGGCGAACACCGAAGCCGCGCTGGCCTCCTGCCCGGACGTCACCACGGTGGTCACCGTGCGACGCACCGGCGCCGATGTGCCTTGGAATGCCGCCCGCGACCTGTGGTACCACGACCTCGTCGCCGACCAGCCGAGCCACTGCGAGGCCACCGAAATGGACAGCGAAGATCCACTGTTCGTGCTCTACACCTCCGGCTCCACCGGCCGCCCCAAGGGGGTGCAGCACAGCACCGGCGGCTATCTGCTGCAAGCGGCCATCACCTTCAAGTACGTCTTCGACTACCAAGACGGCGACATTTACTGGTGCACGGCGGACGTGGGCTGGATCACCGGCCATTCCTACATTGTGTACGGCCCCTTGGCCAACGGCGCGACCACGCTGATGTTCGAGGGCATCCCCACCTACCCCGACGCCGCCCGCTGCTGGCAGGTAGTGGACAAGCACCAAGTCAACATCTTCTACACCGCGCCCACGGCAATCCGCCAACTCATGGGGCAGGGCGATGAATTCGTCAACGGCTCCTCACGAGCCTCCCTGCACCTGCTGGGCACAGTGGGAGAACCCATCAACCCCGAAGCTTGGGAGTGGTACTACCGGGTGGTCGGCGGCGGCCGCTGCCCCATCGTTGACACTTGGTGGCAGACCGAGACCGGGGGCATCATGATATCCGCGCTGCCGGGCGCCACGCCGCTCAAGCCGGGCAGCGCCACCCGGCCCTTCTTCGGCGTTCGGCCGGCGTTAGTGGACGCCGACGGCCAGATCATCGAAGCGACCGAAGCCACCGGCAACCTCGTGCTCACCAGCTCATGGCCAGGCCAGCTCCGCACCGTTTACGGCGACCATCAGCGGGCCATCGACACCTACTACTCGGCCTATCCCGGCACCTACTTCACCGGCGACGGCGCCCGCCGCGACGCCGACGGCTACTACTGGATCACAGGCCGGGTGGACGATGTCATGAACGTGTCCGGACACCGCATCGGCACGGCGGAGGTGGAGAGCGCGCTGGTGCTGCACGAGCAGGTCGCCGAAGCCGCGGTGGTGGGCTTCCCCCACGACATCAAGGGCGAAGGCATCTACGCCTTCGTCACCCTGATGCACAGCGTCGATGAAAACCTCGATCGGCTAGAGCAGGAACTCATCGACCTCGTGCGCGGCGAAATCGGCCCCTTCGCCAAGCCCGACGCCCTGCAATGGGCACCCGGGCTGCCCAAGACCCGCTCCGGCAAGATCATGCGCCGAATTCTGCGCAAGATCGCCGCCAACGACCTGGACAACCTAGGCGACGTGACCACGCTGGCGGAACCCGCCGTGGTGGACGACCTCATTGAAAACCGGGCGGGAGGCGCTTAGCCCGAACATCAGGTCCTTTCGTTGAGAATCGCCGTGTCGCGGTCGAACCTGATGAGCTTGACACTCAGTCGTTCCGGTTGGATCTCCTGGTCCGCACCTTGAATTCGTCTGCTTGGCGACCGGCGCTTTCTATGATGATCCGCATGTTCTTCGCGTGAGCCCCGGCATTGAAGTTCGTTTCCACGAAAAACTGACCTGCCCGTTTGCTGTTTTTGAATGGCTTGCCGTCGCTGTGCTTCGCCTGCGCTGCAACCAAGTACTTCGTCCCAGCGCGGATCGGTAGGTTCCCCCCGACCAAGTGACCTGCATCTATCAACCACTTAGTGAGCTTTGGAACGAGTTCCGACCATGTTGTAATCCCAAGGATGTCGCCAGACGGCAAGAGTAGTTCCAACGGACTCTCACCACTCTCTGGAGCGAGTTTGGACAGCGGCACCCAGTCGCTTGATTGATCTTGGTTTGCAGAGTCCGCGGCAGGATGCTGGGGCTCCAGCCTGTCAACCATAGCCATAACCTCTGTGTTCGGCCCAGGTACGATGGTCACCGGAATTCCCTCGACGAATCTCTGCTTCCAAAGGTAAAGCGCGTTTAGGCACACATCGGACCGAAAGCCCTTTCCAATGTCGAACCTCGTAACGATCTTCTCTTGCAACTTGGTCGGTCGATGAGTCTCGTAGAGTCTCCACTCGCATCCGTCGGTCACGGCGAAGTACTTGTAGCCATTCCGTATGCAGTATCCAATCGCCTGATCAGCACCGCCCTCAAGCCGTTCCCCCAGTTTTTTCGCTTCCACGATCATCACAGGCTCAGCGCTGCCAACGAACAGCGCATATTCCGCCTTTGTGTTTGTTTCGGGGACGCCGAATTCCGGTACTACTTGTGCGGGATCCTCGGTGTCCCAACCCAAGGCCCGAAGAAGCGGATCAATCAGCACTGAACGGGTCAGTGCCTCATTCGTCCGCAACTGCGCTTGGTGCGAGCGAATTCGTTCGCGTAGTGTCTCGATCAATTTCAGCAAGTCATCCATGGTCCTTTCCTTGTCCTACGCGGCCCCTGCCGTTCTCCACTGCTCCTTCATGCTCAGTTTCATGCAGCCGCTGTGGTTGATGTCGAGCGCCACCACCTCCACGCTCTGGCTTTTCTCTAGGTAATCGGTCACGCCCCTGATCACCTCCGCTAGGCGCTACGGCTCCGGCACCGCTGTATCCGGAACCAACTCGGCGCTACCGATCAAAGGTGCCTAGGCAATGGGCATTAACTTGTTGGGATTCTGAGGGCAAAGCGCTCCAATTGTCCGCAAAATGCTCGACTAGGCCTTTAGGCAGGCCAAACAGCCATAAAACGGCGGCCAGTTGGCACCAATGGTCACTCCCCTTGGTCCAGCAGCTTTGAGACCCGCGCCGCCGTCTCCGGATCCAGCTTCAGAGCCGACAGTTCCCGCCGCAGCCGCTCCCGCTCCTCCGACCGGCCTCGCGCTTCGCCTTCGGCCAAGCCCTCCGACCGGCCCTCCATTCGGCCCTCGGCGAGCCAGTGATCCACCATCGACTTCATCATCAGCGTCTTCATTTCACGCACCTCTCCCAGTTCAGCAATTCTCAGCAACTCCGGCTCCAGCAGCGCCGCATCCGCGCCTAGGTCGGGCGCCGCCGATTGCCAGACCCACTGGATGAACGCCGAGCGCAGTTCCCGATGCTCCGGGCCACCCAAGCGCTTCGCCATCCGCTCCAGAACGCCGTCCGCATCGCGCGCCAGCCCGCCTTGGAGCACCTCCACCTGCGTCGTCACCGCGTTGCCCGCAGGCAAATCCTCAACCGGCATCCGGCCCATGTCAAGCAGGGTCATGTCCAGCCAATCCCCCGCGCCCTCGGGCGTCAGCGCGGATAGGCTCAAGGGGCTGCGCCACGGCCGGAGGCCGTTGTACAACACCACCGGGCGGACCAAAGGCAGGATGCGGCCCCTCGGCCCCCGATCCAACTCGCCGCGCTTGGCCAAGTCCAGCAGCAGCATCGACGCGTAACTCGCCACTCGCACGGGCATCAGCCGGTCGAGGCTGCGTTGGAACTCGATGAGAACGATGAGGCTTCCGCCGCGACGTAGGCGGGCACGCCAGACGCAATCGCCGTGACGCCGCTCTAGGTTGGGGCTAAGCCACTCGGCTGGCAGGCGCTCCAGAGTGTCTGGGTGGAAGCGATCAACCAGTCCTTGGGGAAGGACAATTTTCAGGAGGTCAAGCACCACAAGCCTGAAGCCGTAAAGCGACTTGAAGGCGATGTCGTGCGGCTGCGTTCTGGCGCCCCGAGATTGTTGGGGACGGTTGTGGGGTTGCCGGTTCATGACGCCATGTTGACGTGTCGCCAACGAGCGGTCTGTACGCAATCTCCCTAGCGATTGTGGGAAATCGCCGCCGCAAAATCGAGGACATCGCCTCCTATGGGTCAATGTCGTACAAGCCGCCCCTCAGTATATGCGGCGAAGCCGCCACCTCAATCAGAGAGTGAGATACCATCGTCCATCGCAGTGTGATGTGCGAGGTGATCCCGTAGTCAACCCAGAGGGAGAACGCAATGAAATTCATGGCTATTAAGAAACCCCAGAAAATCAACGAACTATATGAGGCTTTGTTCGAAGCCACCAAAGACGAGCAAAGTGCTAACAGCGAACCAAGCGCACAGGCCTGCCACTTCTGGCACGAGCATTGGGATCTGGCGCTGTACTATCGGGACTCGGACAAAGTACGAAGAGTTGGGTTGGGAAGATCCCGTAGAAATAGAAACTATCGGTTGGAGGTGAACCTTGGAACCGACGATCCGTACAGTGGCGAGGGTCTATTCGTTAGGAACCCGGAGAACAAGACGTTTCTCACCCACACGGGCGACTTTCACGGCTACTCTCCCAGACATCCATTGTACAGGGCTCCAAAGGACGAAAAGCGCGATAGATTCAAGCAGTTCTCAAAGCGTGAGTGGATAACGGTGAGCGGCGAGGAAAAGCCACGGTATCTAGTCACACCCTTGGATGTCAGTGCCGAGAAAATTCTTGAGAGCTTGAACCGCGCCTTGGAGGAAGTCATCAGCTATAAGGATTTGCAGAAACTGCCCCAGGGTGGCAAACCACGCAATGACCATCACGATAATTTCAAGGAGCTATCTGGCGAACTGCTTTTCGATAAGGGGGAGTTGCGCCGCATCGCTGACTTGCTTGACGACAAGCGTCAGGTCATCTTCCAAGGGCCACCGGGGACTGGCAAAACGTTCGCGGCCCAAGCCATAGCCCGGCACATCGCTGCCGCCGATGAAAGGGTGACCCTCGTGCAGTTCCATCCGTCGTACGCCTACGAGGACTTTGTTCAGGGCTTCCGGCCCAAGCTGATCGACTCTCAACCGGGTTTCGCGCTGTGTGCCGGGCCGTTGCTCCAAGCCGCCCGCCGAGCAGCAGAGAGCGAGTTGGGCGAAAAGCACTTCCTCATCATTGACGAGATCAACCGGGGAAATCTCGCCAAAGTGTTTAGCGAGCTCTACTTCCTGCTGGAGTACCGGGACAGGAGCATCCGCTTGCAACACTCGGACGAACCGTTCTCCCTGCCGAAGAACCTCTACATCATCGGCACGATGAACACTGCCGACCGGTCGATTGCGCTGGTGGATCTGGCGTTGCGCCGGAGGTTTCACTTCGTGGATTTTCATCCCGACAAGCCGCCCATACAGGGCCTGCTCGAACGTTGGTTGAACAGCAAGGCACCCGACATGGCTTGGATCGCCAATGTTGTGAACCGCGCTAACAGAAAGCTCGACGACTGGCACGCGGCCATCGGACCCAGCTACTTCATGAAGGCACGACTCGACGACAAGAAGGTTGAGATGATCTGGGAGCACAACGTGTTGCCCTATATCGAGGAACGGCTGTTCGGCGAACGCGAAAGGCTGGCGGATTTCGAACTGAACAAGCTCCGCTCCGGTGGTGACGCCGGAGTCGCCAGCGAGGGGAAGCCGGATTCCGGTTCCGACGATAAAGAAACTTGATCTCCGGGAATACAAGAGGAGCGATCCCGAGGAACTCTCCGTCAAGGAGCGTGACGCGCTCAGTGAATTTCTAACCTTGGAACCGGCTATCGGGGAGGATTCCAAGTACCACCTTACTCCCAGCTCAACCGTAGGCGCTTTGGAAGTCGGCGATCTGTCGGTTTCCATCCAGCCGAAGCTGCCCGTCGCACGGGTTCTCTACCTCGCCTCCCATGCAATCGGCGCCATCGGGTTCCGTGAGGAACTATTCGGGTACAAGGACGAGCCGACGCTGATAGAGGCGCTCGTGCCGGTGTTCGCCGCTGCCGCACGTCGAGCCTTTTCGCGGGGGTTGCTGCACGGCTACCGAACCGAGGAGGACGCCCTGCAAACGGTTCGGGGTCGCATCCGGCTAGATGAGCAGATTCGCCGCCGGTTCGGAGTGCCGGTGCCGGTCGAAGTCCGCTACGACGACTACACCGTTGACGTGTTGCCGAATCGCCTCATCAAAGCCGCAGCGCTGCGGCTGCTTGGCTTGCGCCTTCACCAGGGCTCGCGGGTCAAACTGGCCGACGTGCTGGCCAATCTCGAGGAAGTCCAAACGGTCGCGTTTTCGCCCGGCAACTTGCCGAAGGTCCGGTTCGACCGGCTGAACGAGCACTACCGGGAGGTGGTCGAGCTGTCGCGCCTGATCCTGCGCCACACTTCCATCGAGCCGCTGCGGGGGAATGTTCGCGCATCCGGCTTCCTCGTCGACATGAACGTCGTCTTCCAGGAGTTTGTCACGCAGGCGCTGCGGCGAGCATTGCGCCTGTCGGAGCACACGTTCCCCACGGACAAGGACCTACCGGAACGCATCTGGCTCGACGAAGCCAATCGCGTCCGGCTGAAGCCGGATCTAACTTGGTGGGTTGGGGAGAAGTGCATCTTCGTGGGAGACGCCAAGTACAAGAAGGTCGATGACAAGTGTGTGCCCAATGCGGACCTCTATCAGCTACTGGCGTACACGACCGCCCTAGACCTGCCGGGCGGGTTGCTGATCTACGCGAAAGGAGAGGACAAGGAGATCAATCATCGGGTGCGGCATGCCAGTAAGCAGATCGAGGTCGCGACACTCGACTTGTCTGGTTCCATCAAGCAATTGGACCTGCGGGTTCAGCAGCTCGCAAAGCGCGTACGCGAACTGAGTCAGAACGCGGTGGCAGACCGACTGGCCGCCTGACTCACCGCAAAGCGACTAATGTCGTCCCTAGGGTTCACAGAACAAGGGTACGTTGCCCCATCCCATGGGAACTGATGGGAACTGGAAAGCGGGTTTCTGCGCCTCAACGCTCAGCGCGGGCCAGGAACTCGGCTTCGGTGCGGCAGTCGATGATCCAGTCACCGACCTCCACCAAGCGCTCCGGGTCGGTCACACCCCTGATCAGTCCGTCCAGCCGGTCTGCCGCCCGCTGACCGAACTTGCGATCCGCTTGCCGACGCAATTGTGCCCGCTGGTCGGCCCTCACCCGCGCTTCGCCTTCCGTCCGGCCTTCGGCAACCCAGTGGTCCACCATCGACTTCATCATCAGCGTCTTCATCTCGCGCACCTCTCCGAGTTCAACAATTCTCATCAACTCCGGCTCCAGCAGCGCCGCCTCGGCCCCCAAGTCTGGGGCGACCGAATGCCAGACCCACTCCACGAACGCGGAGCGCAACGCCCGGTGTTCCGATCCGCCTAGGCGAGTTGCCATCCGCTCCAGAAGGCCGTCGGCATCGCGTGCCAGCCCGCCTTGGAGCGCCTCAACCTGCGCCGTCACCGCGTTGCCTTTGGGCAAATCCTCAACCGACACACGGCCCATGTCAAGCAACGTCATCTCGGGCCAGCCCCCCATGCCGTCCGGCGTCAGCGCGGACAGACAAAAGGGGCTGCGCCAAGGCCGCAGGCCGTTGTAGAGCACCACCGGGCGGACCAGTGGCAGGATGCGTCCCTTCGGCCCCCGATCCAGCTCGCCCCGCTTGTCCAAGTCCTCCACCAGCAGCGACGAGTAGGTGCTCAGCCGCAGCGGCATCAGGCGGTCCAGGCCGCGCTGGAACTCGATGGGGACGATGAGGCTCCCGCCGCCGCGTAGCTGGACTCGCCAGACGCAGTCGCCGAGGCGCCGGTCGAGGTCGGGGCCGAACCACTCGGTGGGCAGGCGCTCAAGCGTGGCCCAGTTGATTCTGTCGAGCAGTTCCTGGCGTAGGACGATCTCGAAGAGGTCTTCCGCCATGAGGCGGAAGCCGTAGAGGGACTTGAAGGCTAGGTCGTGGGGCTGCGGCTTGACTCCCTTGGGCCACCGAGGGCGCTTGTTCGGCTGGCTGTCCATCGCGCCATGTTGGCGGGTCGCCAAGGGAAAATCTGTACGTTACCTCTGCGCTGATTGCGTGAAATCGCCGCTGCGAAATCGCGGACATTGCCCCGTTATGCGAGGCCATGTCGCAGGTCGGCGGACTCCTTACCTTCCGGGTGGGCGTGATGGGC
Organism: Gammaproteobacteria bacterium; assembly: GCA_028820495.1. Lineage (GTDB taxonomy): Bacteria > Pseudomonadota > Gammaproteobacteria > Pseudomonadales > Azotimanducaceae > Azophilus. Next base: position 21,627 of record JAPPIX010000079.1, read on the forward strand.
GGCTGGGGTCGTTCGGCGCCAATGCCCGGTTCGGAATCGAGGGCGGGACGCCCTCGCTCCAGGGTACACGCCCGAACCTGGCGTCGTCCCCCAGAGCGAGGCCACTTCGCCCTCGCATTGACGGGAACTGGAGGGCGGGTTGCCGCGCCGCTTAGGCCGATTCCGCGTAGTTCTCCACTTCCTTCATGCTCAGCTTGATGCGTCCGCGCTGGTCGATGTCGAGCACCACCACGTCCACGTTCTGGCCTTCCTCCAGGTAGTCGGTGACCTTCTCCACCCGCTTGTCGGCGATCTGGGAGATGTGGACCAAGCCATCCTTGCCCGGCAGGATGTTGACGAAAGCGCCAAACTCCACGATGCGCGCCACCCGGCCGTTGTAGATCTTGCCGATCTCGGCCTCGGCGGTGATCTCCTGGATGCGCGCCACGGCAGCGTTCATGCCCGCGGCGTCCTCGGCGTAGATGCGCACCGAGCCGTCATCGTCGATATCGACGTCGGCGCCGGTCTCATCGACGATGGAGCGAATGGTGGCGCCGCCCTTGCCAATGATGTCGCGGATCTTCTCCTTGGAGACGTGAATCACGGTCATTGAGGGCGCGTGCTCAGAAATCTGCTCCCTTGACGCCGAAAGCACCTTGTTCATCTCGCCCAAGATGTGCAGCCGCGCATCAAGCGCCTGCAGCAACGCCTCCTCCATGATGTTCTCGGTGATGCCGTCGATCTTGATGTCCATCTGCAAGGCGGTGACGCCCTGCTCCGTGCCGGCCACCTTGAAGTCCATGTCGCCGAGATGGTCCTCATCACCGAGGATGTCGGTCAGCACCGCGTAATCGTTGCCGTCCTTGACCAAGCCCATGGCGACTCCGGCCACCGGGCGCTTGATGGGCACGCCGGCGTCCATCAAGGCAAGGGATGAACCGCAGACGCTGGCCATGGAGCTTGAGCCGTTGGACTCGGTGATTTCCGAGACCACCCGCAGCGTGTAGGGGAAATCGTGCTCATTGGGCAGCACCGCGCCCAGCCCCCGGCGCGCCAAGCGGCCGTGGCCGATCTCGCGCCGCTTGGGGCCGGTCATGAAGCCCGCTTCACCCACGGAATACGGCGGGAAGTTGTAGTGCAGCAGGAAGTGGTCCTTGTAAGTGCCCGGCAGGCCCTCCACCAAGGCGGCGTCGCGCAGGGCGCCTAGCGTGGTGGTGACGACGGCCTGGGTTTCGCCTCGGGTGAACAACGCCGAGCCGTGGGCCCGCGGCAGCAAGCCAACCTCCACGGAGATTGGCCGCACCGAGCGCAGGTCGCGACCGTCGATGCGCGGCTCGCCGTCCAGCACCCGGCGTCGAACCAAGTTCTTCTCGACCTTGCCGAAAACCTCGGCAACCGCTTCCCGATCAACCTCCCCGGACTCGCCACCAGCCAACTCCTCGACCACCTGCTCCTTCAGAGCGCCGACCTCGGCCAAGCGCCGCACCTTGTCGGTGACCCGGTAGGCATCACCGAGCCGGCCCTGGGCGACGTTCGACACCCGCTCAACGAGCGCTTCGTCCACCGGTTCCGGAGCCCAATCCCAAGCCGGCTTGCCGGCTTCTGCAGCCAACGAGCCGACCGCTTCGATCACCACTTGCATCTCTTGGTGGGCGAACAGCACGGCGCCGAGCATTTCGTCCTCCGAGAGTTCCTTCGCTTCGGACTCGACCATCAGCACGGCATTGCCGGTGCCGGCAACCACCATGTTGAGCTGCGAATCCTCCAGCGCCTTATAGCCTGGGTTGAGCACGTAGCGATGGTCCTGGTAGCCGACCCGGGCCGCGCCAATCGGTCCAGCAAAGGGAATGCCGGAGAGGGCGAGGGCGGCGGAGGTGCCGATCATAGCGGCGATGTCGGGATCCTGATCCTTATCGGCCGACATGACCGTGGCCACCACCTGCACCTCATTCATGAACCCCTTGGGAAAGAGGGGCCGAATGGGCCGGTCGATGAGCCTCGACGTGAGGGTCTCCTTCTCGGTGGGCCGCCCTTCGCGGCGGAAGAAGCCGCCGGGAATCTTGCCGGCAGCGTAGGTCTTCTCCTGGTAGTTCACCGTGAGCGGGAAGAAGGCGGCGTCAGGACGCCCTCTCTTCATGCCGACGGCGGTGGTCAGCACCACCGTGTCGCCCATGGTGACGAGCGCCGAGCCGCTCGCCTGACGGGCAACGCGGCCCGTCTCAATGCGAACCTGCTGGCCGCCAAACTGAAATTCTCTTGCTGTTGGATTCAAAATATTCTCCTTCCAATGCTTTCTTTGCTGTTGCTGTTTGCTGTTTGCTGTTGCTAACTCTGCTTAGCGCCTGAGTTGAAGGCGCTTGATCAGCGTTTGGTAACGCGATCGATCCTTGTCCTTCAAGTAGTCGAGCAGCTTGCGCCGCTGGTTCACCATGCGGATCAAGCCCCGGCGCGAGTGGTGGTCCTTCTTATGCGCCCGGAAGTGCTCCTGCAACGTGTTGATGTTGGTGGTCAGCAAAGCCACCTGAACCTCAGGTGACCCCGTATCGCCCTGCTGGGTTTGATACGCCTTGATGACCTCCGCCTTGGTTTCGGCTGACAACGCCATGTTTCTTCTCCAAATATGCTCAAGTTAGGTTAAGCAAGGCCCGCCGCGCATATTTGCAGCCAAGCCTTGAGTTTCGGGCCTGCCTTGACAGGGCAGCCACCAGTTACTTAAGGGATCGAACCGTTCGCCACGCCCCGTCAAGTTTGGCTCACCAACCGGCGAGGCGCGATGCGCCCGTCTTCAAGCACCTCGCCGACGCCAAGAAAGCGCTGCGCTAGAGCCTTGGCTTCGTGGCATTCGCCGGCCTCCGAAAGCCGCACCCAGCCGCTGGTGGGGGCATGAGGCACCATGACCGGCTGGCCGTTGCGCAGATGGTAGGCGGCGGCAGGCGGCAAGTGAACGTCAGGCCATTGTCGCACCGTGCTCGACACCGGCAGCAGGAACGGGTCCAGGGAGCCTTGCGTGCGTGCCTGCTCCAAGGCGTCAAAGGTGACTAGGTCTCGTTCGCCGTAAGGACCGGCCTGCAGGCGGCGCAACGCCGACACATGGGCGCCGCAGCCGAGCCGCTCGCCGAGCTCTTCGGCGATGCAGCGCACGTAGGTGCCCTTGCTGCAGTGAATCTCCAACTCCACCTCATCGCCATCAAAGGCGGTCATTTCGTTGGAATAGATGGTGGCGTCACGGGCCTCGCGCTCCACTTCGATGCCTTGGCGGGCCAGCTTGTAGAGCGGCTGCCCCTTGTGCTTGATGGCGGAAAACATGGAAGGCACCTGCTTGATGGGGCCGCGAAAATGCGCCAAGGCGCGTTCCACGTCCGCCCGGCGGACGACCGCAGCCGACCTTGAGCAGACCACCTTGCCGTCAGCATCGCCGGTATCGGTGGCAACCCCGAGCTTGATGCGTGACCTATATCGCTTGTCGGAGTCGAGCAGGTAGCGCGAGAATTTGGTCGCCTGCCCGAAGCACAACGGCAGCACCCCGGTGGCAAGCGGATCCAAGTTGCCCGTATGACCCACCTTGCGCGCCCCGAACAGGCGCTTGGACTTCTGCACGGCGTCGTTGGAACTCATGGCGGCGGGCTTGTCGAGCACCAGCACCCCATCGACGTCACGCCCCCGGCGGCCACGCCTAGACATCGCCTGCACCTCCCTCGGCAACGGCCTGGTCGATCAGCCGCTCCAGCCGGCGGCCGCGCTCCACCGACTCGTCGTAGTGAAAGCGGGGCTTCGGGGTGGTGCGCAT
>JAPPIX010000079.1:25492-33320 GCA_028820495.1 Gammaproteobacteria bacterium
CCCTCAAAGGGCGCGCGCGATCTCTTGCGACTCGAAGACCTCGATGAGGTCGCCAAGCCGGACGTCGTTGTAGTTGCGCACGCCGATGCCGCATTCGGTGCCGTGGCGCACTTCAGTGACATCGTCCTTGAAGCGCCGCAAGGACTCGAGTTCGCCTTCGTAGATCACCACGTTGTCACGCAGCACGCGGATGGGCTTGTTCCGATGCACGGTGCCCTCGGTCACCATGCAGCCGGCGATCTGGCCCAAACGCGGCGAATTGAACACGTCGCGCACTTCGGCGACGCCCAGAATCTCCTCGCGCACCTCCGGCGCCAGCATGCCGCTGAGCACTTGCCTGACGTCGTCGATCAATTCGTATATGACGCTGTAGTAGCGCAGATCCACGCCTTCGGATTCGATGACGTCCTTGGCAGCGCCGTCGGCGCGCACGTTGAATCCAAACACGGCGGCCCCGTAGGTGAGCGCCAAGTTGATGTCGCTTTCGGTAATGCCGCCGACGCCGGAGCCGAGCACATTGACCGCGACTTCATCGTTGCCCAACTCCGCCAAGGCTTGCACGATGGCCTCCAAGCTGCCCCGCACGTCCGCCTTGACCACCAACTTGAGCACCCGCTTTTCGCCCTCGCCGAGGCTGGCGAACATGTTGTCGAGCTTGGCCGCCTGCTGCATCGCTTGACGTTGCTCCTGGGTCTTGTCGCGGCGAAACTCCGCCAATTCCCGGGCGGAGCGTTCGTCGGTGACCACCGAGAAGGCATCGCCTGCGGCTGGCGTACCGTTCAATCCGAGCACCTCCACCGGCTGCGAGGGTCCGGCGCTCACGGCCTGTTCGCCCTGGTCGTCGAGCATGGCGCGCACCCGGCCGTGATGCTCCCCGGCGATGATGATGTCGCCCCGCTTCAAAGTGCCGTTTTGGACGAGGATGGTTGACACTGGGCCGCGGCCGCGGTCGAGGCGCGACTCCACCACCACGCCCCGCGCCGAAGCATCGGGCACCGCCTTGAGCTCCAAAATCTCGGCCTGCAGCAGGATCGCCTCGAGCAGGCTGTCAAGGCCTTCGCCAGTCACCGCCGACACGTTGACGAACTGGATGTCGCCGCCCCAGGCCTCCGGCGCCACGTCCTTGGCTGCCAACTCCTTGGTAACCCGTTCCGGATCCGCGCCCTCAAGGTCCATCTTGTTGATGGCGACAACGATCGGCACATCCGCGGCCTTGGCGTGCTGAATGGCCTCCTCGGTCTGCGGCATGACGCCGTCGTCGGCGGCGACCACGAGAATGACGATGTCAGTCACCCGGGCGCCCCGCGCCCGCATGGCGGTGAACGCCGCGTGGCCCGGCGTGTCAATGAAGCAGATGCGGCCGTGGTCGGTGTCCACGGAATAGGCGCCAATGTGCTGGGTGATGCCACCCGCTTCGCCGCTGACCACGCGAGTGTGGCGGATCTTGTCAAGCAGCGACGTCTTGCCGTGATCGACATGGCCCATCACCGTCACCACCGGCGGCCGGTGCTCCCCCTCGCCTTCGATGCGCAAGGACTGCTCGAGGGCCTGCTCCATGGCGTCCTCATGGATGAGCTTGACCTTGTGGCCCATCACCTCGACCACCGTGGTGGCCGTATCCTGGTCGATGGCTTGGTTGATGGTCGCCATCAAGCCCAAGTCCATCAGCGTCTTGATGACTTCGCCAGCCTTGACGGTCATGCGCTGGGCGAGTTCGCCGACGGTGATCATCTCGGGCACTTCGACTTCCCGGGCAATGAACTCGGTGGGCTTGAATTCGCCGCCCTGCTGCTCGACCTTGATCGGCGCATGAGCCCGGCGGATCTTTCGGCGCCCGCGGCGCTCCGACTTCAGCGACAGCTCCCGGCGCCCGGGTCGGCCCTGGCCAAAACCGTCCCGGTTGGCGCGATCCCGATCCTTGCCCTTGACCCGTTTGCCCGCCTTTTCCGTGGCTTGAACCTTCGCTTGGGCTTCGGCTGCGGCGACCTCCGGGCTAAGCGCTTCCACGCCAACCCGACTCGTCGGTCGGCTCGGCGATTCCGCCTCCTTCAGCGCCTTGGCGGCCTGCTCCTCCTGGGCGCGCTGCTCCTCCTCCTTGCGCAGCCGCTCGGCTTCCTCCGCCTTGCGTTCCGCCGCCCGGCGAGTCTCCTCTTCCGCCTCCTTGCGCTGCTGTTCCTGATCGCGGATGCGCTGCGCTTCCAGCTCCGCCGCAGTAGGCTCCCGAACCGCTGGGGCGGCGGGCTCCGCAGCCGCTTCGTCCGGCTTGACGTAGGTGCGCCGGCGCATCACCTCGACCTTGACCTTGTGGCCGGTGCGGCCTTGGCTCACCGCCTTCACCGTGCCGACCGAACGGCGCTTGAGGCTGATCGTGCCCCGCGGCTTCAGGGTGGCGCCAGCGCCGTGGCTGCTCCGCAGATGGGCGAGCAGATCGTGTTTCTGCTGTTCGGAAACGCTCTCCTGTCCATTGGTGTGGGGCAGCCCGGCATCCGCCATCTGCTTGAGCAGACGCTCCACCGGCGTCTTGACCGTGGCGGCGAGCTCTTCGACCGTAACGTCAGCCATTGACTTTCCCTCGCGCCCCTAGGCCCCGGTGCCGCCGCCTTCGACGGACTCGTCCTGAGCGCCACTTTCCGCTTCCTCGAACCAAGGCGCTCGGGCGGTCATGATGAGTTCCGCCGCCCGCTCCTCGCCGAGATCGTCAATCATCTCCAACAATTCACCCACCGCCAGCTCCGCCAAATCCTCCATGGTGAGGATCTCGTGTCCGGCCAGGCGATAGGCCAATTCGCGCTCCATGCCTGCCATGTTCAGCAGATCTTCAGCGGGCTCGCGGGCCTCCTCGCTGGCAATGGCGCGGGTCAGCAAGGCGTCCCGAGCTCGGTTCTTGAGTTCCTCGACGATTTCCTCATCGAAGCCCTCGATGGCGTTCATTTCCTCCTCGGCAACGTAGGCGACCTCCTCCAGCGTGGTGAAGCCTTCCTCGACCAGCACCGTGGCGACGTTCTCATCCACGGATAGGGACTCCATGAACTCCTCCACCATGCGCACCGCCTCGGCCTCCTGCAGGTCGGCTGCTTCCTGCTCGGTCATGATGTTCAGCGTCCATCCAGTCAGGTCGCTCGCCAAGCGGACGTTCTGCCCCCCCTTGCCGATGGCTTGGGCGAGCTTGTCCTCGGCAACGGCGATGTTCATGGTGTGGGCGTCTTCATCGATCTGGATGTAGGCGACCTCCGCGGGCGCCATGGCGTTGATGGTGAGTTGGGCGGGATTGTCGTTCCAAGGCACGATGTCGATGCGCTCGCCCGCCAACTCTCCAGAGACCGCCTGAACCCGGGAGCCGCGCATGCCCACGCAGGCGCCCACTGGATCGATCCGCCCATCGTTGGTGCTGACCGCGATCTTGGCGCGGGAGCCTGGGTCACGCGCGGCGCCGCGAATCTGAATGATGTCCTCCGAAATTTCCGGCACTTCGATCTTGAACAACTCCGCCAGCATCTCCGGGGAGGTTCGGGACAGCATGAGCTGGGGGCCACGGTTTTCCGGGCGCAACTCCACGAGCATGGCCCGCACCCGCTCGCCGATGCGGAAGGTCTCCCTCGGTATGAGACGCTCACGGGTGAGCAAGCCCTCGGCATTGTTGCCGAGATCGACGATGACGTTGTCCCGACCGACTCGCTTGACGGCACCACCGACAAGCTGGCCAACCTTGGGGGTGTATTCCTCGAAGACACGAGCCCGTTCCGCCTCACGCACCTTCTGCACGATGACCTGCTTCGCCGTCTGCGCAGCGATGCGGCCGAATGCCACGGACTCGACGGGCGACTCGATGGTGTCGCCGATTTCCAGCCCAGCGGCCCGGGGATCCTCAGGCGTGAGTTCAGCGGCTGGATTGAGCGGCTCCTCGAGTTGCTCCACGTCCACCACTGTCCATACCCGGAACGTCTCGTAGTCGCCGGTTTCCCGATCGATGGCAACGCGAAACTCCGCATCCTCGTCGTACCGCCGCTTGGTAGCGCTTGCCAAAGCGCTTTCCATGGCGTCAAAAATGACCTCCTTGGAAACGCCCTTTTCCAGCGATGCCCCTTCGATGGCCTGAAAAATCTCTTTCGTCATGCTTCCGTCACCGCGCCCACTCGTTGGTCTGATGCATCGCCTCGTTAGTCAAGCGTCGGTACTACCCTGGCCCGTTGGACGTTTTCCAATGGCAGCACATACTCCTCATCCTCAATCCGCACCAGCGCTTGGCCGTCCTCGACGCCGGCCAACAGCCCGACGAACCGCTTGCGGCCTTCAAACGGGAAGTTCAGCCGCACATCCACCGTTTCACCGACGTGGCCGACGTACTGCTCCGCGTTGAACAGAATGCGGTCGAGCCCGGGTGACGACACCTCCAAGTCGTAGCTGCCACCGATCACGCCCTCAACTTCCAAAACGTCACCGAGGTCGTGGCTTACCTGCTCGCAATCGCTGATCGACACGCCGCCGGGTTTGTCGATGTAAACGCGCAGCCGCGACCGCTTGCCCGCCGCCTGGTACTCCACGCCCCAGATGGCGCAGCCAGTCGCCTCAACCGTCACTTGCGCAAGCTCACTAATCTTCCGTTCCGTTCGATTCACAGTCCACCAACAAAAAATGGGCTAGACCCCTTGGCCACGCCAGCTCCAATCGCAAAGGCCGCCGCAGCTTACGGGTCACGCCCATCTTCAAAATCAGCCCAACGAACACAGGCGACCTCGCCTTACGGGCAAGCCACCTCAAGGACCGCCATCACCGGCCCCGCCGCCCTAAGTCACCTATGGCGGCGAAACCTACTAAAAGGCCCCGGCCAAAAAGGCCCGAAACCGGGCCTTTCCGCATAGGGGCCTTATTGGCGCGCCACCTTAGCCCATCAGCAGGACAGCGCACCTGCATCCTTTGGTAGCGGGGGCAGGATTTGAACCCACGACCTTCGGGTTATGAGCCCGACGAGCTACCAGACTGCTCCACCCCGCATCAGCAAGGGAGCGGATTATAGGGACGCAATACACGCCCTGCAAGGGCGGACGCGAACCCGCTGGCGCGGGTTCGTTGGAGTTTCGCTTGCGCGAAACTCCTGTTGGATCGGGTGGGATTCTTTGGTTCGATGTGGGCGTCCGAAGGGGGTGCGGCCAAAGTCCGCGGCCACTGGGCGGCGGGCTACCCAGAATGAGTCCGACTGGATGGTGGTGCCGAAGGCGAGACTCGAACTCGCACGGGCTTACGCCCACTACCCCCTCAAGGTAGCGCGTCTACCAATTCCGCCACTTCGGCACTGTTGCGCGATGACTTCCTGACCGCGCCGTTCCACGGACTTACACGTCAGGAATGCCCGAATCTAGTTCCTCGTCGTCGGAAGTCAATGGCTCGGAGGACTCGACCGGATCGGCAACGATGGGCACGCCAACGTCCTGCATCCCGGCGGCCCGCTCCTTGGCGAACCAAGCCAGGCCAAAGGAAATCACGAAAAAGCTGACCGCCAGCCAAGCCGTGGCCTTGACCAGAAAGGATGCGGAGCCGCTGCTGCCGAACATCGTGTTCGACGCCCCGGAGCCAAACGCCGCCCCCGCATCCGCCCCGCGGCCTTGCTGCAACAGCACCAAGCCGCCCAAGGCCAAGGCCACGAGCACCAACAGCATCATCAATATGGTTTCAAAGGTCGTCATGTCCACGATTGCCGCACCTATCCTGTCTTCACGCCCGGCGACTTCATACCGGCTGCAGCCACTATGGCCAGAAAGCTCTCCGCCTGCAATGAGGCGCCGCCAATCAGCCCACCGTCTATGTCCGGCTCGCTGAACAACGCGGCGGCATTATGCGCGTTGACGCTGCCCCCGTAAATCACCCGGATCGACTCGGCGCACGCTACATCGTTGTCGGCGATGGTTTTCCGAATCAAGGCGTGCATCGCAGCAGCCTGATCTGGCGCGGCGGTCTCGCCGGTGCCGATGGCCCAAACCGGCTCGTAGGCAACCGCACCTCGGGCCAGGCTATCGACGCCAACGGCTTCGACCACTGCCTGAACCTGCCTGGCCACAACCGCTTCCGCCTTGCCGGCCTGCCGCTCTGCCAACGTCTCGCCCACGCAGAGAATGGGCCTGAGGCCAGCGGCCAGCGCCGCACCAAACTTAGCCGCCACCAGCGCATCGCTCTCGCCATGTTCGCTACGGCGTTCGGAATGACCGGTCAGCGCCCAACGCCCGCCGAGTTCGGCAATCATGGTGCCGGAAACCCCGCCAGTATGGGCGCCCTGCGCAGCCGGATGCAGATCCTGAGCGCCTACGGCCACGCCAGCGTCCCGTACCGCGTCGGCAAACTGACCCAGATAGGCCACCGGCGGGAAAACCAACACTTCCAACTCCGCGCCAAGACGCGCGCAGCGCAACGCTTCGCAGAAGCCAGCCACGGCCTCCCGCGACCCATGCATCTTCCAATTGCCGGCAACGATTGAACGGCGCACTGTTTTTTCTTGATCGCGGGACGAGCCGCTATTTTACCCCTAAACCGCTTTTTCGATGACCACCGCGAATTCCTCGGCGATGGCGGCCACGTCCTCTGAGTCATCGCCCTCGACCATCACCCGCACCACGGGTTCCGTGCCGGAAGGACGGATCAACACACGGTAGTCATCGCCCAGCGCCCGTTCCCTTTGGCGCAGGGTCGGGGCTGCCCGTTCGCAGACGCTCGCGGTGGGCGCGCCGTCCACCGCCACGTTGACTATCGCCTGGGGCAGCTTGGTCATGCCCTGCTTGAGATCGTGCAGGGCCTTGCCCGTCTCAACCATGAGCACGAGGGCCTGCAAGGCGGAGACGATGCCATCGCCGGTGGTCGTCAAGCCCAAGCATAGGAGGTGGCCGGAGGATTCACCGCCTAAGCTCCAGCCCTTCCGGCGCAACAACTCGAGCACGTAGCGGTCGCCCACGGCGGAGCGGGCGAAAGGAATGTCCAAGCGCGCGAGCGCCGTCTCCAAGCCCCGATTCGACATGACCGTGCCGACCACGCCGCCCTGCAGCACACCCCGGCGCTGTCGATGGCTGGCAATCAGGTAGAGCAATTCATCGCCATCAACAACCTCGCCCTTGGCATCGACCATGATGACCCGATCGCCGTCGCCGTCGAAGGCGATGCCTAGGTCGGCACCCAATTCCCGCACTTTCCCAACCAAGTGCTGCGGATGGGAGGAGCCGCGGCCCGCGTTGATGTTAAAGCCGTTGGGGGAGGCGCCGACCACGGTGATTTCCGCGCCGAGTTCCTCGAACACCCCAGGTGCTACGTGATAGGTGGCGCCATGAGCGCAATCCACCACGATGCGCAGGCCATGCAGGCGAAAGCCGCGGCCGACCGTGGCCTTGCAGAATTCGATGTAGCGTCCAGCGGCGTCCTCGATTCGGGACGCCCTGCCGAGTTGGTCCGACGGGGCGCAGACCATCTCAACGCCCAACTGCCGCTCAATTTCCGCTTCGATGCCGTCATCAAGCTTGTTGCCGTCGCCGTCAAAGAACTTGATGCCGTTGTCGCCGTATGGGTTGTGGGAAGCGCTGACGACGATGCCCGCGTCGGCCCGCAGCGTGCGGGTCAGATAGGCCACCGCCGGGGTCGGCATCGGCCCCATGAGGCTGACGTCCGCCCCCGCGGAGACTAGGCCCGACTCCAGCACCGACTCCAGCATGTAGCCGGAAATGCGGGTGTCCTTGCCAACGAGGATGTGGCTGCTGCCTTGGCGGGCGAACACCTTGCCCACCGCCCAGCCGAGGCGCAGACAAAACTCCGGGGTGATGGGAAAACGCCCGACCGCGCCGCGGATGCCGTCGGT
>JAPPIX010000079.1:33420-42877 GCA_028820495.1 Gammaproteobacteria bacterium
GTTGCTAATGTTCTTCAGCCGGGCCGCCAATGGCGGGCTCCGGGGAGCCGGACTTGCTGCCCTTGCCCGTCTTGGGTGATTTCGGCTGCCGGGGCTTGGCACCGGCCATGATGTCGTCAATCTGCTCCGGCAGCAGGGTTTCGAACTCGATCAGCGCATTGGCCATGAGGTGCAGCTTGTCTTCGTTCTCCGTCAGCAGCCGGTTGGCCTCGCCGTAGCAGTCGTCAATGATTCGGCGCACTTCCTCGTCAATGGCCTGGGCAGTCTGTTGCGAATGGGGCTTGGGCTTGACGCCCGCCGACATGCCGAGGAAGACCTCGCCGTCATCCTCGTCGTACATCAGGGGGCCGAGCTTCTCCGACAGCCCCCACTTGGTGACCATGTTGCGCGCCAGCCCGGTGGCCCGCTCAATGTCGTTGGAGGCGCCCGTGGTGACGAAATCGGAACCCAGGATCATTTCCTCGGCGATGCGTCCGCCAAACAGGCCGCAGATCTGCGCCTTGATGCGCTGGCGGCTCAGGCTGTAGCGGTCCTCCTCCGGCAGAAACATGGTCACGCCCAACGCCCGGCCCCGAGGAATGATGGTGACCTTGTAAACCGGGTCATGGCCGGGCACCAGCTTGCCGACGATGGCGTGGCCCGCCTCATGGTAGGCGGTGTTGCGCTTCTCCTCATCGGACATGACCATGGACCGCCGCTCGGCGCCCATCATGATCTTGTCCTTGGCGGACTCGAACTCCACCATCTCCACCAAGCGCTTCCCGGCCCGGGCGGCAAACAGCGCCGCCTCATTGACCAGGTTGGCGAGGTCGGCGCCGGAAAAGCCTGGCGTGCCACGCGCGATGATGCTCGCCTCCACGTCGTCGGAAAGCGGCACCTTGCGCATGTGAACCTTCAAAATCTGCTCACGCCCACGAATGTCCGGCAGGCTGACCACCACTTGCCGGTCAAAGCGTCCGGGACGCAGCAAGGCCGGGTCGAGCACGTCCGGGCGGTTGGTGGCGGCGATGACGATGATGCCGTCGTTGGGCTCAAAGCCGTCCATTTCCACGAGCAACTGGTTGAGCGTCTGCTCGCGCTCGTCATGCCCGCCGCCCAAGCCAGCGCCGCGATGCCGGCCCACTGCGTCGATCTCATCAATGAAGATGATGCAGGGCGACTGCTTCTTGGCCTGTTCGAACATGTCGCGCACCCTCGATGCGCCGACGCCAACGAACATTTCCACGAAATCGGAGCCGGAAATCGAAAAGAACGGCACCTTGGCCTCGCCGGCGATGGCCTTGGCGAGCAGCGTCTTGCCGGTGCCCGGCTGGCCCACCATGAGAATGCCGCGCGGAATGCGCCCGCCCAAGCGTTGGAACTTGCTCGGATCACGCAGGAACTCGACCAGCTCCTGGACGTCCTCCTTGGCCTCATCCACCCCTGCAACATCGGCAAACGTGGTCTTGATCTGGTCTTCGGAAAGCAGCCGCGCCTTGCTCTTGCCGAATGACATCGGGCCGCCCCGGCCGCCAACGCCGCCCTGCATCTGCCGCATGAAGAGCAGAAACACGCCGATGATGATGAGAATGGGGAAGCTCGCGATCAGCAACTGCGCCCAAAAGCTTTGCTTCTCGGGCTCCTTGCCCTCAATGACCACGCTGTGGTTGTAAAGATCGTCCAACAGTTTTTGGTCATAGAGGTCAGGCCGGATGACGCGGAAGTTCTCCCCCGACTTGCGCGTGCCGTCGATCACCAACCCGTCGATGGTGACCTCGTGCACGTCGCCCATGCGAACGAGTTCGATGAACCGGGAGTAGCTGAGCTTCTCAGGCCCGGGCTTGACGCTGAAGTTGTTGAACACCGTCAGCAGCACAGCGGCGATAATCAACCACAGCAGCAGATTTTTTCCCATGTCGGACAAGGGGTTGCCTCACTTCGGAGCTTGAGCGGCCCACTGCGGCCGAGCGGCTCCGCCTAACGTCATTGCATAACCGAACAAAGCCTACACCACCGGGCTGCAACTCGCCAATGGCGAAAGTCGTACAAACGCATGAGCCCGTCCCAATATTGGGATCCGCGGATAGAATTCAAGCATCGAAATCCAAGGACACCGCGCCTGGCAGCGGATGGCTCTGGCAACTGAGGATGTATCCTGCCGCCACCTCCTCGTCGGTGAGCGCGTGGTTGACGTCCATGTCCACCTGCCCTTCGAGCAGGCGCGCCTTGCAGGTTGCGCAGACACCGTCCTTGCAGGAGAACGGCAGTTCGATGCCCAGCGCACGAGCCCGGTCAAGCAGGTTCTCGCCATCGCATTCGAGGTCGAATCGATGGCGGCGCCCTTGGAACCGGATGGCCACCTGACAGAGCCGGCTGCCGTAGCGGCTGGCCCGCTCCTCCTGCTTTCGCACGCGGCGGGCAGCATCTTCGGCGGAGGCCGAAAAGAGCTCGACATGAATGCGCGCCCTGGCCACGCCCTCCCCCCGCAGCCCGCGGGCGACCTCCGATGCCATGGACTCCGGCCCGCACAGGAAAAAGTCGTCGAAGCTCTCTAGCGGCAGCAGGCGCTTGATGAACTCCGCGCCCTTGGCGTTGTTGATGCGGCCATTGAACAGGTCGTTGTCCTGCAGTTCCTCGCTGAACACGGCAATGAAGTGCAAGCGGTCCATGTATCGATTCTTGAGGAACATCAGGGCGTCCCGGAACATCATCGAGGCAGTGGTCTTGTTGCCGTAGAGCAGGGTGACTCGGTTGCCCGGATGGCGGTCCAGCGTGGCCCGCGTGATCGACAGGATCGGCGTGATGCCGCTGCCGGCGGCGATGCACAGGTAATGGACGCCATCGAGACGGCTTGGGTCGCGGGTGAACAGCCCCTGGGGCTCCGCCACCGGCAACCGATCGCCAGCCGCCAGGCTCAGGTTGGCGTAGCCGCTGAAGCGACCGTCGGGCAGGTGCTTGATGCCCACCTCGAGGGGTTCGCCGGGCAGGCTGCAGATGGAGTAGGCCCGGGTCAGCTCCTCGCCGGCGATGGTCTCGGTGAGGGCGAGGTACTGGCCGGGCTCGAAGTCAAACCGGCCCTTGAGCCCTTCCGGCACGGCGAAACGCACTCGTACCGCCTGCTCAGTCTCCGGAACAACCGCTGCCACTTGGAGTTCATGGGTGCTCACGTCCGGCTTTGCGCTCCTATTTAAGCGTCTTGAAATGGTCGAAGGGTTCCAAGCAGGTCCGGCAACGGTAGTGCGCCTTGCAGGCGGTCGATGCGAATTCGCTGACCAAGGCCGTCTCGGCGCTGCCGCACACCGGACAGCGCACCGGGCCGGGGACCGGCGGCGCAATGCCGCCGGCCTGCAACTGGGCGCAGGCGGCGCGGCTCATCAGGGCGGTGGTCCAGGGCGGGCGGGTCTCCTCGACGATCTCGAACCCTTGGCAGCCCGCCTCGTTCAAGCAGGCGGCGATGTCCTCCCGGATCACGGCCAACGCCGGGCATCCGGAATAGGTGGGCGTGATGGCGACGGTCAGTTCACCGCCGTCCTCCCGCACTTCGCGCAACACGCCCAAGTCCCAAATGCTCAGTTCCGGCAACTCCGGATCGCGCACCGCGTCGAGCAGCGCATAAAGCGCCCCGTGCCGGGAGGCTTGGCGCTGGGCCAAGCGGGCAGCGTACTCCGGCGTCTCCAAGGGGATGGCGGCTTCCGATGAGGTCACCAGCGCGCTCCCGGATGGCTGCGATGCAAGTGCTGCATCTCCGCGAGCATGGGACCCAAGTGCTCGGTGTGCAGGCCTTGGCGTCCGCCATCGATGCGCCAATCGGCACAGGGCGGCGCGAGGGTTGCCTCATCCAAGGTGGCCGTCACTGCCGCGAGCCACTGCGGACGCAGGGCGGCCCGATCCGGCAGAACGCCTTTTGCGATCAAGCCGGCTTCCGCTTCAACCGGCGTGAAAAGCTCAGCGTGATAGCCCCAGACGTCCTCAACCGCCTGCTGCACGCGGCATCGGCTCTCGGCGGTGCCATCGCCGAGCCGCACCAGCCAAGCCGCGGATCGACGGCGATGGTACAAAGCCTCCTTGTGGGCCTTGGCGGCAATGCCGGCCAACTCGGCATCGGCGCTTTCGGACATCCTCTCCAAGTGGAGCGCATCGAAGGCATCAACCAGAAACTGACGGGCGCAGGATGCGGCGAAATCGGCGCAGGGCAACTCATAGATCAGCAGGTTGGTGAAGGCCCCGGCGTCGCGTTGGAAGGCGTAGGCATCCTCATCGCAGCCGCCGAGCGCTTCGGCGTACCCGTAAAGGAGGCGGGCGCGGCCGAGAAAGTCCAAGGCCGTGTTGGCCACCGCCAAGTCCTCCTCCAGCCACGGCGACTTGCCGCACCACGCTGAGAGCCGCTGGCCGAGCACCAGGGCGTCATCGCCCAAACCAACGACCGCCTCCAGCAGGCTCATAGGCCCTTGACCTCCTTCGGCAGCGCATAGTAGGTCGCATCCCGATAGGGCTTGTCGTCGACCGGGTCGAAGAAGGCGGGCGCATCATCCTCCTGGGAGGCGGTGATATCCGACGAGCGCACCACCCAGAGGCTCACCCCCTCCCGGCGGCGGGTGTAGATCTCCCTGGCGTACTGCAGCGCCAGCTCCGCATCCTCCGCCCGCAAGCTGCCCGCGTGTTGATGCTGCAGGCCGCGCCGGGGGCGCACGAAGACTTCAAACAGCGGCATCGGGCGCTCTTTCAACGCCGATCCGTGCGTCGCGGACCCGAGCCTTCGCCGCATGGGCTTCGACCGCCTCCCGAACCCAGGCACCGTCCTCCCGCACACGCCGGTGATGGGCGAGCCGTTGCCGGTTGCAAGGGCCGTTCCCCGCCACCACGCGATTGAACTCATCCCAATCGATGGGACCGACGCGGTAGTGGCCGCTGGCGTCGTCCCAAGCCAAGTCGGGATCGGGAATGGTCAGGCCCAACACCTCCGCCTGGGGCACAGCTTGGTCGATGAACTTCTGGCGCAGTTCGTCGTTGCTGTGACGCTTGATCTTCCAAGCGAAGGACTGGGAGGTGTGGACCGACTCGGCATCCGGCGGCCCGAACATCATCAAGGTCGGCCACCACCAGCGGTTCAGGGCATCCTGGGCCATGGCCTTCTGCGCGGCAGTGCCCCGCGCCAGCGTCAGCATGATGTCGTAGCCTTGGCGCTGGTGAAAGCTCTCCTCCTTGCAGATGCGCACCATGGCTCGGGCGTAAGGACCGTAGGAGCAGCGCTGCAGGGGAATCTGGTTGACGATGGCGGCGCTGTCCACCAGCCAGCCGATGGCGCCGATGTCCGCCCAGGTGAGCGCCGGGTAGTTGAAGATGGAGGAGTACTTCGCCCGGCCCTCCTGCAAGGCATCGATCATCTCGTCGCGGGTGGCGCCCAAGGTCTCGGCAGCGCCATAGAGGTAGAGGCCATGCCCGCCCTCATCCTGCACCTTGGCCAGCAGGATAAGCTTGCGCTTGAGCGATGGCGCCCGGGTGATCCAGCCACCCTCCGGCTGCATGCCGATCACTTCCGAGTGGGCATGCTGGGAGATCTGCCGGATCAGGGTGCGCCGATAGCCGTCCGGCATCCAGTCCTTCGGCTCGACGCGCTCGTCACGCCCTATGCGCTGCTCGAAGCGCTCCTGGGCATCGCGCGACTCATCCGCCGCTTCGGCCATTGAATTGTCCTAGATGCAGTCTGACATCTGGGCAGAATAGCGCAAAACCGATCGAAGTTAGCCGACGTTGATGCCTCCATTCGGATAGAGCGTCTGCCCGGTGAAGTAGGATGACTCGTCGCTGGCGAGGAACAGCGCCGTGCTGGCCACTTCAGAGGGTTGGCCGAAGCGCTGCATGGGCGTCATCGCCATCACCATTTCCACGCCTTCCGGGTCCTGGCGGACGCCCGCGGTCATGGGCGTTTCTATAAAGCCGGGACCGATGGCGTTGACGCGGATGCCGTGGTCCGCGAGTTCGCGGCCCAGCACTTGGGTCAGCATGATCACGCCCGCCTTGGAGACGCTGTACTCAGCCGCCCCGGCCAACGGCACCCTTCCGGCGACCGAGGCGATGTTGATGATCGAGCCGGGGTTGCCCAAGCCAATCATGGCCTGCGCCGCGGCCCGGGCGGTGAGCATCACGCCGGTCAGGTTGATGTCGATGACCTGGCGCCAGTCGGCGGGTGGCTTGTTGACGAGGTAGTTGGTCTCCGGGTCGTCGATGCGCACCGTCACTTGGCCGCTGACGTAGCCCGCGCTCGAGACGCCCGCTGCGGCCAGCACCACGTCAAGCCGACCGAAAGCATCGACGGCATGGCGCATCAGCGCCTCGGTTTTTTCCTCGTCAGTGACGTCCAGCTCGAAAAACTCGACCTGCCGCCCGGTCTCGGCGGCGATCGCCGCAGCGGTTTCCTCGCCAGCCTTCTCGTTCAAGTCGGCAAGCACCAGGTCGGCGCCCTCCGCTGCGAACCGTTTCGCCGACGCCCGGCCCAAGCCGCTCGCACCGCCGGTTATGACCGCCACTTGTCCCTTGAGCTTTGAGTCCATGAAGATTCCTCCCGTGTTTCCGTGCCAAAGCAGTGCGCGCATCATAGGCCAAGTGCTCCGTCATCGGGCCATTCGTGCGTTTCGGCTTGAATGAAGGCAAGATAGCCGCCTTTGACTGATCGGCTCCTCAGTGTCCCAGCATCACAGGCTCATCGTTCTCGGCTCCGGCCCGGCCGGCTACACGGCCGCTCTCTATGCCGCCAGGGCCAACCTCAAGCCAGCGCTCATCACCGGGATTGAGGTGGGGGGTCAACTCACCACCACGACGGAGGTCGAGAACTGGCCCGGGGGGCATGCGGCCTTGCAAGGGCCGGAGTTGATGATGCAGATGGCCGAGCATGTCGAGCGCTTCGACGCCACCATCGTCAACGACCAGATTCACGCCGCCGACCTCAGCGTGCAGCCCTTCGAGCTGACGGGCGACCGGGGCCGCTACACGAGCGATGCGCTTATCATCGCCACCGGGGCATCCGCCCGTTACCTGGGCCTGCCGTCGGAGGAGGCCTACAAGGGCCGCGGGGTGAGCGCCTGCGCCACCTGCGACGGCTTCTTCTACCGTGGCCAGGACGTGGCCGTCATAGGCGGCGGCAACACGGCGGCCGAGGAGGCGCTCTACCTGTCCAACATCGCCAGCAAGGTGACCCTGGTGCATCGCCGCGACGAGATGCGCGCCGAGAAGATCCTGCAGGACCGCCTGTTCGCCCGCAGCAACATCGAACCCGCTTGGCACCACACCTTGGCCGAGGTGTTGGGCGACGAATCAGGCGTCACCGGCATCCGCATCCGTTCGACGCAAAGCGATGATGAGCAGCGACTCGACCTCGCCGGTGTCTTCATCGCCATCGGCCATACGCCGAACACGGGGATTTTCGAAGGTCAACTCGACATGGACGGCGGCTACATCAAGGTGTCGAGCGGCCTGAACGGCAACGCCACCGCCGCCAGCGTGCCCGGCGTCTTCGCCGCCGGCGACGTGGCCGATCAAATCTACCGCCAAGCCGTCACCTCCGCCGGCTTCGGCTGCATGGCGGCCTTGGATGCGGAGAAGTACTTGGATGCGTTGAACTAGCGCCTCAAACCCGCCCGCGAACTGGAACCAGCGCCCCGTGGATGTCGGCCGCCGCATCGGAGGCTAGAAAGCAGATCACTTTGGCAAGGCTCTCGGGAGCCACCCAAGTGCTGTGGTCGGCCTTCGGCATGTCGGCCCGATTGCGCGGCGTGTCGATCAGGCTGGGCAGCACGGCGTTGACGTTGACCCCTTGACGGCGCACCTCTTCGGAAGCCGCTTCGGTGAGCCGCATCACCACCGACTTGGCCGCCGTGTAGGCGCCCATGGACGCCAAGCCCTGCAGGGCGCCCAAGGCACCGACGTTGATGACGCTGCCCCGGCCCCGCGCCACCAACCTCGGCAAGGTGGCGCTTAGCATGTTGCGCAGGGTGGTGACGTTGATGTCGAACAGGTCGCTCCAGTGGGCGTCGGTGATCTCAAACACCTTCGGCCCCATGTCGAAGCCGCCCGCGATGTTGCAGACGACGTCGAACTCGCCGACGCCCGCAATCGCTTCGGCCACGGCCGCGGCATCGGTGAGATCCAGTTCGAGACGTGCGCCGGAGCCGTCGGCGAACCCCGCCGCCACGTCGATCAGGACCGTCCGCGCCCCCTGCGCTTCGCACTCCTCGGCCACCGCCGCCCCCAGAACGCCTGCGGCGCCGGTGACAATCGCTGTTTTGCCCGCCAAGTTCACCAGCCTGCTCCATAGCTGCCAGACCACGCATCTTAACTCAGCCTGATCACGCCTCGATCAGTTATTCGGCGCGCAGTCCGATCGTGGTGTATGGTGAAAGCCCTATGCCAGATCCACCCGGTTACGCCGACGCCGCGCACCAGCGACCCAAGGCCCACTTAGCCGCGTGGATCTGTCTGCTGGCCGCCCTCGGCGGCGGCATCGCGCTGCAAAATCCAGCCGTAGCCCTGTTGGGCGGGTTGCTCATTCGTCTTGGTCTTGATGTCAACCCCGTCAGGCGGGGCATGCGGCTCGGCGCGATCAGCTTGCAGACTGCCGTGGTGCTGCTGGGGCTTACCCTGGGCTTCGACCGGATGGTAAGCGTTTCCGCTGACTATGGCGTGACCGTGGCTGCCTATGTGCTAACAACGCTCCTTTTGGGATGGGCGTTTGCGCGACTGACCCGCAGCGACCGGGTCGAAACCTCCTTGCTGACCAGCGGCACGGCGATCTGCGGCGCGACCGCCATCGCCACGCTCGCACCCGTGGTCGGCGCCAGGCCGCACCAGTTGGCGGCGGCAACCGGCATTGTCTTCCTGCTCAATGCCGTGGCCTTGTTCACGTTTCCGACCATCGGCGCCTGGCTTGAACTGAGCCAGGAAACCTTCGGCGCTTGGGTGGCGCTGGCCATCCACGATACGAGTTCGGTGGTCGCAACCGCCGCAATCTACGGCGACGAGGCCGCCGCAGTGGCGACCACGGTCAAGCTTGGGCGAGCGCTGTGGTTGATTCCGCTGGCCTTTGCGGCGAGCCTGCTGTTCGCTAAGCGTGAAGCGAAATTGCGGGTTCCGCCATTCATTGTGCTGTTTGTCGCCGCCGCCGCGGTCGGTGGCGCCGTCGAATTCGGTGAGCAGATTACGCAAGGCATCGGCTTCGTCAGCAAAACCCTGCTGGTGATCGCACTTGGCCTGATCGGTTTGGAACTCGACCGGGCGAGCCTTGGCAAGCTGTCGCTGTCCAGCCTCGTACTAGGCATCGGCTTGTGGCTGGCCGTCGTGCCCCTGGCCCTGATGCTGGTGCTGTTCAGATAGCATAAACATATGGCCAATCGGTCTTATCCAAATCGACCTCTTGGCGCTAAGTTTCGCTCCCATGAATCCGCTCAGAATTCGTTTGGACCGGGCCAGCCTGCTGGCCGTGGCC
>JAPPIX010000413.1 GCA_028820495.1 Gammaproteobacteria bacterium
GAAACGTCAACTTCCACGAAACGGTGGGCGACGCCGGTTTTGTCCAACGCCGCGAGGATCGGGGCGAAGTCGGTGGGGCCGGTGCCGGGTTCGACGAGTTGCGCCGCTAGGGATGCTGGATCGGGTTCGCCGCTGCTGGCTGGTGAGGGAGGGGGCGCGTGGTCCTTGAGGTGTACGGCGATGACTCGCCCGGCATAGCGGTTCAGCACCGCCAACGGATCGATGCCGGCGAACACCGCCCAGCCAATGTCCAGCTCGATCTTGACCAACTCCGCATCCGCCTGTGAGAACAGGTAGTCGAAGGCGTTTTGGTCGCCAAGATCCGCGAACTCCATCTGGTGATTGTGGTAGCCGAAGCCCATGCCGCTGGCCTTGGCCAGTTCGCCTTGGCGGTTCAGCCGCTCCGCGATGGCGTCGAGCTGACTGCGACCCGTCACGCCAATCATCCGGAACTGGCCGCCTTCAAAGGACACGAATTCCGGGGCCAGCGGGACAACGAGCTGGCGAACGCCGACCGGCTGCACAACTTCAGCGATCTCCGCGATGTTCATGGCATTACCCTGGATATGCGCCATGGGCGCGCGCAAACCGACATCCTCAAGTGCTGCGGCAAACTCTTTGGCGGTCAGGCCGAAGAGCGGCTTCTCGTCCAGGGCTTCACCCCCAAGGCCGAACAGTTCCACCTCCTGGTAGCCGATGGCGGCAATGGCGGCGAGGGTGCCGCGCACATCGGCCTGCAGTGAATCCCGGACGGTGTAAAGCTGCACGCCCAGCGCGGCTCCCGAGCGGTTCAGGGGCTGCTGCCCTGGGCTGCTGGCGTAGGCCGGCAGCATTTTGCCCGCCCCCAGAAGCATGGTGCCGGCACCGGCCCACTTGATCATCGTTCTGCGCCGCATAGGCTCCTTCCATGCAACAAGTGGAGGCAGTTTACCAAATGGCCAGTTGTTCCTTCGAGGTCGGCGGCGTGCCGTTCTGGGGCAAGCTGAAGGCTCCTCTGGAAACTCATCGATATCAATCAGTCGTCTCGGAAGCTCAGCACGAAGAGCGCCAGCACAAGGAACGCGAACCCTGCCGGCACCAGCCAGAAATCCTGCCAAAGCGCGAGCGTTAGGGCCGGGTCATCGCCGAGGAAGCGGTTGAACAGGGCGCCGGCGACCTGGGCGCCAACAAACATGCCCAGACCGTAGGTCACCAGCACGAGAAAGCCCTGCGCCCGCCCGCGCACGGCCGCCGTGGACTTCTGGTCCACGTAGATCTGCCCGGTGACGAAGAAGAAGTCGAAGCAGACGCCGTGCAGCAATATCCCGGTGGCCACCATCCAGAAGACGGCATCGGGGGCGCCCAGGGCGAACAGGACGTAGCGCAGGACCCAGGCCGCCATGCCGATGGCCAGCATCCATTTCACGCCGAAGCGCAGGAAGAGCAGCGGCATCAGCAGCATGAAGGCGGTCTCCGACATCTGGCCCAGGCTCATCAGGGAGGATGGGTTCGGCAGCAGGTCAACGACGGCATTGCTGACGCCTTGGTCATATACCGCATTGGCCGCGAAGATCGGCGCAAAGTTGTAATAGGCCGCCAGCGGAATGCAGATCAGGAATGAACAGGCGACGAAAATGGTGAAGGAACGGCTGCCGAGCTGCCGCAAGGCGTCCATGCCGACGATGCTCCCCAAGGACACGCGCTCACCCGCTGCCGGTGGCGGCGTATGCGGCAAGGTAAAGCTGTACAGGCCAAGCAGGAGGCTGGCCACCGCCGCTGCATAGAGCGGCAGGGCCGTGCGATCCGGCAGCTCGTCCCCGGAGAACTCGCCGAGGACGAAGCCGATGAACAGGCCCGCCGCAATCCAGCCGATGGTGCCGAAAACCCGAATGATCGGGAATTGCCGCTCCTGGTTCTCAATGTTGTGGAAGGCCAGTGAGTTGGCCAGGGCCAAGGTGGGCATGTAGCACAGGTTGTAGAGCAGCAGCAGCGCTACGAAGAGCTGCGGCGACCCTGCCGCTCCAGGCACCAGGAGCATCACCGCCCCGCCTAGGAGATGCAATACGCCCAGCACCTTCTCGGTCGCAAAAAAGCGGTCCGCAACCAGTCCGAGGAAAAACGGCGCGATGATCGCCGCGATCGGATTGACCGTGTAAGGCCAATGCGTCAGGTCCGCCATGCCTTGGGCGACCATGAAGTTGCCGATGGTGACGTACCAAGCGCCCCAGACGAAGAACTGCAGAAACATCATCGCGCCCAGGCGCGTGCCGATTGCGCTGCGCATTTCCATACCTCCCGAATGCAGGATACCCAAAACGCCCGGACATATGGGCATAATGGCGGCAAAACCATCTTAGGAAGGGAATGGTTGCGGGAAAGTACGATGCGATCGTGGTGGGCTCGGGCATATCCGGGGGTTGGGCCGCCAAGGAACTGACCGAGAAGGGCCTCACCGTCCTGCTCCTGGAGCGTGGCAAGAACGTCGAGCACGTCAAGGACTACGTCAACGCCCGCAAAGCGCCTTGGGAGTACCCCCATCGCGGCGGCAGGACGGTGGCGATGGAGGAAGCCTACCCGGTTCTGAAGCGGGACTATCCGCTCAACGAAAAGAACTTGGATTGGTGGGCTTCGGAACAGGACTCGCCCTATACGGAAGTCAAGCGCTTCGATTGGTTTCGCGGCTACCAAGTGGGCGGACGCTCGTTGCTGTGGGGCCGGCAAAGCTATCGCTTCAACGAATTGGACTTCCAGGCCAACGCCCGCGAGGGCATCGCCGTGGACTGGCCAATCCGTTACGCGGACCTCGCCCCTTGGTACGACTACGTCGAGGCCCACGCCGGTATATCCGGCTCCCTCGAAGGGCTCCCACAGCTTCCGGACGGAAAGTTTCAGCCGCCGATGCCGCTGAACTGCGGCGAGGAGCTGATCGCGGGCCGGCTGCGGAATCGCTTTGACGGCCATCGCCGCATCATCCCCGGCCGCGTCGCCAACCTGACCCAGGCGCTGCCGGGCCGGGCGCCGTGCCAGTACCGCGCCGCCTGCTGGCTCGGCTGCCCCTACGGCGCCTACTTCAGCACCCAGTCATCGACCCTGCCGGCGGCCATGGCCACGGGCAGGCTGACGCTGATGCCCTATTCCATCGTCACCGAGGTCGTCTATGACCAGGACCGGCAACGCGCGACCGGGGTGCGGGTCGTGGACGCGGTGACGGAGAAGTCCACCGAATTCAATGCGTCAATCGTGTTCCTGTGCGCGTCAACGCTCAATTCCACCTGGCTGCTCATGCGCTCCGCCACCGACGTCTGGCCAGACGGGCTCGGCAGCAGCAGCGGCGAACTCGGCCACAACCTGATGGACCACCACTTCCGAATCGGCGCCCAAGGCATCATCCGGGAGGCGTCGCTGGACGACAAGACCACCTTCGGACGGCGTCCCACCGGATTCTACATCCCGCGTTTCAGAAACCTGTTCGGCGACAAGCGGGGCTACTTGCGCGGCTTCGGCTACCAAGGCGGCGCCAGCCGGCTGGGTTGGCAGCGGGCGGTGCGGGAGCTTGGCGTCGGGGCGGACTTCAAGGATCGCATGGCCGAGCCCGGCGAATGGCGGATCGGGGCGACGGGATTCGGCGAGATGCTGCCCGTGCACGACAACAAGATCGGCATCGACGCTGCCCGCAAGGACAAGTGGGGCCTCCCTGTGTTGAAGGTGGACTGCGCCCTGGGCGAGAACGAACGGCTGATGCGCATCGACATGGCCAACGACATGGCCGAGATGCTAGAGGCGGCGGGTGCCAGCGATGTGGCCATCTACGAGCGGGAATACTATCCGGGCATGGGAATTCACGAGATGGGCACGGCACGCATGGGCCGTGACCCAAATACCTCGGTGCTCAACCGCTGGAACCAAGTCTGGGACGCCCCCAACGTGTTCGTCACCGACGGCTCCTGCATGACCTCCGCCAGTTGCGTGAATCCCTCCTTGACCTACATGGCGATCACCGCGAGGGCGGCGGACCACGCAGTCAACGAACTCAAGCGCGGCAATCTCCCATGACCGGGCCAGCCACGAAAGCGGCTGGCGCCGAGCACAGCCTGCCAATGCAGGGCCTGCTGACGCGCCGCGAAGCGATTCTCCGCGTTAGCGCCATGCTCGGCGGCGCGGCCTTGGTGGGCCAGACCGCCATGCTGGCCGCCTGCAGCCCGCAGGCCGAGAACAGCCCGGAGGTGGCCCAGCCGACGAAGGCGGGCGAGTCTGCTGATGGGGCAACTTTCGCGGACAGCGACATTGAGCTGCTCGACGAGGTCGCCGAAACCATGCTGCCGGAGACAAGCACCCCCGGCGCGAAGGCCGCCGGCGTTGGCGCCTTCATGGCGTTGATGGTCACGGACGCCTACTACCCGTCCGACCAAGCGATCTTCCGCGAGGGCATGGCCGCAGTCGATGCCCGATGCCGGGAAGCCGTTGGCCGCGATTTCCTTGCCGCCAGCCCAGCCGACCGGTTAAAGCTGTTGGAAGCGCTCGACGCCGAGCAATTCGACCAGATGCGCAACCAACCCCCCGACGCGCCAAGGCACTTCTTTCGCATGATGAAGGAACTGGCGCTGCTCGGCTATTTCACGTCGGAAATCGGCTACACCCAGGCCATGCGCTACGTCGAGACACCGGGGCGCTTCGACCCCTGCGCCCCCTACTCGCCGGGCGATAAGGCATGGGCCAATCCCGGGTTCTAATGCCAAGCACCGCCTGCGCGCCGGGCGAAGGGCCTTGGGCCAGCTACGCCTGACCGCTATCGGCCTCGCGGCTCTCGGCTTGGTCGCGAGCGCCGAAGGCGGGTGGGCGAATGAGCCCGGAACCGCTGGCGAACACGATTGGACCCCCCTTTTCAACGGGCGTGACCTCGACGGCTGGACGGCCAAAATCCGCCACCACGAACCCGGCGACAACCATGCCGACACCTTTCGCGTCGAAGACGGCCTGCTCACCGTCTCCTACGACGGCTACCAAGCGTTCGACGACCGCTTCGGGCACCTCTTCCACAAGCAACCCTTCTCGCACTACAGGCTGCGGCTGGAATACCGCTTCATCGGCCCGCAGGCCCCCGGCGGCCGAGCCTGGGCTCGGCGCAACAGCGGCGTGATGCTGCACGCCCAGGCGCCGGAAACCATGCCGGCGGCGCAGGACTTCCCGATTTCGCTCGAAGCCCAGTTCCTAGGCGGCTTGGGCGACGGCAAACCGCGGCCCACCGGTAACCTATGCACGCCCGGAACGAACGTGCATGTCAACGGCGAGTTCACCGAGCAGCACTGCATCGCCTCAACGTCCCCAACCTTCGACGGCGATCAGTGGATTGAATTCGAGGTGCGGGTTCTGGGCGGCGACCGGATCACCCACTACGTCAACGGCGAGGCGGTCATGGCGTACACCGACCCCTCCTATGGCGGCGGTGTGGTCAACGGGCATCGGCCGGAAGCCAAGCCCGACGGCGAACCACTCGGCGAAGGCTACATTGCCCTGCAAAGCGAGAGTCACCCCATCCAGTTCCGCAACATCCGCCTATTGA
>JAPPIX010000047.1 GCA_028820495.1 Gammaproteobacteria bacterium
TGTTTCTGGACCACGACCG
Organism: Gammaproteobacteria bacterium; assembly: GCA_028820495.1. Taxonomy (GTDB): domain Bacteria; phylum Pseudomonadota; class Gammaproteobacteria; order Pseudomonadales; family Azotimanducaceae; genus Azophilus. The sequence goes on from JAPPIX010000047.1 coordinate 20, forward strand.
GGACCGGCGCATCGATGAAGGCGAGTTCGTGGGTCTGCGGCTGCCCCCCTTGGCGGAGGGTGAAAGCATACGCTGGCGTTCATTCCGCAACCGCAGCTACCTGCTCATTCACGGGACCGGCTTGACGGACTGGCAAAGCGGCAACTTCCAATACTGCCCTGCGGACGGCGATGCCCGTTTCGCCCGCCAAATCATCCTAAATGCCCAAGGCCGGGCGCGTCGGGCCATCGACGCCGACGGCGACGGTATCCGTGAGAACGCAGCGGGCAGGCCGCTTGAGTGCTAACGCTGTGTCCCGTGAGAACTACTGTGAGTCGACAATGTTGATCCCCATAGCAGCTTGGCGCTATAGTTGGCTTGCCGCCGGGTAGGCCGGGTAACAGGCGCCTGCCGAACCGCATTCCCGGTAGATGGTTTGCCGCAATTCGCGGCCAGCGTACTGCATCGAGGGTAGCGTCTCGTCCCGGCGGTGATCACTCCGCACATCCCCCTAGGTCCACATACCTTGGGTCGTTGAGGTTGCTGCTGGAGACATAGCCTGCCGTCCTGACCGAATTGGTGATCAGGGTGGCGGGCCGATCCTCGCCTATAGCCAGCGTGTCGCGAAAGTCCAACCACACAGCTATCTTGCCCCTCTCCCGACTCGTGCCGATAGGGTCGAATACATATAGCAGAGAGGGGCGGGTTGTGCCTGTGTCCAGAAGTACGCGCTCGGGCGCGGCGAGAATAATCGGCAGCCGGTCGATGTCCGGCTCAGTCAGCGCAGCACCCCGAGATGCCTTTCGTTCACGTTGCAAGTGGGATACGGCGCCACGGTGGACCGTGATGATAACGCTCGCAACTTCGATCTGGTGATCGTTACGCAGTGCCGCGACAACGCACTGCGAAAGTGCGCCAACTTCCATCGCTTCCGATCGACTTCCAGTTTGTCGGCGCCAACGCTGCCACTCCTCGGTGAGTGCCTCGAGCGTCGTCCGAGGGCGGGAACCAACACGCATATTCACACCCACTAATCGCAAAGGGCACTACCACTCCGCGAGCTCGCGCCAGGATAGCCGGCCGGCCAGCCGGTGAACGGGTGGGCCAAGGGCCTGGGAGTGGCGGTGGAGGCCGCCGGCCAAGACCAATTGTCCGCCACCGAAGGTCGGCAGTACCTGAGGCGCGGCCAATGGGCCGCTGAAGTCGCGCTCGTCGAAGACCATGCCGGGGGCGCGGTCTCCCTCCCCCACAGGCAGCAGGTCGCTTTCATCCACAAGGCCGTCGCCGTTCAGGTCGAGAACCGGACGGCGGGGGCTGCCGCCGGTGGCCCACTTGATCGGCACGACGGCGCCTATTGCGCCACCATCCGCCCCATTCGGCATCTGGGTGGTCACGATCAGGAGGTCGCCCCACACCGTCAGGCGCGGGTGGAAGCGCTCGCCGGGATGTTGGGCGGTGCCGGTTGCGCTGCCGGCGCGGGAGGCATCGAGGTCGATGCGCCAACCGCGCACCCCCGACCCGGAAGCGCCCGGCAGTTGGTAGTCCACCGGCCGGTCGGCAACGACCCGGTGGAGACGCGCCGCACCATTGCCGGCGGTCCGGATGTTGCTCATCCTCTGCGCCACCAGCGAATCAGGATCCACCACGCCGTCCGCCACCCCACCCGCGTCCCAGATGCCGTACAGGGACTGAACGGCCGCATCGCCCGGTTGGCCGGGACGCAAGGGGACGCCGGTGGCGAAAACGACCATGAAGCCGGGTTGGCTGGGGTGCTTGAAGACCAAGGGGCGAGCGGTGATGGGTTGCGCAACGCCCCGCCCGCTGCCATACCGCGCTTGGAACAGGCGCGTGGCGCTCCAGCTTGCGGGCGCCGGGCTGGACAGATCGAACCGGTGCAAGTTGCCCTCGAGGTCGCCGGCGTAAGCCCGGTCCAGGGTGCCGTTCAGATCCAAGTCCACCAAGGCTGGCTCACCCAACCCCGACCCGGCGCCGGTCGGCAGCTTGATGAAGTCGCCCGCTGCCCAGCCGTCAAGCCCGTCATCAACAAACAACACGAACATGACGGCGCGACCTGCGGTGCTGCCGCCGCCGTTGCCGAAAACCGCCACCCACTTCCGGCCGCCCCGCGCGTCGCGCACGTTGCTCATGGCAAGACGCGCCTGGCTGGTGGCGTAGCCGAGATCCTTGACCGGCGCCCCGTCTTCGTCCAGATCTGCGATCAGTTGACCGTCCGCATCAATCGGTGCCACGTCATCTGCATCCGTGAACTCCCAAAGCACCATCTGCGCGGCCACCTCGGCGGAGTCGGTGCTTGTTTCGGGATCCGTGACGTCGAGGGCGAAGAAACCCTTGCCGCCTTCGCCCAGCCCACCGATCAGCAGCGTTCGCCATGCTTTGCGCGCACCTGCGGACGCCAACCTCACAAACACATCCTCTACAGTGGGCGTGGGGAGCCGCAAGGGAAGATGACGTTCCGAACCCGAAGCGCGGGCATCAAGCCGCATGGCGAATCGCTGATCGCCGTCAATCAACTTGTTTGGCGCATAGGCAAACACCTCATCGCCGCTGCCAACGTCAAAGGCGTGCAGCAGTCCGTTGTTTGAGCTGACGTACGCCAAGCCGGACCGCCGAGCCCAATCCATGGCAAACTCGGAGTAGGTCTCACCACGAGCGACAGGATAGGGTGCGTGATCGCGGCGCACGGCTTGGGGTGCCCCGACAATTGCCGGCTCCGAGCCGACGATCGGCCCCAGCCGTCGGCTGTTGCCCTCGCCGCGCAGCCAGTTGACCTCGTCTTCATCCAGAACAGCCCTTTGGCTCGCATTGAGGCGGCCGTGCTCGAACGGCAGGCCAGCCCAAGCATCTCGATCCAGGGTGACGATGATTCGTTCTTCCGGCGGTGTGCGCTCAAGTCGCTCTGCAGCTCGCCACAGCACGCGGAATCCGACCCCATCGAAGCGCACGGCATGAAGGTCGCCGGTTGCCGCGTCCAGGTCATGGAACGCCCGATACTCAATGCCACCCTCGCTGGATGCCCGGGGATCGAAGGCGAACCCGGCCAAGACCTCGGAAGCGCCAGCCTCGACCAGAGCGGCGGCCACGCAAAGACCCATCCCAATCAAAACGCTGGCCAGACGATTCAATGGTCGTTCTCCGGCGGCAACCGCACCGCGAAGGTGCTTTGCAGTTGCGCCCGGGCATGCCGCGTGGCACCGAAGCCACGGGCAGTGACTCGAAAAATGGCCGTTCGCGGCACGCTGGCGACGGTGGACTGCTCGAGCAGGTGGGGATTGTCCGGCCCCGTCAAGGTCGTCAGCCACTCGATCAGGTACCGCGGCGGGGCGCTCGCACCGGCGACCGGTGCGGCCCGACGGCTGCCGCCCCCGCCATCAAGCCAAACACGCTCAGCCCGCCACACCGGGGCTGCGCCGAAGTCCGCCGGACGCCACAGGCCATCGGTGCCCGCCGGGGTGTAGCGGGCCGCATCCGGCCTTGACGTCATCAAGAAGCGTTCGCCCTCCCGCAGCGCCCGTTCCGCCGCCTGCAAGGCAATCAGGTTGTCATGGACGTTGCGGGCCACACGCGCCTGCAACTGGGTGGTCTGCACCGCCGCCACGCCGGCAATGGTCAGCAGCATCAACATGACCAGGCTGAGGAACAGGGCGATGCCGCGTTGCCCATCGCTCGAAGGGTTACCACGCATTTCTCAAGCTCAAGGTCTGCACGAAGCGCCGGGTGGCCTCCCCGCTGGTGGCGGTCACCGCCACGGAAATCGACCGAATCACCGGATCGTCAGCCAAGGAGCCTTCAGCCGGGGAGCGCGAGGGGGAACCCCTCGCAGGAAGAACGCTGAACGGCAGGTAGCGGTTGGGGCCATCGAAACCGTCGTGGCGGTCTTCATCAACGCCCGCCCAGACCTGCAGGTCAACGATGCCCGCCACCAGCTCGACGGGCCGCGAAGCGCCGGAGCGCCGCCAAAGACCCGCTTCCCGGCGACCCGCGCCATAGCCAACAAAATAGATCTCGGTGACCGCCTGAGCGACCTGCGCGCCCTCGCCGTGGTCGGCGCCGCCGTACCCCTGGCCGGACTCCGAGAGGCTGCGGCCAGCGTCGTTGTCGTACGGTCCGCTGCCCGAAGCGCGCCTTAGAACGGATTGGCCTGGGCCCGCTGCGGCCACTCGGGTGATGCGGAACATCGCAGCCTGTTCGCAGTTGCTAACCACCGCCACGTCGCCCGCTCGAAGACGGCCACTCGCCGAGTCTTGGACGACCGGGTCGCCATCCGGCGCCAATCCGGCCGCCAAGGCAAAGGCCGGCTGCTGCAGGCGGCGAAACACAACAACGTCAGCCCCCGGCGCCAGACGCCCAAGGCGGATGCCCGTACCCCTAGCCAAGGCGTTGACCGTGCCGCCACCAGCCTGCCGAGGCAGGGGCGCCAAGCTGGGCGTCCAGTCATCAAGGGCGGTTGAGGCGCCATCGCCCTGATAGTCAAACCCCTGCACCGGCCGAGGAAGGTTGAACTCGAACAGATCGCCCCAATCGCCGTTCAGTGCGCTCATCAAGCGAACGGCGCGGCCATTGCAACCGAGATTGCCCGCCGCTGCCGCGGACTGGCGCAGAAAGGCCAAGGCGTAGCGCCCGCTGTCCTGCGCGTCGGCCTGCTCCATAAGGCTCGATGCCGAGGCCCGCCCGCCCGCGTACTGTTGCGCGAGACCCAAGGTCACCACCAAGCCCAACGCCAAGGCCAGGAGCAACTCGACCAACGACAGGCCCTGGCTAGGCCGAGAGCGCACGTCAGACCCCGCTGTCAACGGTCAATGTTCGGCTTGCGCCTTGGTCCCGCCATTGAATGGTGATGCGCACCGAACCGGCCGAGACGTCGGCGGCAACGGTTCCGGTGGCATGGAGAGGCCCGCGGCAACTTGGGTCCGTCGTGGATGCGCCCAAGGCGCACCGCCACTGCGCGACATCAAATGCCGCCATTTCCGCCGCAGCGCACTGGCCCGCGTGGCAATCCGATGCCCCAACAGCATCCCCGCTCACTGCGTAGCTTCCGGCTTGCAGGCCGGCAGGGTTGGCGCGGATGCGCTCAATGATGTCCTCGGCCAGCCTGACGGCTTCGGCATGGGCAGCCGCTGACCGTCGATGCTGGGCGTTCAGGGTGGTCAGGCCAGCAATGCCCAGCACGCCAACGCTGGTGACCAGCAGGGCCACCAACAACTCGAGCATCGAAAAGCCCCCTTGGCGCGCTTCGCAGCGCTTCTCCTCAATAGTCCCAGCCATTTTCTTCCGCAACCAGTTCACCGTCGTCGTTGCGATCCCATGCCCGGTTGCCCGCTTCGTCCAAGGTCATGAAGCCATCCCCAACCATCAGGCTGCCCGCTTCGGGATGAGCGGCAAGCGCAAAGCCCTCGGCGCTGGCGGCGATGCGGATCCGATAGCGGCCCTCGGCAACCGAACGCGGCGCGCAGACCTCAGTTGCGATGGGGCCGTCGTCTGCGTCCCCCACACCATCGGCA
>JAPPIX010000227.1 GCA_028820495.1 Gammaproteobacteria bacterium
ACATCGCCATGTACGTCCTCACCGACGTCGGCGTCATGGCGATCGTGTTTGGCGGATTCAACGCCCTGTACTGGAAGAAGGCGGCCGATCAGGTGTCTCGGGCCGAGTAGTTACCCCGCACAATACGAGTGTCGGGCCGATTCAGGCCGAATTGGCCCGAAGAAGGCCGAGTTCCCGGGCCAGCGCCGTGATGTTCGCCAGCACCGCATCCCAATTCGGATGGCTATTGGGCCAATCGCTCACGGTAAGCACGCCCATCCGCCCCATGTAGCTCTCGTAGTGATCCCGCCAGACGGGCCGGACCAGTTCCTTCAGCACGGCGGCAACGGCATCGTGCGTGGTCTCGCCGCGCAACATGGTCTCGCGCGCGGTTTCCGAATCGAGGAGGATCAATGCGGGGCGAATGGCTGCGAGATCGTGGACATGGCGCACAAGATCGGGGTAGGAGTCCGAATTGCGGGGCAGCCGCGTCGTGAGCGCCTGCCACTTCCCGCTGGCGATCTCCGCGGGATGGATTGTCTCAAACCGCCCGCCGCCAACCCCGGCTTGCTCGACGGTCGGCATCATCAGCGGGATATGCACCAGTTCACACTTGATCCCCGCCACCACCTGCTCGTCGGGAACGGCGCTCCGGTAGTTGTAGATGAAAGTCTGCAACACGCCATCCTTGCGGATGCGGCCCTTGCGCGTGGGTTGCAGGAACGGCATCTCCGCATGGATATGCGCCTTGAACGCCTGCCCGATCTCCTTGAGCGCCGCGACCCGCTCATCGATGCTGAGCCGTTGCACGGACTCGTTTGGGATCAGGCGAATATCCAGATCTTCCGAAAAACGGTTGGTCAGCCGGTGGTACGCCACCAGCGCCGTGCCCCCCTCGATGGCAAGCGTGGCCCGTTCGCTACTGAAGCGCTCCATGGCCATCAGCGCCCGGCGCACGATCAGGTCCTTCTCCGCCCTAGCAGGGGAATGGCACCGCTCGAATGCATGGAAGTGCGCTTCGATTTCCCTGCGTGCCGGTGGCTCCTGCATCGCGCTCATTGTCTCTCCTTGCTGCCGACTTGCCACCGGCTCTCCGTCCGGCGTCTCAAAGATGGCCTGCACGCCGCGCTTGCGAATGAGGCGGCGGCAGGGCCGGTCCAGCCGCCACACCGCGCCACCTGCCTTCTGGCTGTAGCCGCGCACCGGTTCGCCCGGCAGGATGCGGTAGCCCAGCTTCGGCATCACTTCCGGGACGATGTCGAACACCTTGGCGGCGCCGATGCCGTAGATGCCTTGGCCGACCCGCGTCAGCTCGCCGGACTCGCAGTAGCGCCGCAATGCCCGGTCACAGGCGTGCGCGGGTGCGTAAGACACCAGTTCCGAGCGCAGGATCGCCTTGCGCCCGGGCTCTCGGAGCAGGCTTCCAACCGCCTCGCAGGCGGCCTCGTATGCGGTAGCGGACGATGCCATTGGAGCGCTCGCCAGTGGTATGTCGGGGAATTATGCAGCAAGATTCCCTTGGTTTTCGCCAATCACTGACAAACCGGATGCCGCTGTGACGCCAAAGTTCATACTCCAGGGAATCACGGACCGCAGCCACATTGATGCTGTGCAGCACGTCTTGGCGTTGCCCGACCTTGATGAGGCGATCTTGAGCGTTGCCTTTGTCACCGCGTCTGGCCTCGGGGCAATTGAAGAGAAGTTGGCGCCAATAGCCGAGCGCACGACGATGTTCGCGGGCATCAGGAACGGGATAACCTCGGCCCAAGCCTTGCAAAAGTGCCTCGATCTGGGTCTCACTACCTACATAGTGGATACAGGCGCGAGAAGCATTCTCTTCCATCCCAAGCTGTATCTGTCCAAAAGTGCGGCCAAGGCGCGGCTGCTGGCTGGCAGCGCCAACCTGACCGGGGGCGGACTGGCCTCGAATGTCGAAGCGAGCATCGCCATTGAACTCGATTTGGGAGCCCCGTCCGATCGCGAATTCCTAAACGAAGTCAGCGAAGCCATCTCCGGGATTCTCGATCACCAGCAATCCGGCAACGTCATCCGGATTTCCAGTCCCGAGGAGATTCAGCGGCTTCTGGATAGCGGGCGCGTCGTTGATGAGGATCGCATCCCGAGCGCGATTGCCGTCGGTTCGGCCTCCGATTCGAGTGACGACGCCGTACCGCGCATATCCCTCAATACGCCGAAGATTGCCAACTATCGTGCCCAACGCCTTAACCAACTTCGCCGACAAATCCGGCAAAACGACGGCCCGCAGCAGCCCCGCTCACCCGGCACCCGCGCAGCAACGGCGGTAAGGCCGGATCTTGTTTGGTCAAGCGGACCCCTCTCCCGGCGAGACTTGAACATTCCCACGGCATCCAATACGCACCCCACAGGAAACATGCTGTTCACCAAAGGGGCTTCACGCGACATTGATCAGCGGCACTATTTTCGGGAAAACGTGTTCAACCAGCTTGACTGGGAACTCGATGAAAGGTCGGGGTACGAACACTTGGAGCGAGCCTCGGCGTCCTTTCACATCGTAGTCAGCGGCGTGGACCGAGGTCTTCATCGCCTTGAAGTTTCCCACAACACGAGAACCGACACGCCAACCTATCGACAGGGCAATAGCATGACGGCTTTGCATTGGGGCGCCGCCCGTCCGATCGTCGCTCGGGAGAGTCTTCTTGAGCGAACAATGCAGTTGTATAGGGATGCTGATGATCCGGAGGGCAAGTCATTTATTCTGGAAATTGACTAAACGCCGCACATTCCCTCAGGAAGGGGCAGTAGCAGAAAGCCGCCTCCTCCGATCGCGCAGCTTTCCCCAAGCACTAATCAAGTCATCCTGATTGGCGCATCCCATACCCAGCGCCCCCAGCACAAGTCTGGATTGGCGTTCCAGCACCGCACCGAGGCTCTCCGACTTCACTGCCCGGTCAAGCCCCGCAATATCGACGGAAAGGTCTGGCGGGTCAGGCACCAAAAGCCTCTCGATTTCTGACGGCACCAGTTCCAAAACGCCGCCTCCGTAGTGCCGGCCTTCCAACTCCGCGCTCAATGCGGTTATGGCGTTGATGAAGTTGTATACCAAACGGTCCGCGCTTCCCCTGCGAACCCGGATGCGATAAGCCGTGTCCGTGGTGTACGCCCCCAAACTGTTGAGAACCAAGCGGGGCGCATCATGGCAGCGTTTTAGCAGCCCAACATCCGTGGCGTACACGGAGGGCACGGCGTACCAAGGCTCCCGAATCCGGCACTTGTATCTCCTGTGCAATTGATCGCGTTCGCCGTGCTCAATGTACTCCCGGCCCGACGGGGAATCCCGCACGCTGTCGTCGCGAAACCAGACGAAATTGGTTGGGCTGCCTTTGTTCGCATTAGCCTCGTGTTGTGCTTGGTCATAGACAACGCCGGGACAGTGAGCACTTCGCCCGAACATGGGGTGCGCCCACTGCTGGAGCCCGTACTTCTGCACGGTGCTGTCCGGGACGTGAAAAAACTGATTCGCCCCGGTGACAATTCCCACATCCACATCGGCCAGTTCGCCAAACCTCGAAACACCTTCCCTTTGGCTGAGACCGTCAAGCAGAGACCGAACCGAGTCACTCAGGAGCGCGTAGGTCCACTTGGCGCTACCGTCACCTTGGCTGACCGCCGAAGAGGCGTTGAACAGGTCTTGCGGATGAGTCTTTGTGAACGCTCGTCCGCAGACCGACTCGATGCCCACCCCCGCCGCGGCCTCGTTGGAGCTGCGTTTTTCCGCCATGAGCAGAACGGCGCCTTGCAGTGTGCCGGGAAACCAGAGTTCAGCAGGATCGACCACCACCAGTTTTTTGGCGTTAGCGACGAGATATGACCGCAGCGACTGGGCATGGGCGACATGAATGATCTCGGCAGGCACCACCATGGCCAATCGCCCCCCTTTACGCAGCATGGCGAAGGAGGCAAGCACGAAGGGCACCCAAGCGTTGGTGTGCCGAGTGAACCGGCATCCCAGCACTTTGAAAATGCCTTCCGCCCGCTCTTGGAAATCAGATGGAAGGTACTGATATCTGATGAAGGGGGGGTTGCCGACAACGGCGTCAAACTGAGTGTTTTGGCGTTGTAGGGCGCTGAGCGCCCAGCCCAAAAAGTCGGCTGCGCACACATCGGACTCGTCGCCGGCCCGTGTACGCGCCTTTTGGGCTTCGTCCGGATCAACTTCAAACGCAGTGACCGAGCTTTCACCGGCAAGCGCAGCGATTCTCGCCAGAAACACGCCGTCGCCGCAGCTTGGCTCAAGAATCGAGGTTGGCGCACTTCCTGCGACCCAGCGAACCAAGAAGTCCGCTAGGTCCTCTGGCGTATAGTATCCGCCGCGCAGTTTTTGCTTGGTTTCGAGCGCCTTGAAATTCATGCTATCCGATCATCGGGATGAGCGTCTGCGATTCCAACCACCGCCAATCGACCCAAATACTGTACTTTGGAACAGTATGGTGTCGCAATGGGCGAATGATGATTTCAGCCATGCTCGGAGTCAACCCTTCACGCTCGCGCTTCCGGCCTACGGGAACGGGTCGGTCACGTGGCAGTCGAGGCAGCGCCGCGTGGGTCCGTGGGGTTCGCCCGCTGCTTGCCTGGTCATGTGGCAGTCTCGGCAAAGGCCGTGGAACTGGGCTTCGAGAAGATGGCCGACCTGCTCTGAACGCTCATGACAGTCGAAGCACAGGCCGCTGCCAGTGCGGTCCACGAAGTTGTGGTGGCAACCGACGCAGTTCTCCGTGCGATGGTCGACGTGGGCGAAGTTCACTGGCAGCGACGGGGCCTCGGCCACCATGCGGCGCTGGGTTTCGGAGGTCCAGAACCAGAGGGTCAGTGACAGGGCCGCAACTACCCCAGCGATCAGCAAGCGCACTTGTTTTCTTGATCGCGGGAAAAGGTTGTCAAATGATCCACTTTTGCGCCCGGCTCCGTGCGTTGCCTCCGGCAACGCGCCCTCTCGTTGGTCTGCGGCATCGCCTCGTCAGAGGTTTCTCAGCGCAACCAGAAGCAAGCTCGCGACGGCCAGCGCGGCGAGGACTTGACGGGTCAGCAACCAGCCGTGCTGTGAAACCGCATGGCGCCTAAGCAGTTGGCCAGCCGGCCCGAAGAACCGAGGCCAGGCTGCAAAAGCCGCAAGCAGCGTTGCCAGCAGCGCGATCTGATGGCCTTGGTTGATGTAGAACGCGCTGCCCGCAACATGGTATCCCACTCCGGCAATGACCACGGCCGATAGCGCCCAATGCAGGCGGCGGAAGGCGCGTCGGCCTGGAAAGATGCGCCGCCGTGCCTTACCCGAGAACAAGGCGCTCAGGACCAGCAACGCCAGCGCCAGCAGGCCCACCGCCATGTAGGGCGGCATGGTGGGCTTCAAGTACTCAAGGAGGGTGGCGTCCAAAGCCAGCAGATAGCCTGCATGAAAGACTGCCGCGCCCACCGCCAGCCACGCTAGCGCTCGGTGAAGGCGGCTGCGTCCGGGCTCCAAGCTGAGGACCAGAATGAGGGCGAAGGCCACAA
>JAPPIX010000098.1 GCA_028820495.1 Gammaproteobacteria bacterium
TTTGGCTTCGAAGGCGCCAACGTACTGCATGAGTTCAGTTTCCAATAGACTAGATAGATGTCTAGTTTATCATCCGTACGCCGATCATCCACAAGCAATTGAACACCCGGCGTTTTCAGGAGTAGTGTTGCCGTGGCGATCGCAGAGCACATCCCAATGTGCGAGCAGTTGATTGTCTTGAACGAGGCGCAAGATTCGGCAGAGGAGATCTTGACGAGGAACCGCCTCGGCGCAGCCGGGCGGGCGCGTGACCGTGTCCGAGAGCCGCAGGTAGTCCAAGGCGCCGTCGCCGTCGGCGTCCATGGCGGTGACCGTCCGGTGTACGGCGTTGGGGGTGAACGTGCCCTGTCCGTCGAAGGTCCCCTCGGCGTCCTGGAGCCGCTCAAGGTAGCCGTTGGCGTTGTAGGCGTGGCGCACGCCGTTGAAGTCGAACCTGGCTTGGGTGCGGCTGGCGTCGAAGAACTGGAAGGGGCGGCCGAACCGGTCGTAGGTGGCCTTCTCGTGGTGCGGGTCCGCGCCGGTTCCGGGCACGGTGGTCGCAGTGGATGGCCGGCCCAGGGCGTCGTGGTCCTGCGTGCGGCGGTAGCCGCTCGCATCGTCCCGGACCTCGCGTAGCTGGCCTAGGTCGTCGTGGGCGGTGACCTTAAGGTTCCGCCACTTACTGCGACCTAAGCCACCGCAGGCGAACCGGCGAGTTCAACTTGATCGAGAATCTTTGCGAATTTCCTGCGCCACGGCAGAACCATCTGGCAGCCACTAATTGATGGGAAGGAAATGACGGCGACATATGCGCCGTCGTAATTTGCTCCCACTCGACTTATCTCGATCTGATCCCAAGGTATCTTTATGGTCTTGGGCCGGACAAACAGAGCCTTGCAGATACCTACGGTCAATGCCGTCTTATCCGCAACAAGCGCGAAGCACAAGTCGCAGCCGTTTAGGGTTCCGAAACCAAAGCAATCGGCATTCTGTTCGGTTGCCTTTCGTGTGCATGGAAAACGGCGGCCCAGAAGCTTCCATAGGTGTATAGGCATCAGTAGGCGAGACATCGACATCGAACCTACAACAAAGTAGAGACAGGTCCAGACTATGGTCAGTCCAATGGAAAGCACCCAGCTTCCGTAGATTGCATGCACAATGGTCGGCACAGCAACCAGACTGAAATAGAATCCAACGCCCACCCATAATGCTGGCCCCTTGGCAAATCTAATCCTAATCGTCATTTGGGCTGTACCAGTGAATAGGGCAGCTTGGGGCCAGGCACACGGGAGATGTACTGGACATACATGCTTGGAATCTGGCGCGCGGCATTTGTGAGCACGTATTGATTTGAGAAGGACACGAAAGAGGCGTTACCTTCCAAGGCCACCAATACTACCCACTTTTTCGTGAAGGTGCTCAAGCCCTTGACAGCAACGGCAGCGGCGGGACCGGCGGTGGCTCCGACACCCACAGCTGCGGCAGCCAGCGATGTCCCGGCGTACACGATGTGCTGCTCGCGCAGCGCCTCGGCGCTGAATCCGCCCCACACGAACCTCTGGCGGTCACTGAGACGGTCAAAGGAGGCATCGGTTCCATGGGTTGCGGAGAACTCAAGAACGGCCTCTGATGCAACGGGAAGGGCGGCCAGGTCCGTCGCCGGGCGGGGCGGGTTCAGGTCCCGCTTCAGGCTGGCTTCGGCGCTGCCCGACTGGGGCAGGGCGACCGCGGCTCCGGGAGCGACGAGGTTCGTGTTAAGGGCGACCCGGCCCCGGAACACCGGGCTTTGCGATGCCAGCCAGCGCTGCTGCCTTTCGGAGGCCGCCCGCCCGAACGCGGCAGTCGCCGCCCCGTTGGCGAACTTGCCTCAGGTCGCCGCCGACACCGTGCCGCCGAGAGCGGCCGAGGCCATCACCCGCTGGCGCTCGTACTCCAGGGCGTCGATGCGTCCCGCCGCGAGTTGAGTGGCGGCCCCCGAGATGAACCCGTGGCCGAACTTGCCGCCCTGGAGGACGCCCATCACGCCGCCGACGAACCCGTAGGTCGCCGACCTGACGGCGACGCCCCCGAGGTCGCCTCCGAACGGAATGCCGCCGAGCCCGTTGAACGCCGCCGCGTTGAAGGCCCCGAGGACGGCTCCCTTGAGGGAGCCGCTGCCAACTGCCCCGGCGATGAACCCGGAGGCGGCCACCGCGCCGATGCCGTTGGCGGCGAACAGGCCGGTGCCGGTCCAGATGCCCGCGCCGGGCAGCCACACGGAGATGGCGATGCTGGCCAGGGGGCGCAGCAGGCCCTTGAGGAAGTGGCCGCTGGGGTCGGTGTACGACAGCGGGTTGTTGAGGGCGTAGCTGTAGCGGTTGTGGCTCTGGAGGTTGGCGGGGAACTGCACGAACGGGTCGGCGCGCAGGAAGCGGCCCAGGGCGGGGTCGTACAAGCGCCCGTTCATGTGGACGGCGCCCACTGCGTCGAGCATCTCGTGGCCGGTGAACCCGCGCCGGGTGGCGCAGCCGTCGAACGAGGCGGCTGTCGCCTCCGCAAGTTCCGTCCAGTTCGCCGGGTCGCGCCGTGCGCCCCAGGCACTGAAGCTCATGGACTGGTCCTTTGCGCCTTGGGACCAACGTAGTTGAGGCTGGCGGCGCGAACGGCTGCGGACACCGAAACGCTCGCATTCAAGGGAGGCACTACGATTTGCGTGCTGATGTTGACCCGGGCTCTGAAATAGGGGGTCTGGGAGGCCCTCCAGCGCGCCCGCCTCTCCGCCACGGATCGCGAAACGCCGCCGTCGCCGACGCTGTCCGCGAGGCGCTTGAGCGCCCAGGTCAGCGTCTGGCCCCTGCCGTTGCGGCGCTTGGCATCCTTGAAGGTGCTGCCCGGCACGTTGCCGTAGTGGCTCACCGAGCCATCCTTGCGGTGCGCCTCGAAGTGGTCCGGGTGCCCCGCCGTGCCGCTGACCGCCTCTACCAGTGGTGGCGATTCCCCCGCAGCGTTCTCAAAGTAAGGCGTCGCAAATTCGAACTGACCCGTGAGGAATCCGCTCCGAACTCACTGAATCACCAGGATCTCGTCCTCGGGAACATCGAGAGAATCGTACATGCGGTTGATCCTTTCATTCAATTCCTCACGTGAGAGTGTGGGACGAGACTTCGAATAGGAGAACCCGCTCCCATCCCGCACATAGAGGCTTACGATGGGGAACTCGTCAAGATACCGGAACTCCTCAAACGACTTTGGCTCTAGGTCAATGATCTTAGCGAAGGTGCCCTGATCCATTAGCTCCACTCGCAAGCGTGGCTTCGTAGCGATTGCGCACCGCAAATGTGTTTTGAAGCCGTACTCGGGCTCCCCAAAACTGCCCCTCTCGCCTTTCGAGAAGACTATCCAGGAGACGTCCCATCGCGAGTACACGTACACTCGATCAGCCTCGTCGCCAAGGACTCGGCCCGTGTGTTTGGTGTACTCGCGCTGGCACAGGCCGATCATCGCTTCTCCGGCTGCCGGGGAAAAGTGCCATTGGCCAGCGGCGACTTGGCACCCGCACAATGTGATCGCCGCCAATACTAGGAACACTCTGTAGCGCATCATTGCACTATCCTGCTGGGCGCGGAACCATCTTCCCCAGCACCGGAACACTTCCGATACTCGCACACGCCGATCCGAACAGCACCTCTGTTGCCGACAACGCCCAAGTAAAGGTCCTTTCTCGCCGTCCTCACCCAACGGTAGTCATTACCGTCAGTGTTCGGGGAGTTACTGAAGGGGTTCGAGAACATGAGTTCGCCGCTTGGATGGGTATGGTAGCCGCGGTACTTCATGGTGAGGAATGCGTGGGTAGCCTCGCCTATCTCGGGAAAAGTGTACCGGAACAGCCCCTCTCGCGTCTCGTAAATGCTTCCCGCCACTTCCAGGCCGTACTCCGCGGATAGCGGTGCCGTGGCGTTCAGGACATGCTTCGCCGCGTCGTCCGGGGTGTTGAAGTCCTTGCTTGGATCGAGGGTTCCGTCCCGCTTAAGCTCGTTGAGCCTCTTCTGAAAGGCGGAACGGTTGGCTTGCTCGTCGTCGCCCTCCGTTGAGGAGACCGTCGCCTCACGTTCCGCGAAGGCGCTCGCGAAAGCCGCCGTGACGGCCCCGTTGGCGAACTTGCCGCCGGTTGCGGCGGACAGGGTTCCGCCGACGGCGGCCGCCGCGGCCGTGCGCTGGAAGCGGTTGCCAAGTCGGCCGATTGGCCCGCTGAACGCCTGGGCCCCCGCCGCCGAGATGAACCCGTGGCCGAACCTGCCGCCCTGCAGGACGCCCATCACGCCGCCGACGAACCCGTAGGTCGCCGACCTGACGGCGACGCCCCCGAGGTCGCCTCCGAACGGAATGCCGCCGAGCCCGTTGAACGCCGCCGCGTTGAAGGCCCCGAGGACGGCTCCCTTGAGGGAGCCGCTGCCAACTGCCCCGGCGATGAACCCGGAGGCGGCCACCGCGCCGATGCCGTTGGCGGCGAACAGGCCGGTGCCGGTCCAGATGCCCGCGCCCGGGAGCCAGATTGATATGGCGATGCTGGCCAGCGGGCGCAGCAGGCCCTTGAGGAAGTATCCGCTGGGGTCGGTGTATGACAGCGGGTTGTTGAGGGCGTAGCTGTAGCGGTTGTGGCTCTGGAGGTTCGACGGGAACTGCACGAACGGATCGGCGCGCAGGAAACGGCCCAGCGCCGGGTCGTACATGCGCCCGTTCATGTGGACGGCGCCCACTGCGTCGAGCATCTCGTGGCGAGTGAACCCGCGCCGGGTGGCGCAGCCGTCGAACGAGGCGGCTGCCGCCTCCGCGAGCTCCGTCCAGTCCGAAGGGGCGCGCCGTGCGCCCCAGGCGCCGAAGCTCATGGCTTTGGCCTCCGTTCCTTGGGCGTCGGTGAGCGCGTCCACGCTGCCGAGGTGGTCGCGCAGCACGTAGCGCACGGCGTCGGCCTCGCAGCTTCCGACCGCCGGCCCCTCCAGCTCGATGGCCGTCCCGCCGATGCGGCGGCGCACCGTCACCGTCGCGTCGGGGTGGGTGACCCTCTCGACGCTGCCGATGTAGAGCGTCGTGGTCGCCTTGCCCATGCCGTCGGTGTCTGTGCGCTTGAACCTTGACCGGTCGGGGCCGTGGGCGAACGCTGACGTGTGGCCGCCCTTGGAGACGGACGTTGCCTTGCCGAAGGCGGCGTAAGCGACCGTGCGGCCATCCGAAGAGGACGTTAGGCTGCCGTTGGCGTTGTAGGCGTGGGTGACCGAGACGCCGTTCCCGGTCACCGATGCCACCGCGTGCGGCCGTCCGCTGGCGCTGGAGTCCGCCCCGTAGGCGTAGGTGCCGACGCCGGTCCTGGAGCGGACGTTGCCGTAGCCGTCGTAGGCGGTTGACTGGACGGCCCCGGAGCCGACTTGATGGGTTTTGAGCCGGTTCAGGCCGTCGTAGCGGAACGTCTCGACCAGGGCGG
Organism: Gammaproteobacteria bacterium; assembly: GCA_028820495.1. GTDB lineage: Bacteria > Pseudomonadota > Gammaproteobacteria > Pseudomonadales > Azotimanducaceae > Azophilus. Next base: position 5,438 of record JAPPIX010000098.1, read on the forward strand.
ACGCGCCCTCACCGCTGGTGCGGGACTTCAGGTTGCCCAGGGCGTCCCACTGGTAGGCGAGGTTCT
>JAPPIX010000294.1 GCA_028820495.1 Gammaproteobacteria bacterium
AACTGCACCGGCACAAGAAGGACTTGGCCGACCGCCTGCTGCAGGACGCCGACGCCCCAGCACGGCTCAATGCGGAAGAGTTGCTCGAACTGCTCCGGCAGCCGATGACGTAACCGCGCCCCGTTGCTTGGCCAACAGCAAGCTCCCCGGAACGAGGGCGTCCCGCCCTCGATTCCGAAGTTCACTGCCTTGGTGACAAACGCCGCCAGCGCAATACGTCCATAATGAAACCAAATTGGAAGCTCCCATGCCGTCCATCACGATAAAAGACATTCCTTCCACCTTGCATGAGCGGTTGAAAGACGCCGCGGCACGCCATCGACGCAGCCTGCAGAACGAAGTAGTCGCCTGCTTGGAAAGGTATGTGGACCAGCTCCCAAGACCCAAAGCAGAATTGCTCGCAGAAGCTGCGGCATTGCGAGACAGATTGCCAAACCTCGACCATGACCTAGTGGACCAGTTCAAGCGTGCCGGGCGATCGTAAATGTCGTGGTGGCCTATAAGTCGTCTTGGGGCTGATTCTCTGCGCGCAGGAGCGCGCGCCGCACCGCGTCGGGTTCCTTGCGCATAACCTCGAGCAGCGCCGCCGCAGGTCCGCTGACGCGCCGGGTGCCCTGCTCCCACTTCCGGTAGCCGGAGAGGCTCATGCCCACCAGCGGCGCCATCTGCGCCTGCGTAAGGTTGATCGCTTCGCGAACCTCGCGCGGCGAGATGTCGGCGTGGACAATGGCCGACCCTCCACCCTTGGCGTGCGCGAGCGCCTCGCGGAGGGATTGAACGAAATCGTCACCAAATGTGCTCATGATTGGTTACTCCTTCTAGTAGCCTTGATGCAGGCGGCGAGGGCCGCCACAGTACGGCGCTCTTCCGGCGTGAGGTCCGTCCGAGCGGATTTCGCGTAGGCGAGCAGCGCGTACAGGGGGCTGTTTTCGTCGAGGTGGTAGTAGATGACGCGGCTGCCGCCGCGGGCGTCACACCACGGTGGCGCAGCACATGCCGCGCAGCCACCGGGCCCATGCCGAGTGGACGCCGCAACGGCTGGTGCGCTGGGCGCGGAAATGCGGTCCCGCGACCGCCGAACTGGTGCACCACGTGCTCGCCACGCGGGTTCATCCCCAGCACGGCTTCCGCAGCTGCCTGGGCATCATGCGGCTCGGCCAGCGTTACGGCGACGGACGTCTGGAGGCCGCCTGCCGCCGCGCCCTGGCGCTTGGCACGCACGCCTACAGGAGCATCGAATCGATCCTGAGGAACGGACTGGACAGGAAGCCGTTGCCGACGCCCACGCCGGAGGCGCCGGCCGTCGAGCACCTCAACCTGAGAGGTCCAGACTACTTCAACTGACCCCGGAGGACCCTACGATGATGTACCACCCAACCCTTGAGAAGCTGGCGGAGTTGCGCCTGACCGGCATGCGCCAGGCCTTGCTGGACCAAGCGGCCATGGCCGACATCGAGGAGCTCGCGTTCGAGGAGCGGCTCGGCCTTCTGCTCGATCGGGAAGCGACCGCCCGGGCTGACCGGCGTCTCCAATCGCGGCTGCGCAACGCCCGGTTCCGCCAGTCGGCCACCGTCGAGGACCTCGACTACCGGACCCCGAGGGGGCTCGACCGGACGCTGATGAACAGCCTCATCGGCGGCGGCTGGATCAACAAGCACCTCAACCTGCTCATCACGGGCCCGACCGGCGTCGGGAAGACGTGGATCGCCTGCGCGCTCGGCAACAAGGCCTGCCGCGACGGCTTCACCGCCCAGTACCACCGCCTCTCCAGGCTGTTCGACTCGCTCGCCCTCGCCCACGGCGACGGCCGCCATCCCCAGATCATGAAAAAGCTGGCCCGAACTGACGTGCTGCTGATCGATGACTGGGGGCTCTCGAAGCTCACCGCCCCCCAGCGCCGGGAGCTGCTCGACATCCTCGACGACCGCTACAACCGCAAATCCACCGTGGTGACCAGCCAACTGCCGGTGGACCTGTGGCACAAGATGATCGGCGAGCCGACCCACGCCGATGCGATCCTCGACCGGCTGGTGCACAACGCCTACCGGATCACGCTCAAGGGCGAGTCCCTGCGCAAAACCGCCGCCAACGTCGAGCCGGGGGACGGAACTTGAGGAGGGGTTGCGCATCGGCAGGGCCGACGCGACCGCGCCTGCGGCGCGACTGGGCCCCAGCCACGCCGACCGCCATCGCGGGCGGGGCCGGCCCGGACTCGACCCAAGGGTCCAGTCCGGCCCCGCGGAAAGGCTTGACATCGGGCGAAGCGTCTTCGACGCTTCGATCATCGCGAAGGAGGACGCCTATCGAAACGTGAGGTCCGTAAAGGCCGCGTCGCTGCGCCCAGCCCCGGAACCGGCAACCTTGACCGGAACCGGTGGCAACTTAAACGTGGAACGGTCGGCAACTTTGCGGTGGAACAGACGGCAACTTTGCGCGGAATAGGCAGGCGGCATTGAAAACGTGAGCTTGGTTTTGCCGCTGTGATGAGTGATAGCGAAATCTCCACGACAGATGATGTCCATACCGATCAGAGCATCGGTTCCCAATATGTTCCCGTCGACCACTTGGACCGCAGGCAGCACCATCCGGTTGGGTAGGCCCATGCTGACCAAGTAAACCCCTGACTTCCTTGGTCCGTTGACGGTTTGCGTGACCGTGGTGTTGATGGGATTTAATCCCAATCTCCGCACCACTTTCTCACTGATGACAGAGACAGTTGCGCCGGTGTCCCAAACACCGTCAAAACGAACTAGAGCGGAGTCCGGGCCTTTTGACTGCAAATCTTGAGGATCACAGAAGTAAACATCAGTCCGAAGTTCCCGGACTAGCGTTGAAAATTCTGTAGTGAACGAGGCATCTACCTGCGAAGGCGCTGCGGCCATCAAGCCACCCTAGAGTGGAAAACGGGCTTGCTAGCCTCATCTTCCGCCTCGGTTAGGCATTGACGCAGGAGAAATGCGCTGTCTCCGGCAGCGGATTTCCCTGCCGCGTAAGCATCTGATTCATCGTCGTAGAACCCAACAACGCGTTCATCAAAAACGACAACGAACTGCTGATGGTGGTCGGCGACAAATTGATCCCGGTTGGCCTCAAAGAACGCTATGCATGCGTCCAGTTGATCATTGAACTGCGTCATGTTGTCCACTCTCCGTTTCCGCAGTAGGCACAACGCACCGCGCATCCGCAGAAAACCAACGACGGCGGGTGCGTTTTGTGCTTAGGGATGGCGCACTATTGCTTGCCCTATGTGCCCTGTCAACGGTTTTTTTGCCAACAGATTGGCTCGATTCTTCGGCCCTGTTCGCGTGTCCATCTGTGGAAATGTCCACTTTGCCGCATCCTGCTGGCCTGTCACCGTCGGCCCGGCTAAGGGCTTCACATTGCCGCCCTGTCGGGCTGACCATGAATACCCGCTTGCGCCGATGAGCAGGGATTTCCTTCACTACGAATCTGTAGCAATGGCCGACGCCACCCCGGAGATCCGGGGCCGCATGGAGAAGAAAACTACGCTGAAGAAGCTCCCTGCCAGCTTGTCGGTTTGCGTAGCCGTGTGCGAGGGCCGCACGGCGCTGGGGTTGCGAGGCGTCCAGCCCTTCCAGACCAATGTTAACGAAGCCCGACGGACAATCACGGGGGGCCATCTATCCCGAGACAGGCTTGGACAGGATATCCGTGCTCTGTGACCCATCCATCAACGCATTCCTCGATGGCCAGCACCGAATCGGCTTTCGCTCCCGACTGGTTCGGCAGACCACCAGCGACAATGAGGGTGTAAGCGCTTCGGACTCCACCAGTGGCGAATGCTGATCACCCCGTCAGATCCCGCCCCAGCTTAGCCGCCAGCCGCAGGCGCAGGGCGTTGAGGCGGATGAAGCCTTCCGCGTCCGCTTGGCTGTAGGCGCCGCGGTCGTCCTCGAAGGTCACAACGTCCTCGTCATAGAGGCTTTCAGCGGAGCGGCGGCCCAGCACGGAGACGGTGCCCTTGTAGAGCTTCAGCCGGACCGTGCCGCTGACCGGTTCCTGGGTGGCGTCTATCAGCGCCTGCAGCGCCTTGCGCTCCGGGGACCACCAGTAGCCGTTGTAGATGAGGCTGGCGTAGCGCGGCATGAGTTCGTCCTTCAGGTGCGCCACTTCGCGGTCTAGAGTGAGCGACTCCATGGCTCTGTGCGCCTTGAGCAGAATGGTGCCGCCGGGGGTTTCGTAGCAGCCGCGGGACTTCATGCCCACCGCCCGGTTCTCCACGATGTCGTCGCGCCCGATGCCGTGGGCGCCGCCGATGGCGTTGAGGCGCTCCAGCAGTGCCGCCGGGAGCAGAAACTCTTCATCCAACACGATCGCATTGCCCTCGAAAAAGCTCAGCTCAATCACCGCCGGCGTGTCGGGGGCGTCTTCGGGGGCGACGGTCCAGCGCCACATGGCGTCATCGGGGGCGTTCCAAGGGTCCTCCAAGCCGCCGCCTTCGTAGGAGATGTGCAGCAGGTTGGCGTCCATGGAGTAAGGCGACTTCTCGCCGCGTTGGTAGTCCACGGGAATTTGGTGCCGCTCGCAGAACGCCATCAGCGCCTCCCGGGAGTTCAAGTCCCATTCCCGCCAGGGCGCGATCACTTGGATATCCGGGTTCAACGCGTAGGCGCCCAGCTCGAAGCGCACTTGGTCGTTGCCCTTGCCAGTCGCGCCGTGGGCGATGGCGTCCGCGCCGGTTTCTTCGGCGATCTCCACCAGCCGCCGGGCGATCAACGGGCGGGCGATGCTGGTGCCGAGCAGGTACTCCCCCTCGTAGAGGGTGTTGGCGCGAAACATGGGATAGACGTAGTCGCGGACGAACGTCTCCTTCAGGTCCTCGATGTAGATTTCCCGCACCCCCATGGCCTCGGCCTTGGCGCGGGCCGGCTCCACCTCCTCGCCCTGGCCGATGTCGGCGGTGAAGGTCACCACCTCGGCGTCGTAGGTTTCCTGCAGCCAACGGCAGATGACGGAGGTGTCCAACCCCCCGGAATAGGCCAGCACGATCTTTCCAATGGTCTTGTTTGTCATCTGCGGTGCGGCGAGCGCCCGTCTGGAGAAGGCCGCGCATGATACCCAAGGCGGCGAGCGGCTGGCTACCTAGGGTTCAGAATCGAGGGCGGGACGCCCTCGCTCCGAGGTGCCCGCGTTCTCGGGCAGAACCGCTAGGCTCAGCGATGCCCCGAGCCTTCAAATGCCCATTGAGGAAACACCAAAGTCGAAGAAGTGCATGGGTTTACACTTTTATGCGCATAAAAGTGTAACTCTTCCCCACTTTTATGCGCATAAAAGTGGAAGGTGGCCACTTTACTAAGCGCAATTTCTAGCTGACCTCTAGCGAAAAAGCCGTGATCGAGTGCCAGCGTTCGGCTGCAAACTCGACACCCTCCTTTGCAATCTCCGCATCTCAACGGGCTGGCTGCTTGTGTTATCGCTGGCAAACTGTTTAGGTCAGGCCATGAAAGAAGTGAGCATGGCCACACGGTTTCGC
>JAPPIX010000402.1 GCA_028820495.1 Gammaproteobacteria bacterium
TCGTTGGGCTGGCCTATGCCGGCGACATTCAGGTCGAGTTGATTCAGCCCGTGGGCGGCGATGTCGGCCTCTACGCCGACGTGCTGCGCGACTCGCAGGCGCTGGTGGCCTTTCATCACGTGGGCATCATGGTTGCCGGAAACCTCGATGCGTGGAACCGGCATCGGCAGCAATTCGACGCCGCTCATCCCGTGGTGCTCGAAGGCGCGGTGGGCGACGACATTCGCTTCGCCTTCACGGATGAGCGGCCCCGCCTTGGGCACTACATCGAACACGTCTGGTTCAGCGCCCGGCAAGCTGCCGAGCTGGAAAAATCGATACCGCGATTCTAACGGCGGACCGGTTGCGCATCGGCCTGCTGCTGGCTGCCGCGGTTCTTGCCGCCGTTGACGGGCAAACCAACCCCACCAGCCACACGACCCCGGAAACCGAGGAAACCATGGCCAACTACCACAGCTCCCAACATCACCTGGTTGATGCCACCGCATGGCATCCCGAGCGGGGCGCGATGCGCATCAATGGCTTCATGCTGATGTCCAAAGGCACCTCCAATAGCTACCTGGTCACCAGCGATGAAGGGGATGTGGTCATCAACACCGGCATGCCCAACCAAGGCGCGCGCCACCGCCAACGCTACGAGGAGCTCCTGGGGCGCTCGCTTGATGTCAGGAAAATAGTCTTTACCCAGCACCATTCGGACCACATCGGGGGCTGGGCCGCATTTGCCGACCAAGGCAGCGAGACCATTGCGCAGCGAAGATTCCCGGAGTTGAAGCAGGCATTCGAGATGCTCCTGCCGTTCTTCGGCCCGCGCATGATGAACGTCATCCCAAGCCTGGTTCAGACGCCCAATCCGGACGACTTGCCCCTGCCGCCGCCGCAAGTGGCTTTCGAGCCGGTGCTGTTTGACGACAGCCTGGCCTTTGCGGTGGGCGGACGCCGGTTTGAATTGATCGCCATGGACAGCGGCGAAGCCCTGGATGGCGTTGTCGTCTGGTTGCCGGGGGAGAAGGCGCTCTTCACTGGCAACCTGACGGGCGCCATCCACGGGGCGCTGCCCAACTTCTACACGCTGCGGGGCGACAGGCAGCGCAGCGTGGCGCAATTCATCCGCGACATGGAACGCATCATCGAGCTGCGTCCCGCGCTCCTTGTGACGGGGCACGACGATCCCATCGAGGGCGAGGACCGGGTTCTGGCCTACTTCACGAAGCTGCGTGACACCGTCAAGCACATTCACGACGAAACGGTGAAGGGCATGAACGCCCAGCAGAGCCTGTCCCACCTGATGGACAGCGTTCAGCTGCCGGAAGCGCTTGCGATGGAACCCGGCCGCAGTCCCCTATCCTGGACCGTCAGGGCGGTTTATGAGGAGTATGCCGGGTGGTTCAGGCACGAGCGCACCACCGAGTTGTACGGCGCGCCCGCCAGCAGCGTTTGGCCCGAACTGGCGGAGCTGGCCGGCGGCGTGGACGCCCTGGTTGCGGCGGCTGTGCGGCATCTTGAGGCCAATGAGCCGGTCAAGGCCATGCACTTCATCGAGATCGCGCTGGCGAGCGCCCCCGGCAATCCGGCGGTCAGAAAGGCGCAAATCGCCGCTTTGAATCAACTCATCGAGCGCTCCCGCGGGCGCAATTTCGATGAATCCGGTTGGCTGGAAACGCAGATCCAGCAAGCCCAGGAGGTCATTGACAGCGCGGAGTGACCCGCGAAAGATGCTGGATGCGCCGCGCACCGGCGCGGCGAATCGGGACCGCCCTTCCGTGATATGATCGGCGGCGTTCCCGCACACCCCGCCCCCATGCAGCACCGCAACCTTCCCATCGGCATACAGTCCTTCCGGACCCTGCGGGAGGATGGCTGCTATTACGTGGACAAGACCCCGCTGGTCGAACAACTTGTGCGCCAAGGGCGGCACTACTTCCTGTCCCGACCGCGGCGCTTCGGCAAGAGCCTGCTCATCGACACACTGCGCGAGCTTTTCTCGTGCAGCGAGGCTCTGTTCGAGGGTCTGCACATCCACGCGAACTGGGACTGGCACACCCCCCACCCCGTGGTGCGGCTCAGCTTCGACGGCAAGTACAACGAACCGGGCGACCTCGCGGAAGACATCCTCGGACAACTGGAGATCCTCGAAGAGAATGCCAAACTTGATCCTGGGGCGCACCAGCCATCGGGTCCCGTGCGTCTGCGACGCCTGCTCACCCATCTGCACCGCAACTCGGGCAGGCAGGTCGTGGTGTTGGTGGACGAGTACGACAAGCCGATCCTCGACGTGCTCAGCGACGCGCCGCTGGCGAGGGCCAACCGCGACTACCTGAGGGACTTCTACGGCATGCTCAAGGGCTGCGCCGACCAAGTGCGTTTTGTGTTCGTCACCGGGGTCAGCATGTTCTCCAAGGTGAGCCTGTTTTCGGGGCTGAACAACCTCCAGGACATCAGCATCGACCCTCAATTCGCATCCATTTGCGGCTACACGGATCATGAATTGGACACCGTGTTCCGAGCCGAACTGCCCGGCCTTGACCGTGAGGAAATCCGGGACTGGTACAACGGGTACAACTGGCTCGGCGGGGAGCCGGTGTACAACCCCTGCGATCTTCTGCTGCTTTTCCGACGCCGCAAGTTCGAAGCGCATTGGTTCGAGACGGGTTCGCCACGCTTCCTGTTCGAGGTGATGATGGAAAAGGGTGTGGGGCCGCTCGATGTCGAGGGGCTCATCGCCGATGGCCAGCTCGTCTCGACCTTTGATGTGGGCGAAATCAGCGTCGATGCACTGATGTTCCAAACCGGCTATCTGACGATCACCGGGGAGGAGCGTCGTGACGACGGCTTCCTGTACCGGCTCGACTACCCCAACAAGGAGGTGCGCGTGAGCGTGAACAGCGGTCTCCTGCAATTCGTCACCGGGCGCGGGCTTGAGACCAGGGAGAAGGGCCGCAACCTCTGCCGGCTGCTCGCGGACAACGACTTCGAGGGCTTCGCCGACCGCCTGCGGGCGCTGTTCGCGGGCATCCCCTACCAGTGGCAGGCGGGCACCGGACTCGCGCGCTACGAGGCATGGTACGCGGGCATCCTGTACGCGTGCCTGCGCACCATTGGAGTGGATTTGCGCGTCGAGGAGAGCACGGCGCACGAGCGAACGGACATGGCGCTCGCGCACGGGGGGCAGGTGTTCGTGCTGGAGTTCAAGATGGCCGATGAGGGCGAGGACCCCGAGGCCGCGACTGCGCGGGCGATTGGGCAGGCACGGGCGCGCGGCTACGCCGACACCTACCGCGACCGCGACGCCCCCATCCACCTCGTCGGCGTGGTCTTCAGCCGCGAGACGCGCAACGTGCTATCGGTTCGTGCGGAAAGTGCCTGAATGCCACAGCAAGTTGCATTGAGATTGAACTACAATGCGGGGGTGCGCTGGCGCCATGCGCCAAGCAGATGGCCCCAAAGGAGATTGACCTTGCGGTGAGTCCGTGGCGCACTGGTGCAGGCGGCGGCTCGTCGCAGATATCAAACGGTGAGCCGGGGCTGCTTTTGGCCACAACTCGATTCATTCAAAGGTGAGCAAACCCGATGTCCGCAGATAGCAAAGTTCTGAACATCAGCCACATCCATCTCAACTGCAGTGACTTGCAGCGGAGCATCGCCTATTACCGGCTCCTGGGATTTCAGCTGGACAGGATCATCAGCGACATCCCGATGCAGGCCGAGGATCTGGCCAGCCTCGACCAAATCCCCACATACACCGCGCCCGAAGGGGTTTGCCTTTGCGTGGGCATGGGGCTGGGATCCGACCCTAGGGCCACGACCAGGCTGGAACTCATGCAGTGGCTTGAGCCAGCCAAGGCCCCCGCCCTCGCCACGCCCAGCGATCATCTCGGGCTGGTCCGGGTGGCCCTGTCGGTCAAGAACCTTGCTGGAATCGCACAGACCCTGAAGGAGGAAGGGCATCCGGTCGATGCCATCGAAACAACCGATGTCTCGCCGAAACTGAGTTCGGCCTTTGCCCATGCCCATGATCCGGACGGCACCTGGCTGACGCTGATGGAGTGGATTAAGCGTTGATGCGAATCGCTCGTTCAACCGGAACCCGCGCCGTTCCAAACCTGAACCGTTCCAAAAAAAGCACCCTGTTACCGCAGCCATGAACAACGACCCAGCGTGAGAGGTTACCGATGAGCGGCGAGCCGATCTATTTCGACCAATACGACTACCAGATCGACGACAACCCCCATCCGGTCATGCGGCGCATGCGGGATGAGGCGCCTGTCTGGTACAACGAAGAGCACGACTATTGGGCCATAAGCCGCTTTGAGGACGTGCTCAAGGCCTCTCTGGACACCGGCACCTTCAGTTCCGCATACAAGACGGTGCTTGAGCACATGACCGAGGAGCCCTCCCCCTCGACGATGATTCTCAACAACGACCCACCGTATCACACCCTGATGCGGAAACTGGTGGCGCCTTATTTCTCGCCCGCCCAGGTTTCGCCGATGGAGGACCGGGTCCGGGCAATCGTCATCTCCTACCTGGAGCCTCTGGAAGGCAGGGACGCCTTTGACTTTGTCCAGGATTTCGCGCGCTGGATCCCCATGGACGTGGTCAGCGAGCTGCTCGGCATCCCCACGGAGGACCGGCGCCAGATCAACCTTTGGGCCGATGAGATGCTGCACCGGGATGAAGGGCAGGTGGAGGACGGCCCCCTGCAGTTGGCGGCGATGGACGGGCTCATGACCTACTTCGGCGGCCTGATGGCAAGTCGCCGCAAACAGCCCCAGGGCGATCTCTCAAGCGCGATCGCCAACGGCACCCTTGTCGAAAACGGCATCGAACGGCGGCTGACGGACCAGGAGTGCGCCGAATTCCTCATGTTGATCGGCGGCGCTGGCAACGAGACAGTGGCCCGGCTGCTGGCATCGGCGGGTTGGCTGTTGGGCAAGCATCCGGAACAGCGAAGAACACTCTGTGAAAACCCCAAGCTGATACCCCGCGCCGTCGAGGAGCTGCTGCGATTCGAAGCGCCTTCCCCCCTCCAGTTTCGCCGAGTTCTCAAGGACGTGGAACTCCACGGGGTGCGGATTCCGGCGGGGAGCAACGTCTGTTTGATGACGTCTTCCGCTGGCCGGGACGACCGGCAGTACGAGTCTCCGGACAGCTTCAACATCGAGCGCGCCCCCCGGCGGCACCTGACCTTTGGTTATGGCGTACACACCTGCCTAGGTGTATCCGTCGCCCGTCTCGAGGCCCGCGTCACCCTGGCGGAAGTGCTCAAGCGCTTTCCCGACTGGACGGTGGACGAGAGCAAGATGCAGCGCGTTCGCACAAGCACCGTCAGAGGGTTCTCCCATGTGCCCGTCATCGTTAACCGGCCGGATGGCGCGCCTTAGCGTGGCGAACGCGCTTTCGGGCAAGGATGTCGTCATCACCGGCGGCAGCA
>JAPPIX010000200.1 GCA_028820495.1 Gammaproteobacteria bacterium
TGGTTGGCCCCATGGGATCGACGCTGTCCGGCGGCCAGCGCCAAAGGGTGATGATTGCGCGCGCCCTGTACCGCCGCCCCGCATTGATCCTGATGGACGAGGGCACCGCGCACTTGGATGAGGACCTGCAGCGGCAGGTGTTCGATAACTTGGTGGCGACGGGCGCCACCATCATCGCCGTGACCCACGACGAGAAGGTGCTGGCGCGGTCCGACCGGCCCATCAGGCTGGGCGGCGGGCTTCCGGCCTGAACGCTTCCCCCGGAATCCATCCCGATCCCGTTGGCCCTTCTCTCTGCAAGTTGCAGGCGGCAGGTCCGACCTTCCCGCGGCGATACGCAGGCTCTTTAGCTACGCTGCTCGCGCAGTTTCGTTCGCAGGTCGGCGATGCGTTGATTGAGCCGGGCGACGGCGGCCTCGTCCTCTTGACTGGTGAGGCGGCGGGCGTACTCAAGATGCTGAAGGGCCCGTTGGTAGGCGGCGTGCAGATAGAAGAACTGTGCCCGGGCCAGATGCACGCCGATGATGTTGCCCGCCAACCCGGAGACTTCGGCGAGGTTGTACCAGACGTCCACATCGTCCCGGTGGACGACGCTCTGGCGCTCCAGCACGGCTTCGGCTTCGCGATGGCGGCCCTCGGCGATCAGCGCCTCGGCGTGCAGCATGGCGAGGGGGGCGTTGTCCGGATTGATGGTCAGTTCCCGCTCCACGAGAGCGATGGCTTGATCGGTCTTTCCGGCTTGGATCAACACTTCGGCCAAGCTGGCGCTGTAGAGGATGTTGCGCGGGTTGGAGGTGAGGATACGATCGAGCAGGGGAATGGCTTCGTCGTGCTCCTCCGCTGCTGACAGGGCCAGCGCCAAGCCGTATTGGATGGCCTCGTCATCAGGCTGTTCCCGAAGCTCCCGCTCAAACACCTTCACCATCGATTCCGGGGAATCGGCGAAGTGCAGGCGCGCCCGGTTGCGCATCATCTGGTAGTCGAGCGAGCGCGGATAGCGCTTGTTGCCGTACTGCAGAACTTGGCTGCGGGCGTCCGCGATCCGCGTTTCACTTAAGGGGTGGGTCAGCAGAAACTCCGGTGGCTTGCTGGTGAAGCGGTAGGCGCGGTGCATGCGCTCGAACATCCGCACCATGCCCTGGGGGTCGAGGCCCGCCCGCACTACCGTGTTCAGACCCACCCGGTCCGCCTCCTGCTCGCGGCCACGGCTGTAGCGCAACTGGTTGGCCTGGGTCGCCGCCTGAACGCCGGAAACCGCCGCCATGCCGGCGTCGCCCCCGCCGATGGCACCGATCATGATGGCAGCCACCATCGCCGCCAGGGTGGGCAGCGTTTGCGCCCGCTGCACCTCGATGCCGCGGGCGAAGTGGCGCTGGCTTAAGTGGGCGAATTCGTGGCCGATGACGCTGGCGAACTCATGCACGTCCTCGGCATGCAGCATCAGGCCCAGGTTGATGCCGATGACGCCGCCGGGGGCGGCGAAGGCGTTGATCTGCTCATTGTCGATGAGGATGGCCTGCAGCACCGCCTCGCGCAGCTCGCTGTACTGGGCGAGCTCAGCCACCTGCTTCTCCACGTAGTACTTGAGGATGGGGTCATCGACGGTCGGCAGCGCCGCCCGCACCTGCTTGAGGAAATCCTCGCCGATGCGGCGCTCCATCTCGGGGGAAATCAGGCTGGAGGAGGCGTCACCCAAGGTCGGCAGATCGTTGCCGCCTTGGCCATGCGCCGCCCACGGCAGACTTAAGCCGGCAAGTAGGCAGGCAACGAAACTGCCGAGCCTCACGCTGTTCATGGGCCGCAGTATAAGCTCATTCATGCGAGGGGCGGACCCCTCGCGCACCCCAAGCTGCAGGCTCTTTCATGCGAGGGCAAGATGCCCTCGCTCCGAGGACTACGCCCGTTTCAGGCGGGATCCCGGAGCGAGGGTGTCCCGCCCATTAGCGTTAACTTGATTTCAATTTTGCCCATTTTGGCCCACTTTAAGGTCCGAGCTAACCATTTTTAGGCAATATGCTAGTGTCCTGTCCCACAAATAAGTGTGATTATTCGTGGCCGTTTCGGCCCCCGGCCGCGTTGCTCCTCCTTCTGTGGGGCCTGCCACACCGCGTCGTCGCGCCTTGCCGGGAACCCAAACGGCCTAGCGCCTAAAACCCACTTATTTGCGGGACAGGACACTAGACAACTTAAGCGATTTATCCTTGAAAATCCAAACAAGTTAACGCTTATGGGTGTCCCGCCCTCGATTGGGCGCCTGGAATGCGTCTTCCATTGGGAGTGTGCGATACTCGCTTCATGTCCGAAGATCTTGTGGTCGTCGATGCGACCGGCCTCACTTGCCCGATGCCGCTGCTCAAGGCCAAGAAGGCGTTGAACGGCATGATGGCCGGTCAGCGCTTGCGGGTGCTGGCGACGGATCCGGGTTCGGTGCGGGATTTCGAGGTCTTTTCGGCGCAAAGCGGGCACAAGCTGCTTGAGTCCAGCCAGGAAGGGCACACCTACCGCTACCTGCTCGAACGGAAATAGTCTCAGGTTTCGGCTTCCAGGGCTTCGGCGGCTTCCAGCCAGCGCTGTTCGGCGGCCAGGAAGTCGCGGCGCAGGGTGGCTGAGCGGGCCAAGGTGGCTTCGATGTCGGCTGCGGCGGTCTGCCGGTAGGTTTCCGGGTCAGCGATTTGCGCCTCCACGGCCTTGAGCTCGGCGCTGAGCGCCTCCATGCGCCGCTCATGGCGTTTGACCTCCTGCTTCAGTTGGCGAAGGGCGGCGCGGCTTTCGGCAGCGGCGCGGCGCAAGGCTTTCCGGTTCGGTGCTGAGCCGTGCCGCCGGGCGGGCTGCATCGCCCCGGCCTCCGGGACGCGGGTAACCTGCTCCCGACGTCTTGCCGCATAGGCATCGAGGTCTTCCGGGTAGGTGGAAAGGCACCCGTCCTCGATGAGCCAAAGCTCGTCGATGGCTCGCTGCAGCAGGGTTCGGTCATGGGCCACCAGAACCACGGCGCCGGGGTAGTCCTGCAGAGCGCGGGCCAAGGCGTCGCGCATTTCCAGGTCCAAGTGGTTGGTGGGTTCGTCGAGCACCAACAGGGCGGGACGGCGCAAGGCGATCAGCGCCAGCACCAGGCGCGCCTTTTCGCCGCCGGAAAGGCTGCTCGCCGCACGGCCAATCATGTCCGCTCCGAAGCCCCACTGGCCGAGATAGTTGCGCGCCTGCTGTTCGCGCCAGCCGGGCTCGGCCCGTTCGATGTGCTGCATGGGCGAGTGCCGCTGCTCCAAATCCTCGAGCTGATGCTGGGCGAAGTAGCCCACCTCGGCATGGCGGCCGCGCACGACTTCCCCGGAGAGCGGGGCGAGCGTTCCTTCCAAGCACTTCAGGAACGTCGATTTGCCGGCCCCGTTGGCGCCGAGCACGCCGATGCGGGCGCCCGGCAGCAGGGATTGGCTGATGCCGCGGATCACCGGCTGCCCGTCGTAGCCGAGATCCACATCGCGCAGGCTGATCAGCGGATGGGACATCCGGTCCGGTGCGCCGAAGGCGAAGGAATAGGGGCTGCGCACCTGCACAGCCGCCACCCGCTCCATGCGCTCCAGCGCCTTGATGCGGCTCTGCGCCTGCTTGGCCTTGGACTCCTTGGCGCGAAAGCGGCGGATGAACTGCTCCATGTGGGCAATCTCCCGTTGCTGGGCTTCGTGCTGGCGCTGCTGGCGCGCCAGGGCGTCGGCCCGCTGCCGCTCGAAGGCGGAGTAGCCGCCCCGGTACAGGGTGGCCCGTCCGTCTTCAATGTGCAGGCTGTGGGCGGTGGCTCGGTCCAGGAACTCGCGATCGTGGGCGATGACCATCAGGGTGCCGGGAAAGCGGCGCAGCCAGCCTTCGAGCCAGAGCGTCGCTTCCAGGTCCAAGTGGTTGGTGGGTTCGTCGAGCAGCAGCAGGTCCGCCGGGGCCATCAGCGTCCTCGCCAGGTTCAGGCGGATGCGCCAGCCTCCGGAGAAGGCGGCGTGCGGCTTGTTGAATTCGCCGGGCGCGAAGCCCAAGCCGTGCAGTATGGTGCCGGCTTGAGCGGCGGCTTGGTAGCCGCCGAGGTCGTCAAAGCGCATGTGCAGTTCCGCCACCCGCTCCGGGTCGGCGGCGGCGAGTTCGGCTTCAACGCGCCGCAGCGCCCGATGACCGTCCAGCACGAATTCCAAGGCCGGCCGCTCGCTGGGGGCTAGGTCTTGTTGCAGGTGCTCGACCCGCCAGCTTCGGGGCCGAAGCAGATCGCCGCTTTCCGGGTGCAGGCGCCCTTGGAACAGTTCGAAGAGAGTCGTCTTGCCGACCCCATTGCCGCCGACCACGCCGACCTTCTGCCCGGCATGCACGGTAAAGGTCAGACCTTCGAAGATGGCCCGTTCGGCCCTCCTGAAAGTGATGTCCAGAGCTTGCAGCACGGCGCTGCGAAAAGCGCGCCGGCCGGTCAGGCGGAAAGACGGTGGGGCTGCGGGCCTTTTGACCCCCCGGCTGCGGCAGGCCCTTGGCTGCCGGAAACCAATCTGGCCCGTTCGGGCATGCCGTGGCGGGCTTCGCGGGAGGGGCGTCCAGCGGCCAAGGGGCGGGGTTGGGCAGCCCGTGACGGCAGTTGCGCCTCGACCCAATGGATCAGCGCCCGCCAAGCGGTCATTTCCTTGCGGGCGGCACGGACATCGAACAGATCCGCGACCCCAAGGCCGGCTCCCATCGCCTCGCCATACAGCGGACTGTCGCGCAAGGTGACGGCTACCGGGACATTCAGGCAGCCCAAGAAGTGCATCAGGTGGGCCTGCGCCGGGGTGTTGTGCTGCACCCGGTTGGCGATGACGCCCACCGGAAGCGGCGCGGCGCGGAATTCGGGCCGCGTCATGAGCGCGGTGATGAACCGTTCGCCAGCCCGAATGTCGATGGCGGACGGCAGCATCGGCACCAGGATCAGGTCGGCCATCGCTACCAGTTCACCGGTCTCCAACTCGGAGCCGGGGACCAGCCCGTCGATGATGACGCGGTCCAGCGCCGGCCTGCCGCCAGATGCCAATTCGACTAGGGGCGCGTCCGCGGGCCGCTGCGCGGTCCAATGGGCGCCCGAACCTTGGCCGTCGTTGTCAACCAATGCCACGGACACGCCCCGCGCCGCGTAGGCGGCGCAAAGGTTGGTGGCCAGCGTTGTCTTGCCGCAGCCCCCCTTGGCGTTGACGACCAGTATTCGGTGGCAATGCCCCGATCTTGGCGTTTCGACCGTTCGCGTTTTCAAGTGTCACCCCCGCATCTGACGGCGGAGTTTCATTCCCGACGGCTGAATATAGCACCGCCGGGGCGGTTTGTCCTTGCTCCCTATCGACCTACATTGAGGCACTTGCGCTGTTCTGAGAGCCTTTAGGGGCGGGGGTTTGCGGGCGCTCC
>JAPPIX010000048.1:0-15380 GCA_028820495.1 Gammaproteobacteria bacterium
CAACCCGGCTCAAGCTCTCTTAAATTGGACAACTCGTGCAACATCCGGGCTAGAATCCCCGCTTGCTCCAAGCCCTCTACGCTGGTGTTCTTTGCGGTGGATAAGGTTTCCGCTACGCCAAAATCACCTTCGGCAAAGCCGTGCTCCTCAAACCAATCCAAAGCCCAAAGAGTGTCGGCGTCAAAGTCACCCTCCTGCTTGGTGAAGGTCTCGTCGAGGATTTGGTTGATGAAGGCTAGGGCGTCGCGCACGGTCACCAGATTGCCTTGGGCGTCGATCACGCGGGCGTAGCGGGTATAGATCGCCATGCCCGGGCCAATGGCAGCTTGGGCGAGGTCCACTGGGGCTATGTTGCCGTTTTGCAATTGGGCGAGAGCGTCGGGGAGCTCATCGCGGAGGGAGGCAATGAACTCGCGGCGAGTGGCGAGCGGGGCGTCGTCGGGGCGTTTGCGGCAGACTAAGACGATGGATGAGGCCAAGGCGTTGGCGTCCTTGCTGATCATGCGGTTGCTGAGCTCGGTGCGCATGGGCCAAGTGCCGGTGATGGCGAACCCAGCTTGGATGACGGCACCCAAAAAGGTCTCCCAGCCGGTGCTGGAGATTCCGGTGTCGCCTTTTCGTTCAGATTGCTTGAAAGCGTAGTAGATGGTGACAGGGAAGCTGCGGTGAGTTTGTACTGCAAGGCACCTTATGGCGTCTGTCATGCCACGGAGGAAAAACTCTTCAGCCTTGTTCTTGCTCTCGTGCCGATGGGGCGTAGCCACTAGTTCTGCGGCTTTGGGAACCGTGAGGGTGGAAAACAGATCAGGGAATACAGGTCGCAGCGTTCGGCGAAGCCAGACGTAGAAGAAGTCTGAAAGATCGGCGTAGTTAATGTTGTCGTAGTAAGGCGGATCAGTGGAGACAACTTTGACACGACTCAGTTGCTGGTTGGTTGCGTCTAGCTGACGGCTCGATCCAACCAATGAGCCGCTCGAGGCTGTTGCGCCTTCAACACTCTCGGCAGTCCACTCGACTGCGCCAACGAAACTGCCGGTCCCACTTAGAAGAGTGTTTAGTTCCGCATAGTCCCAAGTCATGGGGATGCTCTGGCGTGCAAACGTGTTCCGCGTTGAATCTCGTTCAGTAAACCATGTGCAGATTGTGGAGCCTCGGTCAGCGAGTTTCGACAACGCAAATGAAAGATATACGCCGATGGCTTCCGAATAGGCTGTCGCATTGGTGCCGCTGCAATCGAAGCTTGCTGTACAGTGATCTTCGAACCGCTGCTTGATTTCTTCCAATGCTTCGCCGATCAATTCGGAAAAGGTTGTCAAGGCCAGAAGCTGGCGGGAAGTGAAAAGATCACCCCACTTGGTTAGGCCGTAGGGAACGCAAGTTCCTCCGGTAAGCCGGGCGGGGATGTCTCCGTCTGGCTGCCAATCGACCGTGGCCGATTGGGCTATGTCCTCGTTGACGGAATTCGGAGCCAAATACACTCGCCTCCGATCACCTTCCGCGACGATAGCCAATAGTCTCGAGCCCATTCTTCCCGACTGTCCTTCTGCTTTGATGTAGCGGCCGTCCATTGGCGTTCCCGACATCAAGCATCGGAAGCTTGAGCCCCGGCCCAGCTTCGTGCCCGACTTGGCAGCGATCGCGTCCGCTGGCGCACCCACCTTCACAGAGAACCTGTACTCCCTACCCTCAATCACTGGTTCCACATAGACTTCTCGTCCCTTCTTGGTGGACAGCATGAAGGTGGATGCCAAGGGCACATCAACATCGGCAAAGGCCGGGTTGGGGCTTTTCACGGTCCTGGCCCAAAGCCAAGCAATCACAGTCAAATCCCGTCCCTCGTAGGGCTGCAAGTCGGGCCGCTCTGCCACCATCTCGGCAGTGACCTTCACCTTGGGATATAGATGCCCAATTCGCCGCTCAGCCTCATCGCGTATCCACTTGCCGTAGTAGCGCACGTCCTCCGCCAAGCCCTGTGCGCCGCGCCAATGGCGTTCGATCCCCAGCCCACCGCCGACCTCTGCGTTGCGGCGCGACCCGGGGTTGACCGGCGGACGGCCCGCAAACTTCGGCGGAATCTCGATCATTGCTTTGTTGATGAGCACTGCCACCGGGTTCAAGTCCGAGGCGTGGGCCTCAAGGCCGAGCCGCTGCGCCTCCAAGGGCAACGCTCCACCCCCGGCGAAAGGGTCATGGAAGGCAGGCAGCTTGTCTGGGTTGAACAGTTCATCTGCTTGGGGATGGTCCCGATTGTCCTTGCAGGCCCGCTGCCAACTGCGCCGAATCGCGGCCCGCGCCGGCTCCAGCACGGCTTCCTTGGTGGTGTTCTCCCAAAGCACCAAGTCCTCAAGGATGCGAAACAGCCGCTGCCGCTCTGCGGCCTGCGCCGCTTCGCTGCCAAACTCTTCGGGCACGGCGGACGGGTCATCCACCATCTGCGCAAAGATCACCGCCCGCGCCGCCGCCAAGGGCCGCCTCGCCCACCACAGATGCAGCGTGGACGGATGTCCGTGCCGGATGGACTTCTCCCGCGCCGACGCCTTGTTAATGGCATCCAGCGGCAGCGCGACTTCGATGAGCTTCTTGCGGGTCTTTACCGGGCTGCCGGTCAAATCGCCGCGCTTGGCCTCCGGTTCGGGCTGTTCGCTAGGCTGGGTACTCAATGCCATCGGTTCGCCGGTCGGTGTGAGTTTTCGGCCTCGTTCGGGCCATTGGGTTCGCCTCCCTTGAGTGCTCAATGAGTATAGCCCACAGCAACGCAGGACCCTTGTTCGGAATGGCCTGCGCAGGAATGATACCGCTTGCGCCCAAACGGCATGGAAGCGCTATACTGGCCGCCGACATATTTGCTGGCAGTTCTCCCCCAGATAAGGCCATGGCGTGACTCCAGAGCCCAACACCCATAGAGTGCTTTCGATCTGGCGGCGCTTCACGCCTTCCCGCCGTCTGCTGTCGGCTGACGAAGCGCAACGCTTGGATCAGGCTTCGGACCTGCATGAGGAGGTTTACTCGTGGCAGGTTCGCGAGCCGGTGCTTGATGGCATCGCAGATGACCAAGACCGTGAGAGGTTGGACGCGATTTTGGCTCAATTCGACGTGAATCGTCGCCCGAACGAGCGTGACCTTGCCGTTTTGCAAGAGTTTGTCGCTTTGGCCGAGCAGGTGATCGAATCCGGGGGATCCGGCAGCATAGCGGGCCAAAGCAGTTCGGATGCGGAGGAAGAAGTGCCTGAAATCGATGCGCTGTTGGCGCTGACGCTGCACTTGAAGTGGTTAGTAGCTTGCTTCGCTAACCGGCCCGGCATCTCGGTAAGTGTGCGGTAATGGCAGCCACACTACTGTCGCCCCGTGAAGCGGAAGCGCGTATCGGTACCATGCTCGAACAGGCCGGGGACGCCAGCTTTCGTCTTGCCGTCAGCGAAAGCCGAGCGTTTCAAGGCAAGTACTTGCCGCTGGGGGAAGTTCGCCTCGGGAGCGGCTCCGACGAACCAAGCGAGTTGATTCGAAAGGGCGCATTCGAATGGGTGCTTCCAAGCTTGGATGAGGTGGAGGAGGGCTTGTGTCGACTGCTTGGGACAAAGCCGTCAAATCGCAACGTGGGCCGAGCGTTGGACCATATTGCGGCTGCAGCCTTGCGGGTTGGCTTGATTCATCCGACATTCGACGCCGATGCAGTTGCAGAGATGCCGTTCCAACGCTCGACCACCGTCGTGGCAGACACGTCCGGTGTACTGCAGGGCGCACTGGACTTCGTGGCCCGATTTCTTCACCCGGCTGCTCGGGTGAAGGTGCCAGCGATAGTGCAAGTGGAAATCGTCAACCTTGCGGATCGGTTCTTCAGCCTGCGTCGGAAAAGGTCGGATAAGCCCGCGTTTCGCACCAGCGAGCTAATGGAACACCTGAAGAGTCAGGGTGGTCAGCGTACACTCCTGCGCCTTGAGCTTCGATCAGACACCGAAGTCGAGCGAACCTATCTTCTCGGTGATCCCCTACGGGGAGCGTTCCAGCAAGACGGAAATAAGGATTTGCGGGAACTTAATCTTAGCGAACCGATAAGGGCCTACGCTGATCGACTGATCTTAGAGGCCGCCCGACAGCATCAAGCACAGTCCGGTCCAGACCATGTAGTCCGCTTACTTACGGCGGACCAGGGCCTTACGCGAATGGCGATGGCTGAAGGCATTCCCGCTCTGTACTTTCAAGCTGCCGAGGCCTCGCTGTTTTTCGGCCAAAGGTTGAGCGGTCAGACCTTCCATCCTTTCTCGGGCTTCATACATAGAACACCCTTCTCCGCGGTGTTGTGGGAATTAGCTACAGCGTTCGGAGCGGCGCGGATCGAGACTAAGCAGAGCGTGCTGGAGGTGCTTGCTGTTGGCGATGACCTGCCTTGGGCTCCCTATCAGACAACCGACGACTTGCTATGGTGTCGTAGCGGAAGCAAAGAGCGTGATGATGATGATGTGAAGGAAGATAGCGAGTCAAGCGACGCTAAGCGCGACCGACAAACAAAGCGGGCTCAGGAAAGGACCGATGAAAATTCTCCGCCTGCTGCGCCACTGAGAATGTTGCAATTCAGTACGGATAAGCTTCTGCGATTAGTCTGCTTGCTGGATGACAAGCAAGAAATGCCTGAATCAGAAGTTCTTGCCTTTCTTGGGCTTGGAAGAGCCAGCAGCATTTCCGGATATCGCCGGTTCTTGGAGCCAAGCGCACTGGCTCGAATTGATAACGGTATGTGGTGCGCCACACTTGGAACTCAGAATTTGGCTGCCGCGCTTCGGAACGAAAGACTGGACGAGGTGCTCGGCGTTCTCTCGGAGGTGCCTTCTTTCAAAGCGTTTGCGCAGAGTATTTCCGATCTCTCAATTGGACAACCATTGGACTCTTCAATTTTGAAGAGAGGATCATCAAACTACCGGATTTTGGGTGAGATCACTCGAATTTGCGTATCGTTGCAGGGGGTCGGGGTCTTGCCGACGCTATCGCGCTTGGACGCTGCCGCCTTTGCGAATATCGCTCTTCTACGCTTTACGGATATGGCTCGTGGGGAAAACTATGTTGCCGCTGGTGCATGGCTAGAGGCTCTAATTCGAGAGGATGGGATTCACCCGGAAGTGGCAAGGGAGCTGCTCGACGAAGCGAGTAGTCAGGGGCTGCTGAATCGGTACACAGAGGGGTCTACGCCTCAGGTCGGCAGGGGTGATCAAAAGTTTCACGCGCTCCGGGTGCGTTCCGGCACGCCGGTAGTTGAGGAAGTTCATCTGCATCGGGGGGACTACCTGATTCCCGGTAAGGGAAGTGTAAGTTTGCGCATTGAGAAGGCTGCGTCATGAGTTTGCGTGAACGTCTTGCTGAAAGCCAAGGAGCGGATTTCACTGATCGGCTGTATCAACGGTTTGGTCTTGTGGAGAACCCGTTTCCCGCTGCAAGCCAGAC
The DNA here is from genome assembly GCA_028820495.1 of Gammaproteobacteria bacterium. Classification (GTDB taxonomy): domain Bacteria; phylum Pseudomonadota; class Gammaproteobacteria; order Pseudomonadales; family Azotimanducaceae; genus Azophilus. Next base: position 5,434 of record JAPPIX010000048.1, read on the forward strand.
TTCAGGCCATCCACACTGGCCTACACCTCAGGACACGGAAGCGGAAGACCGCATTGTCACTTTTCTAGATGATGGCAAGTCCCAGGTGGTGGTTGTGGAAGGTACGCAAGGTGTCGGTAAGACAAACTTCCTGAATCACTTTGAGGCGGAAATCCGCAGTGTGCTCAATGAAGATCGCTACTACATGGTGCGGTACTTGGCCGATCCGGAACCTTCGTTCGACGGCATGACTCGGAGACTGTTCGAAGAGCTCGGCATTGATCACTTGGAAAAGCTGAGCGAGGCACTGGCGAAAAAAAGTGCTCCCATTCGTGAGGCGCGTAGCCGTGACATGCAAGAGGCGCTGCGCCGACTGGCCAATGATTCAAGCCAGGAGAATCTCTCTGCAATGATGGAGTGGCTGTTGGGACTGAGATTGCTCAAGAGTCACCGGGCAGCGATCGGTGTACAGTTCAGGCTGGATACCGTGGAGTCGAAGGTTTCGGCACTGAGAGATCTCGTGCAGGTCAGTGGGAGTGCTGGCATTCTTGATGGAATATTCTTGCTTCTTGACGAGCTGGAGAAGCAGGGAGGCGTCCTTACCCCTAGGCCACTAGTGCGCTACCTGTCGGCCATTCGATCAATTGTTGATGCCCTGCCAAGCCGATTGTTCCTTATGATGGGTGTCACGCCGGACGCACTTCGTCGCTACCATGAGATGCTTCCCGCGCTTCGAGGGCGATTGCAGAACCAGATCACGCTAAGCTCCTTGGAAGATGAAGATGACGCTCTGAAACTGAAGGACTTCTACATTGATACGGCTCGTAAAACCGCACGAAGCGAACACAATCGCGAGGGTGGCCAAGAGGATGTGGTGAAACTGAACAAGGTAAAGAAGCGCTTTGCGACGTTACTTGAGCAGGCGGAACGTCGCGGTGACAAAGGTGTTAGGCAACGCGAGTTTCTCCATCAACTGCACTTGTTGGCAGAAAAGGCCATTCGTAGTAGCTAAATCGATCGATACAGGAAGTCTTCCAGCAGGGTGATGCGTTGTGCCCGTGGGATTCGGTGATGGTTCGCTCAGCAGGCCCGTTGTCGTACCCAAACTCCCAAAAGTCGAGTTGATGTCGCAATTCGGCTACATTAGACGCAGTTTCCGTCGCACGAAGTTAACAATGCCAACCCCTCACTACCCAACTGCCGCCGCCCGCCGCGCTCTGGTGCAGCTTGGAGCGGACATTCGTGAAGCTCGTCTAAGGCGGCGCTTGACCATGCAGATTGTCGCCGAACGTGCACTCACGTCCCGCTCCACCCTACAGCGTGTGGAGAGTGGCGACCACGGCGTGAGCATCGGCATCTATGCGGCCGTGCTGCACACGCTTGGGCTGCTCGATGGGCTGCGCAACACCGCTCACATTAGCAACGATGAAGTGGGGCAGGCGTTGGCGGCAGCCGCGTTGCCAAAGCGCGCTAGGAGTTCGCGCCGCGATCGACATTGAGCGCTAGCTCGTATTGGAAGTGGCGACCGCAACCACCTCGAACGATCCCATGCAGTTCCTGGCCGCTGTCCAAGAAGCAGTCATCGCGGTGGCCCTGCACGGGCAATTAGCTGGCGTAGCGAAAAGTTCACGCTGGCGCCGTTGAATTCGGTCGTGACGCCTGTCTGGGCGAAGGGTTCGCGAAGGTAATGGACTCGATGCTCGCCATCTTCCGGCCCGAGAAACTCAACGATGGCTAGGATGAAGTCCTCGGGCATGTTCAGGGCGGTGAGCATTTCGTTCTTCGTGACGGTGATCGTTTCGGCGTCGGCGACGCGCCCCTTCACCTCGATGAACCGCAGCTTGCCGGTGCCCGGAATCCGGCTTTCGATGTCGTAGCCGCGCTTCTCCAACTCTCGGTCCACCGGTTCGAAGCCGAGTTCGCGCTCTACCGCCATCACGATGGCTCGGGCGCGGGCGGCGGACGCTTGGGTGTCGGCTGGCCTCGATTGGCTGGGTTGCGCCTCATCCTGTCCGTTGATGGCGTCGATGAGGCCTTTGGGGACCACCACGAGGCCGCCAACCACCGTCGGAGGTCCGGCGGATAGCCGCGCTTCAGCATCGAGCTGGGATAGGCGTTGCGCGAGCCGGGCTTGCAGATCGTCGGCGCGGCGGCGGGCTTCGCCGGAGTTCAAGCGGGCGCCCGCCTTGCCCACCTGCTCTTGTAGCTTGAGGGTTTCGGCGCGATGGTCCCAGTGGGCGATTTCCTTTGTCAGGCGTTCGTGAACCGCGGCGCGGGTTTTTTCGATCCAAGCCAGGCGGCGGTCACGCACCTCAGCGATGTGGTCGGGGACCACTGAGGCTATGGCTTCGCTTCGGGCCTTCTCTTCGAGTTCTTGGGTGACCCAAGCGCACTCGGGCCTCTTGAGAAGTTCAGCTGGCGAAGGTTCAGTTTCGGCAAGGGGCCGATAGTCCAGATAGGGGGCGTGGTGCAGATGACGCCGATGGCCGTCCGCGTCGAATTCAACGTAGAGCATCCGTTGCGAGACCATGCGCCCTTGGCCGCTAGGCAGTTGGTGCCCGTCGCGGATGCTGTGTTCCAAGGTGAACAGTACACGGGGAGCGGTGTCGGGGTCGGCCTCATCCACCAGGACGGTGCCTTGTTGCAGCAGATTGCGATGGCGCTCCAAGGTCAGGTCCAGCACGGCATCGAGCAGGGGATGTCCGGGGCAGACGAAGGCCGCCACCGGTGGTGTGGGAGCGTTTCGCTTGCCGCTGGGTGCCAGACGATCCTTCTCGAAAGCGATGCGTTCGTATCGGGCCAGCACCGGGTCGCGGGAACCAACGGGCCGGTTGCGGTTGCGGACTTGGGCGGGCACGTGGGTGACCTGATAGCGCTTGGGCTCTCGTTGTCGGATCGTACCGCCCAGTCTTGGCAAGGCTTCCAGAAAGAACGATTCGATGTAGTGGGGCTGCAGGCGCCGCGCTTCGGCCCGCTCCATGTCCTCCCGCACCTTGGCCACCTGGGAGAAGTCCATGGCGTCTTGGGCCAATGCCCGTTCCTCGATCAGCTCCTGCAAGCGGGGCTGGTCCACGGCATTGCTGACGGCCTGCTCCAGCCGCGCTCGAACATCGGGCCGCTCGCCGTAGCGGATGGCATCGATCAGGAGGTCGCGTAGCGGGCGGCCCTCGAACTGCAGCTTGCCGAGCACGTCGAACACTTGGCCACCCAAGGCAAAGCGGGCCTGCTCGAGTTTTTCCAGCAGGGTGCGATAGACATCACCTTCCCGAGTGTCGAGCGCCATCAGGTTCCACAGGTGGCACACTTCGGTTTGGCCGATGCGGTGGATGCGGCCAAAGCGCTGCTCCAGGCGGTTAGGGTTCCAGGGTAGGTCGTAGTTCACCATCAGGTGGGCGCGTTGCAGGTTGATGCCCTCCCCCGCTGCGTCCGTGGCGAGCAGCACCTTGACTTCGGGGTCGTGCAGGAAAGCCTGTTGAGCTTTTCGCCGCTCTTCGCGGCTCATTCCACCTTGAATGGCGACTAGGGCGCTTGGTTGTCCCAGCAGGGTGCCGATGCGCCGTTGCAGATAGGTGAGCGTGTCTCGATGTTCGGTGAAGATCACGAGCTTCTGGTGAGGGGATGCCCGCGGTGGCTTGATTGGGCCAGCGCCGTAGGGTGGCCGCTCATCGGTGACTTGGCTGGCGACCCCGGCTGGGGTGAACGTCTCAGTCAACAGGCCGGAGAGTTCCCGCCACTTGGCATCCTCGCCGCTGCGGCGCACTTCCGCCGCCAAGGACTCCAGACGCTTGAGGGAATCGATCTCGGCCTGAAGTTCGGCCATTGTGCTGGCGGCGGTGGCTTGGTCGAGCACTTCGGCTTCGGTGGCCTCCACTTCCTCCCAGGGGGCGTCCTCCAAGTCTTCCAGATCGTCGGCGTCCAAAAGAGGAGGCGCCGAATCCGCTAGGGCGGGGCTGCTGCCGCGTTGGGATTGCCGCAACTCATCCAGACGGCCTTCCAGACGCGCCTTGCGGCGGCGCAGCGATTGGAGGATGGCTTCAGGAGATGAAGAAAGTCGGCGCTGTAGCACGGTCAGGGCGAAGCCGACGTTGCCGGCCCGGGGGTCGCTGTGCAGGGCTTCGGCGCGGTTGAACTCGTCGCGCACGTATTGGGAGACGGCCTCGTAGAGCTCGGCTTCCGCCTCCGAAAGCCGATACGGCACCGAGTGGGCGATGCGTTCCGGGAACAAGGGTCTGCCGTCGAACTTCAGCAGGCGTTCCTTGACCATGCGGCGCATCAGGTCAGAGACGTCCACTTGATGAGTGCCGTCGCGGAACCGGCCTTCAAAGCGGTCTGGATCAAGCAAGGCCAAGAAAAGCTGGAAGTCCTCCTCCTTGCCGTTGTGCGGCGTGGCGGTCATCAGCAGGAAGTGCCGGGTGATGCCGGAGAGCAGTTGGCCGAGTTGGTAGCGCTTGGTGAACTTGACCTCGCCGCCGAAGAAGCTGGCGGACATCTTGTGCGCCTCATCGCAGATGATGAGGTCATAGGCGCAGTCTGGAGCGGATAGCAGGGCTTGGGTGCTTTCATCCCGCGCCAACTTGTCCAGCCGGGCGATGGCAAGGTCGTTTTCGAGGAACCAATTGCCGGTTCTTGCCGCTTCAAGCTTGTCGTTGGTCAGAATCTCGAAGGGCAGGTCGAAGCGGCGGTGCAGTTCATCCTGCCACTGCTCAGCCAAACTGCCGGGACAGACCACGAGGCAGCGGGCCAAGTCGCCTCGGGCAATCAGCTCCTTCATCAACAGCCCCGCCATGATGGTCTTGCCGGCGCCAGGGTCGTCGGCCAGCAGGAAACGCAGGGGCTGACGCGGCAGCATGGCTTCGTAAACCGCGGTGATTTGATGGGGAAGGGGCTCCACGAGGGCTGTGTGGACAGCCAGCAGCGGGTCAAACAGATGGGCTAGGCGGATGCGGTGCGCTTCGGCCACCAAGCGGTACAGAGCGCCGTCGCCGTCGAAGCGCCAAGGGAGTTCCTTCTCCACGGCCTTGAGCCGGGCTTCGTCTTGGCGGTAGAGCACTTCCTCGGCCACATGGCCGGAGGGCAGACGGTAGATGATCGTTAACGCATCGGAGCCGTGCCAGTCCACGTTGACCACGGTGGCGACTGCATCCCCTGCAATGCCGCGCACGGTGATGCCCGGAGTCAGTCCCTCTAGCTTCAACAGTCTAGTTGAACACCGCCACCCGCAAGGCCGGCCAGTGGTGCCTGAATTGCTCGGTGGGTTGTGCGGTGAAGTCGGAGCGGACGAATTGGGCGATGCGGCCTTCAGCGTAGGCGAGCAGCAGGCTGGCGGCGTTGGTGGGGGCGAGGCGTCCGGGGGCTTCGGCGTTGCGCAGGACTTGGCGGATCTCGGCTTCCAGGCGGTCGAAGAGTTCGCGCACCCGGCCGCGCAGGCGGGCGGTTTCGCCTTGCAGGACGTCGCCGCTGAGCAGGCGCATGAAGCCTGGGTTGCGCTCGGCGAAGGTCAGCATCAAGGTGAGGATTTGGCGGCATTGCTCATCCGCGCCGGGCGTTTGCTCGGCGATTCGGTGGATGCGGGGGAACAGGCTTTCCTCGACAAATTCGATCAAGGCCTCGAGCATTTTCGCCTTGCTGGGAAAGTGCCGGTAGAGTGCCGCCTCGGAGACGCCCACCTGGCGGGCGATGGCGGCGGTGGTGATGCGCGAGCCGGGCGCCTCCTCCAGCATGGCGGCGAAGGCCTGCAGAATTTCTTGGCGGCGGTTGGCGCTGGCCATGGCTCTCGCTCCGCTTAAGTGTCGCCGCCGGTGATCTGGGTGCCGATGCCGGCGTCGGTGAAGATCTCCAGCAGCAGGGCGTGGGGAATGGTGCCGTCGATGATTTGCACGCTGCCGACGCCGCCCGCCACCGCTTCCAGGGCGCAGCGCACCTTGGGCAGCATGCCGTCGGTGATGCCGCCGCCGGCGATCAGGTCGGCGACCGCTTCCGGGGACAGGCCAGTTAGGGTTTCGCCTTCGCCGTCGAGTATGCCTGGCGTGTTGGTTAGCAGGATCAGTTTTTCCGCTTTAAGCGCTTCGGCCAAGCGCCCGGCCACGAGGTCGGCGTTGATGTTGTAGGACTCGCCGTCGGGGCCGGCACCGATGGGGGCGATCACCGGGATGAACCCGGCGTGCATCAGGGTGTCGAGCACCTTGGCGTCCACCGCCTCCACTTCGCCGACATGGCCGATGTCGATGATCTCCGGGGCGGCGAGTTCCGGCGCCGGCCGGGTGAGCTTGAGGCGGCGGGCGCGGATCAGGCCGCCGTCCTTGCCCGTCACGCCAACTGCGTGGCCGCCGTGGTGGTTGAGCAGGGCGACGATCTCCTGGTTCACTTGGCCGCCGAGCACCATTTCCACCACGTCCATGGTGGCGGCGTCGGTGACGCGCATGCCATCGACGAAGCGGGTGGGGATGTTCAGCTTCTCCAGCAGCGAGCCGATCTGCGGGCCGCCGCCGTGCACCACCACCGGGTTCATGCCCACCAGCTTCATCAGCGCCAGGTCCCGTGCGAAGGTGTTCTTCAGGGTGTCGTCCACCATGGCCGCGCCGCCGTACTTCACGACGATGGTCCAGCCGTGGAAGCGGCGGATGTAGGGCAGGGCCTCGGTGAGTATGCCCGCGACCTGGCTGGCTTGGATTTCGGGGCGGTTCATGGCGTCAGGAAACCGAGTTTGGGATCGATGGCGGCCAAATGCGCTTGAAAGAGGTCTTGGATGCGGTTTAGCGCGGATGGTTCATCGGCCTCGAAGCGCAGGGTCAGCATGGGGCTGGTGTTGGAGGCGCGAATCAAGCCCCAACCGTCCTCATAGTCCACCCGTACGCCGTCGATCGTGGTGCGCTTGCCGGAGCCGAAGTCGGCGTTGCGGGCCAGCGCCTCGATGATCTGGAACTTGGCGTCCTCTTGGGTCTCGATCTTGATTTCGGGCGTCGATAGGCCTTCCGGGCAGTTCCGGAACAGCGCGTCGGCATCGTTGCCGTTGGCGCTCAACAACTCGATGAAACGGGCGGCGGCGTAGAGCGCATCGTCGAAGCCGTACCAACGGTCGGCGAAGCAGATGTGGCCGCTGAACTCACCGCCCAGCGGCGCACCGGTCTCCCGCAACCGCGCCTTGATGTGCGAGTGGCCGGTTCGCCACATGCAGGGGCGTCCGCCAAGGCGCTCGATCACCGCGCCCAAGTGGCGGCTGCACTTCACGTCGAAGATGATTTCGGCACCGGGTTGGCGGGCGATGATGTCCTGGGCGAACAGCATCAGCAGCCGATCCGGCCAGATGATCGAGCCGCTTTGGGTCACCACCCCGAGGCGGTCGCCGTCGCCGTCAAAGGCCAGCCCGCAGGCGGCGCCGGTGGCGCGCACCCGATCGATGAGATCGGCGAGGTTTTGTGGCTCAACCGGGTCGGGATGGTGGTTGGGGAAGTCGCCATCGACCTCGCAGTAGAGTTCATCGACCTGGCAGCCGAGGCCGCGCAGCAGCGACGGCGCCACCGCGCCGGCCACGCCGTTGCCGCAATCGATCACCACTTGTGGGGCGCCTTGCACTTTGGCATCGGCCAGCACCGCTTGCTGGTAGGCGTCGGTGAAGCCCTGCTCGACGATGTGGCCGCGGCCCTGCGTCAAGTCGTCGGCCTCGATGCGCCAACGCAGACCCTGGATGGCCGCCTCGGACAACGGCTTGCCGTCGAGCACCATCTTCAAGCCGTTGTAGTTGGCGGGATTGTGGCTGCCGGTGACCATGACGCCCGCCCCGGTTTCAGCGGCGTGGGTGGCGAAATAGAGCACCGGCGTGGGGGCCATGCCGATGTCGATCACCTCCATGCCGCCCTCGGCCAGGCCCTCGTTCAGCGCTTGGTGCAAGGCCGGCCCCGAATGTCGCCCATCCCGGCCGGTCACCACCCGATCTTGGCCCAAGGCCAGCGCCTCAGCGCAGAACGCGCGCCCGATCTGGCGCACCACCGAGGCGCCGAGGTTTTCATCGACGATGCCGCGAATGTCGTAAGCGCGAAAGATGCCGGGGTCGAGCAAGGGGGGGATCCTAGCTGCGTCTGCTTTGAGCCAGGGAAAGAGGGGTTGGCTTCGCTAGTGCTCCGGCACCCTCGCCGGACGATGGGAAAAACAAGTTGGCCAGATGTTGGATCAGGTTCGCGGCCAGCGCTTCCTTGCCTTGGTAGGCAAGCTCCACCTCGCCGTCCGCCCAGATCAGGGTGGCGGCATTGTGGTCGCTGTTGAAGCCGATCTTGGGGTCGGAGACGTCGTTGACCACGATGGCGTCGAGGCCCTTGCGGCGGCGCTTGCGCCGGGCGTTGTCGAGGGCGTTCTCGGTTTCGGCGGCGAAGCCGACCACCACCGGGGCGTTCGGCAGCGCCGCCACCGAAGCGATGATGTCCGGGTTCTCCACCAACGCTACGGAAGCGTCGCTTTGAACCACCCTTTCCTTCTTGATCTTTTGCGGCGCTTGGGTTGCCGGGCGGTAGTCCGCCACCGCCGCCACGCCGATCACCAGCGCCTGTTCGGCGGCGCGGGCCTGCACGGCTTCATGCATGTCGAGGGCGCTGGTCACTTCGATGCACTCGACGTTGGCTGGGGCGGGCAGGCCGCAGGGGCCGGAGACCAGAGTGACTCGGGCACCCGCATCGGCCGCCGCCTTGGCGATGGCGTAGCCCTGCTTGCCGGAACTGTGGTTGGACAGGAAGCGCACCGGGTCGAGCGCCTCCCGGGTGGGGCCGGCGGTCACCAGCACGTTTAACTCCGCAAGGCAGGGTGACAGAAACGCGGCCTGCACCGCCTCCAGCAGGGCTTCCGGCTCCGCCATGCGCCCAGGACCTAGGTCGCCGCAGGCTTGCTCGCCGTCGTCGGGGCCGATCAGGCGCTTGCCGTCGGCGGCGAGGGTGGCGGCATTGCGTTGGGTGGCGGCGTCGCGCCACATCGCTTGGTTCATGGCCGGTGCCAGCAGGACCGGCGCGTCGCTGGCCAGACACAGGGTGGTGAGCAGGTCCGGCGCCGCCCCTTGGGCCAGGTTGGCCATGAAGTGGGCGGTGGCCGGGGCGACCAGGATCAGGTCCGCCCAACGGGCCAGTTCGATGTGGCCCATGGCGGCTTCGGCCTCTTGGTCCCAAAGGTCGTCGCGCACCGGACGCCCGGAGAGCGCTTGCAGGGTTATGGGCGTCACGAACTGCGCCGCGCCTTGGGTGAGCACCACCTGCACGTCGGCCCCTTCATTGCAGAGATGTCGCACAAGGATTGCAGCCTTATAGGCTGCAATTCCGCCCGTCACCCCAAGCAAAATGTGTTTTCCGGCAAGCGACATGCTTGCATCTTAGCAGCAATGGACCGCGAGTGAATCGAACGCGACTTGGCGAATGGCAGCTCGCTGCCGGCCGGCAGCGGCTGCTGGCCGCCGAGCAGGATGCGCTGACCGACGCCGACCTGCTGGCCGTGCTGCTGCGCGGTGGCGCGGCCAATGCCAGCGCCATCGACGTGGCCAACCGTCTGCTGGACAGGTTCGGCGCCATGCATCGGGTGCTGGACGCGCCGGCGCGGGAACTGCTCAGCAACCCCGGCCTCGGGCCGACCCGGGTGGCCAGCCTCAAGGCGGTGCTGCCGATCACGGCCCGCTACGCGGCCAGCCGCATGAAGGAGGAGCCCACCTTCGGCGGCTCCAACGACGCCTCGATGTTCCTGATGGGAGCCTATGCGGGCGTTGAGCGGGAAGTCTTCGGCTGCCTGTTCCTCGATGCGCGCAACCGCATGCTCTGTTTTGAAAAGCTGTTCTTCGGCACCGTGGACCGGGCCGACGTGTCTCCCCGGGAGGTCGCCAAGGCAGCCCTCAAATGCAACGCCGCGGCGGTCATCCTCGCCCACAACCATCCCTCCGGGGTGCCGGAGCCATCGGTTTCCGACATCCACCTCACCGACCGCCTCGTCGCCATATTGAAGGA
>JAPPIX010000048.1:15480-41688 GCA_028820495.1 Gammaproteobacteria bacterium
TGGGTGGAGGACGAGAAGCGCTTCGTGCGGCTGCGGGTGTCCGCCAAGGGCATGCGCATCATCGACAAGAAGGGCATCGACCAAGTGCTGGCCGATATGCGCAAGCGGGGCGAGAAAGTCTAACTGAGCGGGTCGCTGGAAAAGGGCGGCAACGCAGCAGCCAACGGCTAAGGAGGCCTGTCATGGGCAATCGCGAGAAGATCAAGCTGGTGTCGAGCGCCGGCACCGGCCACTACTACACTACCGACAAGAACAAGCGACGCACGCCGGACAAGCTGGAGATGAAGAAGTTTGACCCGGTGATCCGCCAGCACGTCCTGTACACGGAAGCCAAGATCAAGTAACGACTTGCCAGAACTCCCCGAAGTCGAGACCACCCGCGCTGGCCTGAAGGACCGCATCGTCGGCCAGCGTTTGGTTGGCTGGACCCTGCGCACCCCGGCCCTGCGCTGGCCGATTGAAATCCCCGATCACCTGCGCGGCGAGCGCCTGGACGCCCTGAACCGCCGCGGCAAGTACCTGCTCTTTGAATTTCCAACCGGCACCTTGCTCGTGCATCTCGGCATGTCTGGCAGCCTGCGCCTGCTGACGGCGCCTGAGAATCCCGCCCGGCACGACCACGTGGACCTGGACTTCGGCACTGCCTCAGTGCGCCTCAACGATCCACGCCGCTTCGGCTGCGTGCTCTGGCACCCGGCGGGCGCGCCACCCCATCCGCTGCTCGCCCACCTCGGCGTCGAGCCCCTAGGCGGCGACCTCAGCGGTCGCTATCTCAAGGAGAAAGCCCGCAATCGTAAAGTGGCGGTCAAGAACTTCATCATGGACAGCCGCATTCTGGTGGGCGTCGGCAACATTTATGCGGCGGAAGCCCTGTTCCTGGCGGGCGTTCGCCCCTCGGTGGCGGCAGGCCGGCTGACCTTGGTGGCCTGGACGAACCTTGCCGCAGCCATCAAGCAGGTGCTTGCCGAGGCGGTTGCCGTCGGCGGCACCACCCTGCGCGACTTCCTCAACAGCGACGGCAACCCCGGCTACTTCAAGCAGCACCTCAACGTTTACGGCCGGGCCGGCGCACCTTGCCGACGCTGCGGCGCAGCCCTCCGGAACCACCGCCTTGGCGGGCGGGCGACGGTGTATTGCCCAAACTGCCAGCGCCGTTGGGGATGGCCTGCTGCTTGATTCACCTTCCATCAATTTGACAGCCACCGCCTAAACCCCAAAAATACGCAGTTCCGTGCGCTATAGAGCGCAAAAATTTCCTCGAAATCAATCGGTTAACCAAAGGACCCAAGGCTGCTGCCATGAGCGAGACGTTGTCCGGCGCCGACATGCTGGTGCGGGCGCTGCAGGATGAGGGGGTGGAGTACCTGTTCGGCTATCCGGGCGGGGCGGCGCTGCACATCTATGACGCCATCTTCAAGCAGCAGAAGGTGGAGCACATCCTGGTGCGTCACGAGCAGGCGGCCACCCACATGGCCGACGGCTACGCCCGGGCCACGGGCAAGCCTGGCGTGGTGCTGGTCACCTCCGGCCCCGGCGCCACGAACGCCATCACCGGCATCGCCACCGCCTACATGGACTCGACCCCGTTGATCGTCATTTCCGGCCAGGTGCCGACCTGGCAGATCGGCACCGACGCTTTTCAGGAGACCGACATGGTCGGCGTCTCCCGGCCAGTGGTGAAGCACAGCTTCTTGGTCAGGGACTGCGTCGAGATTCCGCGCACGATCAAGACCGCCTTCCACATCGCCACCACTGGACGGCCCGGCCCGGTGGTCATCGACGTGCCCAAGGACACCACCGATCCGGCCATCACGGCGCCCTATGACTACCCCGAGTCGGTCAGCCTGCGCTCCTACAAGCCGGCCAAACGGGGCAACGGCCGCCAATTGCGCAAGGCGGCGCAGGCGCTGATCGAAGCCGAGCGGCCCATCATCTACAGCGGTGGCGGCGTGGTGCAGGGCGATGCCGGCCCGGCGCTCACTCGGCTGGCCCACCGGCTCGGTGCGCCGGTCACCAACACCCTGATGGGATTGGGCGCCTTTCCCGGCGACGACCCGCAGTTCATCGGCATGCTGGGCATGCACGGCACCTACGAGGCCAACATGGCCATGCACCATGCAGACCTCATTTTTGCAGTCGGCGTGCGCTTTGATGATCGGGTCACCAACGACCCGGAGAAGTTCTGCCCCGATGCGCGGATCATCCACGCTGATGTGGATCCGGCCTCCATCTCCAAGATCATCAACGCCGACATACCCATCGTCGGCGATGCGCGGAGCGTGCTTGAGGAACTTGATGGGTTTGTCGAAGCGGAACTCAGCAAACAACCGGAGCGGTCCGAAGCCGCCGGCAAGGCATGGTGGCGCCAAATCTGCGAGTGGCGCGACGCCTATGGGCTCGACCACGTGATGAAGCCCCGGGAGGATGGCGTCATCCTGCCGCAGCAGGTGATTCAAAGCCTGTACCGGGCCACCGGCGGGAACGCCTACGTCACCAGCGACGTGGGGCAGCACCAGATGTTTGCCGCACAGTATTACAAGTTCCCCGAGGGGCGCCGCTGGATCAATTCCGGCGGCCTCGGCACCATGGGCTTCGGCCTGCCGGCGGCGATGGGCGTGCAGTTCGCTTACCCGGAGGCGACGGTGGCCTGCGTCACCGGCGAGGGCAGCTTCATGATGAACATGCAGGAGCTCTCCACCTGCCTGCAGTACGGCCTGCCGATCAAAGTGGTCTGCGTCAACAACCAAGCGTTGGGCATGGTCAAGCAATGGCAGGACATGCAGTATAGCGGCCGCCATTCCGAGAGCACCTACAGCGACTCCCTGCCGGACTTCAAGACGCTGGCGGAGGCCTTCGGCCATGTGGGCTTCCGCATCGACCACACCAGCGACCTCGACGCCGCCATGGACGAAACCTTCAGCGCCAAGCTGAAGGACAAGGTGGTTTTGGTGGACGTTTGGGTGGACCCGGACGAGCACGTCTATCCGATGGCCATCAAGGGCGGCTCCATGCGTGACATGTACCTGAACAAGATCACCACCAGCCAGCAGGGAGACTACATGTGAGCCGCCGGGTGCTGGCCGTGCTGCTCGAAAACGAGCCGGGCGCCCTCTCCAGGGTGGTGGGGCTGTTCGCGCAGCGCAACTACAACATCGAGACCTTGACCGTGGCGCCCACGGAAGACGCCACCCTATCCCGCGTGACCTTGAGCACGGACGGCTCCGACAAGAAGATCGAGCAGATCACCAAGCACCTCAATCGCTTGGTTGAGGTGGTCAAGGTGCTTGATCTGCACGAAGCCGCCTGCGTCGAGCGGGAGCTGATGTTCGTCAAGATCAGCGCCCAAGGGGCCGAGCGGGCGGAGGTCAAGCGCACCTGCGACATCTTCCGCGGCCAGATTGTCGATGTGACCGCTGCCGCCTACACGGTGCAGTTGACCGGGGAGAGCGGCAAGCTCGACGCCTTCCTCCGCGCCTTGGACCGCTCCGCGATCATCGAGGTGGTGCGTTCCGGCGTGTCGGGCATCAGCCGCGGCGAGAAGGTGCTGAGCGCATAGCCTTCCTGCTCGCCGCCAACACAGACTCCAACCAACAGGATTGACCATGCAAGTCTATTACGACAAGGACGCCGACCTTTCCATCATCCAGAAGACCCGGGTCGCCGTCATCGGCTACGGCTCCCAGGGCCACGCCCACGCCAATAACCTGCGCGACTCCGGGGTTGGCCACGTGGTCATCGGCCTGCGCGCGGGCTCCGGCTCCGCGCCCAAGGCGGAGGCGGCGGGGTTCGAGGTGCGCGAGGTGCCCGACGCGGTGGCCGATGCGGATCTCGTCATGGTGCTCACCCCGGATGAGCTGCAGCAAGGCATCTACGCTGAGCAGATCGAGCCGAACCTCAAGGAAGGGGGCGCCATCGCCTTCGCCCACGGCTTCAACATCCACTTCGAGCTGATCGAGCCCCGTGCGGACCTCGACGCCATCATGATCGCGCCCAAGGGGCCGGGACACACGGTGCGCTCCACCTACGCGGCGGGCGGCGGCGTGCCGAGCCTCATCGCCATCGCCCAGGACGCCAGCGGCCAGGCCCGGGACATCGCCCTCTCCTACGCCAGCGCCATCGGCGCGGGACGGGCTGGCATCATCGCCACCACCTTCCGCGAGGAGACCGAGACCGACCTGTTCGGCGAGCAGGCGGTGCTCTGCGGCGGCGCCGCGGCGCTGGTGCAAGCCGGCTTCGAGACCTTGGTGGAAGCCGGATACGCGCCGGAGATGGCCTATTTCGAGTGCCTGCACGAACTCAAGCTGATCGTCGATCTGTTCTACGAGGGCGGCGTTGCCAACATGTGGTACTCGGTCTCCAACACCGCCGAATACGGCGGCCTGACCCGGGGGCCGCGCATCGTCACCGACGAGACCAAGGCCGAAATGAAGCGCATGCTCAACGAAATCCAGACCGGACAGTTCGCCAGGGAGTTCGTCACCGAGAACCAAGCCGGTGCGCCGGGCATCAAGGCGCGCCGGCGGCTGATCGCCCAGCACGGCATCGAGCAGGTCGGCGAACGGCTGCGCGGCATGATGCCTTGGATTCAAGAGAATCGCTTGGTTGACCGGACGAAGAATTGATTTGTCCTGCCCGCCAGTGGCACCATCGGTGTCATGGAAAAGCCGGACAAGCCCCAGTTGCGGGCGGTTGATGAAACGGAAAAAGCGGCGGTAGCCGCTGCTGACGAACGGAGCAACGCGCGCCGCCGCGGCGTCTACCTGCTGCCCAACATCGTCACCACGGGCGCCCTGTTTTCTGGGTTTTACGCCACCATCGCCGGCATGAACGGCCGGTTCGGCGCAGCGGTGCTGGCAATTGCCGCCGCCATCGCGCTGGATACGGCCGACGGGCGCATTGCCCGTCTGACTCGCACCCAGAGCCAGTTCGGAGCGCAGTACGACAGCCTTTCGGACCTCGTGGCCTTCGGCGTCGCGCCCGCTTTCGTGGCGTTTTCATGGGGCCTGTCCAGCTTGGGCCAAGTGGGTTGGGTGCTCACCTTCCTATACGTTGCCTGCACCGCCCTGCGCTTGGCGCGCTTCAACACCCAGAGCGACTTGTCCAGCTTCACGGGCTTGCCTTCGCCCGCGGCGGCGGCAGTCATCGCCTGCACCATCTGGGTTTGGGAGGAGCAGATCACCGGAACGCCGGGCTTGTTCGCCGCGTCTGCCGTGGGCTTGGTCATGGCCGTCATCGCCTTGCTGATGGTGTCCAACCTGGCCTACTTTTCGGCCAAGCAACTCGGCATCAAGGGCCGGGTGCCGTTCGTGGCCCTCGTGCTGGTGGTGCTGTCCTTTGCCGTGCTGCTGGCCGACCCGCCCCGCATTTTGCTGTTGCTGTCCGTCGCCTACGCCCTCTCGGCCCCGGCTCTGTTCGCTTGGGCCTGGCTGCGCCGGCAAAAGTCCGAATGACGGGCGTTTTCTGCAGCGCTTGGCTTTCCGCGCCGTTGGCTAAACCGAAGATCAGGAACTTGCCGTGCTCATCAAGCCCCCCATCGACATAGCGCCTTCGGAAATCACCTCCGAAGCGGCCTTCCATGCGCGGCGACGCTTCGTCAAGGCGCTCGCCTTGGGGGCGGGCGCGGGCCTTGTGCCAACCGGCGCTCTTGGGAAGGCACCCTACGAGGGCCAGACCAGCGAGCTGGGCGAGGCGCTGACCCCGGAGGAAATCGTCACCAGCTACAACAACTTTTACGAGTTCGGCACCGACAAGCGCGATCCAGCCCGCTATGCCCACGAGATGACCATCGAACCCTGGACGGTGGAGGTGCGGGGCAAGGCGGAAAAGACCGGCAAGTTCGCCTTGGAGGACGTGACCAAGGGCTTGGCGGAGGAGGAGCGCATCTACCGCTTCCGCTGCGTGGAGGCTTGGTCCATGGTGGTGCCTTGGAGGGGCATTCCGATGGCTAAGTTCCTGGCCCAATTCGAACCCAAGGGCAGCGCCAAGTACGTGCGGTTCACCACCCTGCACCGGCCCAGCGAGATGCGCGGCCAACGGGCGCTGTTCAGCGGCATCGACTGGCCCTACGTGGAGGCTCTGCGCCTCGACGAGGCCTACCACCCGTTGACGCTAATGGTCACGGGCATTTACGGCAAGCCCCTGCCGAACCAGAACGGCGCCCCGCTGCGCTTGATGGTGCCTTGGAAGTACGGCTTCAAGTCAGTCAAGTCCATCGTTCAGATCGCCTTCACCGAACGTCAGCCACGCAACACTTGGAACATCCTGGCTCCCCAGGAGTACGGCTTCTACGCCAACGTCAACCCGGAGGTCGATCACCCCCGCTGGAGCCAAGCCACCGAGCGGCGCCTGCCGAGCACCCTGTTCAACCCCAACCGCATCCCCACCCTGCCCTTCAACGGCTACGGCGAGCAGGTAGCCGGGCTCTATGCAGGGATGGATTTGCGGCGGTACTACTGAGTTTTTCGCTTTCGCGACTTCCTACGGAGCTCAAGACTCAGGACAGTCCGTTCCCAGTTTCATGCTGTCATTAAGGACGGTCACTGTGTTCACGCAATCCAGAGCGACGGACATGGTGACAGTGCTTTGCGGCAAATCCGCAACCCCTGACGCTGGGCACGTGATCTCCAAGTTGCAAATCGCGGCGTCGCCGTCATTCGGGTTGTCGACGGTCGTTTTTTTCGGGTCCAAGCTGCACCAATTTGCTGCTTCGGCGTCCCACCACTCGTCGTTGCAGTTCTTCGCAGTGGTTGTCGCGAAGGTTGCTGGCGCCCATGCCAAGAGGCCGAGCAAGGCCATAATGGTGATTGAAGAGCCATTAATCCGGGTGGGGATATCTGAGTTCATGCGATGCCTCCAATAGCTGGTTTCGTTAAACTTGACGCGGTTAACGGCAAATTTGTCAAGTATCCTGCCACCCCGATGTTCGGCGGTCAATGCCCCCGCTCTCAACCCGTTGGCAACAAATGGATTTGTCCGGTTTTGGAGCAAATGAACTGTCCGGTTCCCCAATCCGGGTTCCGCCCTTTGCCGCCGCCCCGTGAAGGGAGCGGGGCGGCAAAGGGCGGCGCCGCTGCCCACCTAGGTGGCCTCGGCGCTGCTCGCGACTGGACTTCGCGCTTATCCACCGCTGTGCGCATCGGGCCGCACGGGGCAATCCTCGCCGGTTAGCAGCCGCCAGTAGGCGTCCGTTTGCTCGGCCCGCGCCCGGCGGTCCACGAAGTAACGGATGTGGCTGCTGGGCGTGGCGCCGGGGTCCAGATCGACGCCCCACAGCGGATCGATGGTGTTGGGCACCACGGAGTAGCGAACGTCGATGATCCGATGCGGCAGGCGGGGATCGCGGGCGAGGTAGTCGCTCGAGAACCAGCGGAATCGTTCAACGTCCAGGGCCTGTTGGCTATCGGGGTCGAGCCAGGGGAAGTCACGGCCGAGGTCCAGGCGCACGGCGCTGGCGCCCGGGCAGGCGGTCACCGCCCAGCCGGTTCGGATGCCGTCGACATGGAAGCGCCCGTCGTGTTCGTACACCACTTTCCAGACCAGCAGGTTGCCGAACCCCGTCTTGGCGGAAAGGCGAACGGGTTCATGGCCCCGTTCCGCCGCCAGCCGCGCGCCCGCGGCCTCGGCCCGCTGGTGCTGGACGGCCCCGAAGGCGATGTAGCCCAGCGCCCAGACCAAGCCGGCGACGGCAAAGGCCCGGCGCCGCCGCACGGCGGCCAGGATCACTAGGCTGAGCAGGGGCAACGTGAACAGCGGGTCCACCACGGAGACGTTGTTCCAAGCCACCCGGTAGTCCGAAAACGGCCAAAGGAGCAGCGTGCCGTAGGAGGTGCAGGCATCGAGCAGGCCGTGGGTGGCGTAGCCGAGCAGGCAGGCCAGGTAGGTTTCCCGGAATTGCAGGCGCCGCCGCACAAAGCCGTGCAGGGCCAACGCCACGATGGCCGCTCCAATAGGGATGAACACCAAGGCGTGGGTGAACTGGCGGTGGTATTCGAGAAACAGCAGCGGATCGGTGGGCGACTGGATGAACACATCCAAGTCCGGCGCCATGCCCGCCAAGCAGCCGAGCAGCGCGGCAACGCGGATTTTCTCCGGTTTCAGAACGACTTGCGGCGCGACGGCGCCGATCGCGCCTTGACTGATGGGATCCATCGTTGATTCAGCCTGTGACCGTCACTTTCCAGTTGGAGGGCTTTATCAGATTCCTCGACCCGTTAGTCAACAGGCGGTGCGCCCGCCCTCGCGTTGGCGCTGAACGAGCCATGCCGTTGGACTTGGCAGCGGAATTTGCTGAAATGCCCAACTCAGCGTCCGCTATCAGGAAATCGACATGACCCAGGCCAACGCCTTCTATGCCCAGTCGGGGGGCGTCACCGCCGTCATCAACGCCACGGCCTGCGGCCTTATCGAGACGGCTCGGCGGGAGGGCGGGCGCATGGGCACTGTCTTCGCCGGGCGCAACGGCATTCTCGGTGCGCTCAACGAGGAGCTGATCGACACCAGCCGGGAGACCGACGCCGCCATCGCGGCGTTGCGGCACACGCCGGGCGGAGCCTTTGGCTCCTGCCGTTACAAGCTGCGGTCCATCGACGAGAGCGAGCGGCAGTACCGCCGCCTGATCGACGTTTTCGCCGCTCACGGCATCCGCTACTTCTTCTACAACGGCGGCGGCGATTCCCAGGACACGGCGCACAAGGTGTCGCTCATCGGCGAACGGCTCGGCTATCCCATCACCGCCATCGGCATTCCGAAAACCGTGGACAACGATCTGCCCTTCACCGATTCCTGCCCCGGCTTCGGCTCGGTGGCCAAATACGTGGCCATCTCCACCCGGGAAGCGGCCTTGGACGTGGCCTCGATGGCCGAAACCTCCACCAAGGTCTTCGTCTTGGAAGTCATGGGCCGCCACGCCGGTTGGATTGCCGCGGCTGCGGGCCTCGCCCAGGAGCAGCGCGGCGATGCGCCGCACATCATCCTGCTGCCGGAAGTGCCGTTCGAAGAGGAGCGCTTCCTTGAGCGGGTGCGGCAAGTGGTGGAGAAGCGGGGCTACTGCGTCATCGTCGCGTCCGAAGGCGCCCGCTACGCCAACGGCGATTTCGTCGCCGACGCCGGCAGCAAGGACGCCTTCGGCCACACCCAGCTCGGCGGCGTGGCCCCGGTGATCGCCGGCTTGGTGCGCGCCCGCTGGGGCTACAAACACCATTGGGCGGTGGCCGACTACCTGCAGCGCTCGGCCCGCCACATCGCGTCCGCAGTGGATGTCGAACAGGCTTACGCCTTGGGCCAGGCGGCGGTGGAATTCGCCTTGGCAGGCAAGAACGCCGTGATGCCGACCATCAAGCGGCTGGGCGACGCCCCCTACCGCTGGACCATCGGGGAAGCGCCGCTGGCCCGGGTGGCCAACGTGGAGCGCAAGATGCCCAAGAGCCACATCAGCGCCGACGGCTTTGGCATCACCGCCAAGGCCCGGCGCTACTTGGCGCCGCTCATCGAAGGCGAAGCGCCGCCGCCCTACCGCAACGGGCTGCCGGACTATGTGCGGCTCGACAACCGGCTGGCGGCGAAGAAGCTGGCCCCTTTCGAGGTTTGACTGCCCGGCGGGTGAGCCCTAAACCAGTAACGGGGCAATCACCAGCGAGACGATTGCCATCACGTTGATGAGGATGTTCATGCTCGGCCCGGAAGTGTCCTTGAACGGATCGCCCACCGTGTCGCCGACCACCGTGGCGGCGTGAACGTCGGAGCCCTTGCCGCCCAGGTTGCCCTTCTCCACGTATTTCTTGGCGTTGTCCCAGGCGCCGCCAGCGTTGGCCATGGTCAGGGCCAGCAGCACACAGCCGAGCAGGCCGCCGCCCAGGGCACCGCCCAAGGCTTCCGGCCCGATGCCGAAGCCGACCACCGGCGGCACCGCCACGGCGATGGCGCCAGGCAGCAGCATGCGCTTCAGGGCGGCTGAGGTGGCGATGTCCACGCACTTCTCGTTGTCCGGCTCCGCATTGCCCTCCAAGAGGCCGGGAATCTCGCGGAACTGGCGGCGAATCTCCTGGATCATGTCCATGGCCGCTTCGCCCACCGCGGTCATGGTGATGCTGGCGATGAGGAACGGCGTCAAGCCGCCGATGAACAGGCCCACCAACACGTCCGGGTCGCCGAGGTGCAGCACGAACTCACCGCCGGTTTTGAACTGGATGGTCTCCACGTAGGCGGCGATGATGGCCAGTGCCGCCAGCGCTGCGGCGCCGATGGCGAAGCCCTTGCCCATGGCGGCGGTGGTGTTGCCAAGCTCATCGAGGGAGTCGGTGATCTTGCGGGTCTCTTCGCCCAGGCCGCCCATCTCGGCGATGCCGCCAGCGTTGTCGGCGACCGGTCCGTAGGCGTCCACCGCCATGGTCATGCCCACCGTCGCCAGCAGGCCCACGGCGGCGATGCCGACGCCGTACAGCCCCGCCAGCGTCGTGGAGACGAAGATGATGGCGCAAATGGTGAGCAGCGGAATCACCACCGACTGCATGCCTACCGCCAGCCCGGTGATCATCACCGTGGCGGAGCCGGTCTCGCCGGCGTGGGCGATGCGCATCACCGGCTTGGAGGAGGTGTAGTACTCGGTCACTAGGCCGATGACGATGCCACCAACGGAGCCGAATACCAGCGACCACCAGATGTTGCTGGATAGGCCGATCTCCTGAACCACGAAGTAGGAGGCGGCGATGAACAGCGCCGGCGTCGCCATCATGCCGATGCGCAGCGCCAGCGCCGGCGCGGAACTCGACCGGGAGCGCACGATGCCGATGCCGATGATGGAGCAGATCAGCCCCGTCGAGGCCATTGCCAAGGGCAGGAACATCAGCGCTGCCCGGCCCTCTTCACCCATGCCCGGCGCCAGGCGGTCCAGGGCGGCCAGGGCGAGCGTGGAGGCGATGGCGATGGTGGCGATCATGGAGCCGCAGTAGGACTCGAAGATGTCCGAGCCCATGCCGGCCACATCGCCCACGTTGTCGCCCACGTTGTCGGCGATCACGCCCGGATTGCGCGGATCGTCCTCGGGAATGCCGGCCTCGACCTTGCCCACCAGGTCGGCGCCCACGTCGGCGCTCTTGGTGTAGATGCCGCCCCCGACCCGTGAGAACAGCGCCACGACGGAGGCACCCATGCCGAAGCCGTGGATTTCGTGCGCCGTTTCCGGGTCGCCGCCGAAGAAGTAGTACACCAGCCCCAAGCCCATCAGCCCCAGCGACGCCACCGCCAGCCCCATGATGGAGCCGCCGAAGAAGGCCACCGACAGCGCCGCCGCCGGGCCGTCCGTGTGCGCCGCGGTGGTGGTGCGCACGTTGGCCTTGGTGGCCGTGTACATGCCGATCCACCCCGCCCCGGCCGAGGACAGGGCCCCAGCGATGAAGGCCCAGATCGTCCCCGTGCCGAGCCCGGAGAAGAACAACAGCACCAGCAGCGCCACGGCGAACAGCGCCAGCATGCTGTACTCCCGGCGCATGAACACCATGGCCCCGGAGTGGATGGCGTCGGCGATCTTCTTGATGGCCTCGTCGCCCTCGTCGTAGCGCTTGACCAACGCATAGATGATGAATGCGGCGATCAGCCCAACCGCCCCCAAAAGCGGGGGCACTAGGGTAAGTTCAGTCATTGGCTGTCCTGTCGTCTGTGGTCTTAGGGAGTTTTTTTGAAAGCGCCGCCGCATCAGCGGGGCACGGGCGGCGCGTATGATAGCAGCGTCTAACGCCTACGACAGCACGAAGGCGGCATCAGCCCTTCAAGGGAAGCGCAGCGTCCAATTGTGAGGCCAACTCCGGCTTTAACCGGCGAACTTGCGCAGTGAGGTAGTCGAAGAAGCTGGGGATGCCCAATTCGCTGGCTCCAGTGGTTTCGCTGGGTGACCAAAGCAGGCCTAGCTGCTTCAGCCGATCCTTGGCCTCGTCGTACCAAGGGGGGTGATCCGTCTTTTCGTAGGGGTTCTCCAAACCCAGGTCGATGGCCTGCTCGACCTGCTCGTCGGGCATCGCACCTCCGGGTGAAGCCGATTGGACCTTGCCGAGCAAATAGCCACAGGAAATGACCCTTGCATCACGAAGATCGGCCCACAACCCTTCGTAATGCCTGTTCTTTCGCTCAAGAAACCGGTTCAGGGTCTCCAAGCAGGTGCTGTCCCCCTCCTTGCCTAACGGAATGGGGCTTCCGGTGGTTAGCCCTGGCGATTCCGCCACCGCCCGCCCGAGGAGTTGCGTGAAGTACGGATAGCCTGCGCACGACTCCCGAATAACATGCTCGGCTTCAAGATCCACTTCGAGCCCGGCGGCGCGCAACGGCTCGGCAACGGCGCGCACCGCTTCGTCATCAGAAATCAACCCCATGGGAAGCAGACCCTCACCGACCCGATTCAGGAAAAACGTGGCGTTCATCCGCCGTATGTGATCCACGAGGTCGGGAGTTCCTGCCAGTACGGCGATTGCTGAAAGAGCTTCGCCGCTGCTGGCTTGGACCGCGATTAGGAGCGCTTCGCCAACGACACGGTCCAGCCTGTGTGCCTCGTCCACAGCCACGAGGAGCGGCTTGCCGGTTCGCTGGATGCGCTCCCGAACGGCTGAGGTGGTGTTCGGGACGGATGGGCGCACGGTTCCGGTTGTGGTCACCTGTCCCTTAACCAGCCCCGCGCTTAGGCCGCCTTGCATAGAGCGGGATACTGTTTCCGGCGTCTCAACACCCCGAAGCAGCTCTGCGTTGAGAGCCTCGGTGTTGGGACACATACTAGGCGTGAAGCTCACCACATCAATCTCATGCTCGGACTGGGCCTTGGATGCGACGTCCTTCAGCAGCACCGTTTTGCCGTTGCCACGCGGCCCAAACAGCACCGCACCCAAGCCACCTGGCCTGCCATCAGCGAGGTCGGTGAGCAGCTCGGAGAGAACCGCTTGTTCATGTGCCCGGCCAGCGATTAGGGGTGGAGGATCGCCTGACCTAGTTGAAAACAGTTGCCTCAGGCGCCCTTCGTCGAGCAGCGCCTTGGCGTTGCGGCCATCGACATTCGGTGAGAGGTCCATTGTTCTCGGGCCGTGGCTAAGATCGCTTGGGGAGGTTCCGCATAATGCTACAGCAATTTTCCTAAGGACTTTGCCGGACTGCCTTAGCCCACTGATGGGGTGCGGCGGCTGGAGGATCCGCGCATGGGCATACTGCCAGTTAATGAGCCTTGATCAGGCCAGTCATCGCATACAGCCGTTCTCATTGTGGCTTTTTCGTTGGGCCAAGCGAAGCTCTCCGGAGCGAGGGCGTCCCGCCCTCGATGGAATTCCCCGGTTCATTTCGAGGGCGCGAACCTATGGTTCGTTATGCCCTCACTCCGACAAAATGAGAGCTGCTGGATCGCATAGTTAATCCTTGAAAATCGAGCACTATGATGCCTGATTAACCATGAAGAACGCCCCTCGCAGGTTGCGGGCAGCGGTCGTCCGCCTTGGCGGAACAGTCGGCAGTGGGGCTCCTCCGGCCTCGTACCTCATCATCCGGAGTCCTCCGCCTCGTTGATCGTTTCGCGAAAAATAGCGTTCAGCCGCAGCCCCAGGTCTGCGGATTCCAGCAGGTTCGGTCGACCCAAGCCGGAGAAAGCGTCCCGGTGCCGGTCGAGTTCGGCATCGATGAAGCGATTGAGTTCGGGAATGGGCTCGCCGGTGCCCCGTTCGAGAGCGGCTCGCTTGACGTCGAGCAGCTTGGCGATGCCGGGACGGATCGCGTCCGGTGCCACCGCCTCCACCAGCGACTCGAACCGGACCGGCGGAATGCCGAGTCCCTGCTCGATGTGCCGGATCGCGAGCAGCGGCCTTAGCACGTACAGATACTTCTTCAGCCGCACCTGGCTTCCGATGAGGTGTTCACGGAAGTTCCTCCGGGCCATGTGGCTGTAGTGGTAGCACAACGCCGTGGCGTTGAAATGCGCCTCCGCGAGTTGGCGTAGCGAGGCCGCGAAGCTGCCCCGTTCCACGTAGCGGACCGGGCTGTTCAGCCATTCGAGAAGCGCGCCGTTCGTGCGGGTAAACAGGTGCAGCGCCTTTCTGAGATCCCAGCCGCTGCAATCGATGTCGTCGACGATGGGGCGCTCGATCACGTCACGACGGCGCTCGACATCGAACGATAGATACCAGTCGCGAGGCTGTGCGTAAACGAAACGCACGTCGTAGTCCGAGTCCGGTGACTCGAACCCCCAGGCTCGGCTCCCCGCCTCGCAGGCGTACACAATCGTCGCGCCTTCCTCCGACTCCATCGCGGCGAGTCGGTCCATAATTTGACGCTCGATCAGCGGTTCGATGAGGCGTCGGCCAACTGCGGTCATCGCCCCCTTTCAACCCCCGTCTCGCTTCGCCCATAAGCCAGTTCAAACACCGCATCCGTCATCCAGCGCTTGAACCCCTCGTTGTCCATGAACTGCTTGAACAGTTCGGCGTCGTCCTTCATCAGTGAGTTCATCACCCGCCGCAGCGCCCCATCGTGCTCTATCCGGGCGTTTTGCATGTCAGAGTTCTGCCGGGCGTTGCGGAAAGCTTGGTCGTCGGCAACCCGCGTGGGGATCGTCTCGGTGATGAGTTGGCGGACGCGGTCGGCATCCTCCCAAGGGATGTCGCCGAATAGATCGTTGAAGGTGCGCAGGATGTTCGACAGCCGGTCGATTTCCGGTTCGGGCCGGCCACCGCCTCCAGCGGTGGGCACCGGGTCAATCTCGGCGTCCTCATCGGGCGGGAGGATGGGTTTCGCGGACTGCTTCTCCACCCGGTAGCTGTCCATGTCGATGGCTTCCAGGATACCGCGCGACAGGTCATCTTCGCGTGGGGCGGGCAGCTTGGGGATGAGGAATTCCAAGAAGATCGAACGTTCCTCCCAAGCCTGCCGCGTGTAGGGCAGCACGCAGGAAAGGAAGCCGTAGGTGCGAACGAATGCCTTGGCGTTGCCCTTGAACGCCACTTGGCCGTCTTCGTCGAGACTGTCCAAGTAAACGGCCACGCACGCATCAAGGATTGGATCGAGCCGGTCGCGCTCTTCGCCCTCCACGAACCGTCTTGCCAGCGTTTGCATCTGCTCGGGCGTGTACACCCCCGCCCCATCCAGTTCGGCCTGCAGGTCGTGCAGCTTGTTGGGATCGGTCTCGTCGGCGAGCACCGTTGCCCGGTAGTAGTCGGCGAACGCTTCCCGGATGAGATCCGCGTTGTTCTGAAAGTCCAGAACGAATACATCGTGCTTCTTTGGATGCGCCCGGTTGAGCCGTGAAAGCGTCTGCACCGCCTTGATGCCGGACAGGGCCTTATCGACATACATCGTGTGCAGCAGCGGCTCGTCGTAGCCCGTCTGGAACTTGTCGGCGCAGATCAGGAAGCGATACGGGTCTTCCTGGATGCGCTCGGCAATATTGCGGGACGGGAAGCCGTTGAGGGATGCCTCCGACAAGGTCGCGCCGCCGTATTCGTGCTCGCCGGAGAAGGCGACGATGGCGCGGTAGGGGCTCTTTCGCTTGCCTAGGTACTCGTTGATGGCGTTGAAGTATTGGATCGCATGCCGGATGCCGCTGGTCACCACCATGGCGCGGGCTTGGCCGCCGATTTGGTTCTTCGTCAGCACATGTTGGTGAAAGTGGTCCACCATGATCTCCGCCTTGAGGCGAATGGCGTGATCGTGCCCCTCCACGAAGCGTCGCAGCTTGCGCAGCGCCTTCTTCGCGTCAAACTCTGGGTCGTCCTCCACCGTTTTGGCTAGCCGGTAGAAGCTGTCCACCGGTGTGTAGTGGGCGAGCACGTCTAAGATGAACCCTTCTTGGATGGCCTGCTTCATCGTGTAGCCGTGGAATGCGCGGTGCTTCACGGTGCCGTCGGGTTGGGGGTTGCCATCGCCGAAAAGCTCCAGCGTTTTGTTCTTCGGCGTGGCGGTGAAGGCGAAGTAGCTGGCGTTGGAGAGCAGCCTGCGGGATTCCATGATGCGATTGATCTGGTCCTCGTAGGTCTCATCCTCCTCCACCCTGCCCGCTTCGGAAAGCACGCCTGCCATCGCCGCCGTGGTTTTGCCGCCTTGGCTGGAATGGGCCTCATCAATGATGATCGCGAAGCGGCGGTTCCTCTGGCTGTCGCCAATCTCGTCGAGGATGACGGGGAACTTCTGCACGGTGGAAACGATGATCTTCTTGCCGGACTCGATGAACCTACGCAGGTCGCCGGACCGATTGGGGTGGCCAATCGTCGCGCTGACCTGCGCGAATTGGCGGATGGTGTCGTTGATCTGGCTATCCAGAATGCGCCGGTCGGTCACCACCACGATAGAGTCGAAGACGGGTGCGCCGTCCCGTTCCAGGCCGATCAACTGGTGCGCCAGCCAAGCGATGGAGTTGCTCTTGCCGCTGCCTGCCGAATGCTGGATCAGGTAGCGCTTGCCAGCGCCGTGCTCCGTCGCGTCGGCGAGCAGGCGGCGCACCACGTCAAGCTGGTGGTAGCGCGGCCAGATCTGCTTATTCTTGGCCTGGCCCTTGGGACGGATCACCTGCGCATAGTTCTCGATGATGTCGGCGATGCCGTCGCGCTTGAGCACTTCACGCCATAGGTAGTCGGTCTTGATGCCGCTGGCATTCGGTGGATTCCCGGCTCCGTCATCCCAGCCGCGGTTGAAGGGCAGGAACCAAGACTTGTCGCCCTCCAGGTGGGTGCAAAACCGAACCTCGTTCTCGTCAACCGCGAAGTGGGCTACGCAGCGCCCGAACCTGAAGAGCTGCTCGTTGGGGTTGCGGTCCTTGCGATACTGCCGAACGGCATCGTCCACGGTCTGCTTGGTGAGGTTGTTCTTCAGTTCGAAGGTGAAGACGGGCAGCCCGTTGATGAAGAGCACGATGTCCAGCGCCCGCTGAGCGTCCTCGCGGCTGTAGCGCAGTTGGCGCGTGACGGAGAAGCGGTTCTGCTCGAAGCGTTGCCGGGCCGTTTCGTTACCTTCGGAGGGGGTGCCGTAGAACAACTTGAGATCGTGGGCGCCGTGGCTGACGCCGTGGCGCAGCACGTCGATGGTGCCGCGCTTGCTGATTTGGCCTTGCAGCCGTGACAGGAATTTGTGGCGTGTGGGGCTATCTTCAACAAGCCCCAGCGGTTCCGCCACTTCGGGCTGTGTGTCTTGGAGGAAGGCAGCCAACTGGTTCAGATCAACACAGTATTCGCGGTTGTACTCGACCCAACTGCCGCCAATCCAGCCGATGCCCCCGTAGGCGGCGGGAGGTTCGCGGACCGAGCCTGCAACCGGCGGCTCGCAGGGATGTCCTGCCAAGGCAGTACAGATTAGCCGCTCAAGGCCTGCTTCGGTCGTGTCGGTTGGCCTTCTTAACTGGGCTGTCATTGCGAGTTTACGCCCCCAGCTTTGGCGCTGCCCAATTCTCCATGTAGCGCGGCTGCTGTCTCTCGTACGTCGAACTTGCCGCTGACAACATCAGCGATAAGACGGTCTCGGTACTCAGCGAGCAGCCCGCCTTCACTGCCCCCTTGCCGCTGGGGAGTTCCGAAGAGCTTTTCCTTTGCGCGTATGTAGCGGTCGATGCGGCTGGTTGCGCGGTCGAGAAAACGGGCGATGCTGGCCTGTTCCGTGAGTGGGGGAACGGCCAACCAAGCGGACTTGATCGCGTCGTGGGAGAGTCCGTAGCGCGTCACCCCATTTGCTCGGACGTGGAACTGCCAGGCGACAGCATTTGTCTGAAGTGCGCGAAGGAGGAATCGGCCCTGCATACGGTCAGCATGGGGCCGAAGCAACGCCAAGTGGTATCCGCACAAGACGTCGTCCGGTGCTCCTTCCACGACGGCAGGGACGCCGATGTCGGTCCAGTCCTCCGAGTCCTTGGTGATGAGCACATCACTGGTTGCCAGCTTGAAGCGATCGATTTCATCCGCCGTCGCAGTGGCAGGCATGAAGTCAATATCAGGCCCGATGCACTCATGCTTGTACACGTCCACATAGTTGCACAAGCGAACCGACTCTTCGTCATCTCGTACATGCTTGTCTACATTGCTGGCACGCATCTCTGCCAAGTTGCGTAGTCGGCGAACCTCCCAGTGGGCCGGCACATCCCCCAGCCATTTGACGCCCGAAGGCTTGTAGGCGGGATATGGACTCAGGCCCTCAGCCATCGCTAGCGCCTATCTGCCGCCTTCGCGCATCGTTGTGTGCCGATTCGCCAGACGGAATAGGCCCGAATAAGCCCGAATAAGCCCGAATAAGCCAACCCATTGATCTATAGCGGTTTCCACCGCGCTCCGCGTCCGTGGCCGTTCGATTCCACGATGCCCAGCCGCTTCAAGTTGGCAAGATCTCGGCGCAAACGTCGCGCATCGGGTTGCAGTTCCAGCCGCACGCGGATCTCCCGCAACGCCAAAGGCTCGCCGGAGGTCTCCAGCAAATCCAGAATCCGGCGCTGCCGCTCGTTCAGGAGTGGGGCAGGCTCACCGACAGGTGCCGTTGACGGCGGAACCACCGCTGGGACAACAGCCATCCGGTTCGCACGGAAACGAATCGTGACGCAACCGCCAACGTCATCGATTTCCAACGGTGGCAGACCCGCTTCCGCCGCCTCTTCCGCCATCTTGAGCGTCCCGCGCCCCCACTCCTCGATGATGCCCCTCAGATAGAACGCTCTTGCGATCAATGGATTCCACGGCTGGGACTCGTGAGGCCCAAACAGCGCCGTCGGCGTCAATCCGAAAGGGAGGTTGCCGGTGGACGTAATCTCCAGGCGGTCATCGAATACGGCGATCCCGATGGACCCGCCTCCGATGGCGTAGTCGCGATAGCAGATGGCGTTCGCGATGGCTTCCCGTGTCGCCAGCGGCGGGTAGAGTGGCTCGTCGATCCGTTCGGGGCGGTCCTTTTCGATGCGGCCGGCGATGGGCAAGGTTTCCCGAAGAAAGCGCTGCGCCGCACTGAAGAGCGTGAACGCGTTGCCGTAAAACTGCCGGTTGTCGAGGAACTCCGTCTTGTCGGTGCCGCGGAATCGAGCGACGCGGAGCAGGCACTGCGGCATTTCCTGCATGATGCGTTCATTCTTGCCGAACAAGGCGATCGCCGCCCTGAGGAGAGCCCCGTCTTTGATCAGTCCCAGTCCGAGCAGGAGTTCCGGCGTTGCCCGCGTGGCGGGAACCTCAAGGCGACCGAGCCGGATGGCCTCTTCCACAGTCAGGCGCACCTCCGATTGGTGCAGGTCGTTGATTGACCAGCCTAACGCGGGTTGATTCTCCCATCGTTGCTCGCCATGGTGGCGTTCGAGAACTACGCGATCGTACTCCTGCGATTGCATGGCCGCCGTGGTGTTGCCAATGCGGCGGTACGCCTTGCCCCGATACTGGTACGGCTTTGAGGAGCCAGGCAAAACGGTCACCACAATCACCGCACGGTCATCGGCGACGGGAACCCGTTCGACGCACGGAAAGGCCTGCGGATCGATCTCCCGAATCTCAGCGCTGAGCTCCTCAAAGGTTCGGTCCGCCGTTTGTTGACCTGCCACTTTGCCCTTGGGCGTGATGCCGAACAGAACTTGGCCACCCCGTTGGTTGAGCATGGCGCAGATGGTCCGCGCCGCCTCGCGGCGCGTCTTGGTAGTCTGCTTGAACTCCAGCAATTCCGACTCGCCCTTCGCCGCGAGCGCCGAAACCTCCTCTGGTGTCATCGACTTGTCCCCACGATGCCATCCTTGCCGTGGTCGAGCCCGTGTGCGCTATGCGGAGGCTTGGCGTTGTCCCACATCCTCGCCAAAACCGGATCGGTGGGTCGCTGAGAGCGCCGCCAATCTAACCGCTCCTCGAGCGACATGTGTTTCGTCTCCTCGTACATCTGGTCGCGGACCTTCCGCGTCCACTGCACGCAGTCAAATGACTTCTGGCGAGTGCCATCAGCCATGTTCCAGTGCCTCCGGGCTGCGGATTTCAATCTTACCAACGCCCATCTCGCGATTTACCCCGTTGAAGACTATGATTCGGTGGTCATTTTGCCCGCACCAGCAGGCCATCGAGCAGCCCACTGGTCTCCCTCTCCAAGGCTAGAATATCGGACGTGATCTCCTCCAGCGAGCGCATCGGCTCCGGCTTGTAGAAGTAGCGGTTGAAGCTGATTTCGTAGCCGACCTTCACGTGTTCCGGGCGATACCACGCGTCTGGGGCGTAGGGGAGCACTTCGCGGCGCAGGAAGGCATCAATGCCACCCGCCTCTTGCAAGGGGATCTGTTCCGTATCGCGCAGGCTGGTGTCCGGTTCGTACTCGACCACGGCAGCGTCGCCGCCGATCGTGGCCTCGAACAGCCCACGCAGCGGATCAGCGTCGGTGCCGCGCTTGTGGATGCGCTTGATTACCGCGGGTGCTTTCTCGCTCCGTTGACCATGCTCGCGCAGTTCCTTTATCTCGGTAGCCTTGTACGCGCGTTCAGGATCAATGCCTTCGATTCGAAGCGGCCGCTCGACTGTCACCTTCCAGTAGCCGAACGCTTCGTTGTCGAAGATGCGGCTGTGCTTGTTCTCCTCGAAAGTTAGGAAAGTGTCGCAGATGCGGGTGATGTCGTCGTCGCCGAGTTCGCAGTTTTTCTTGCCGAGGTTCTTCCGCAGGGGCTTGAACCACCCGGTGGCGTCGATCAACTGCACCTTGCCGCGCCGGTGCTCCGGCTTGCGGTTGGTCAGCACCCACACATAGGTGGCGATGCCGGTGTTGTAGAACAGATTGAGGGGCAGCGCGACGATGGCTTCCAGCCAGTCGTTCTCGATGATCCAGCGGCGAATGTTGCTTTCGCCCTGGCCCGCGTCGCCAGTGAACAGGGAACTGCCGTTGTGGACCTCCGCGATGCGGCTGCCCAAGGGGGTGCCGTGCTTCATCTTCGAGAGCTTGCTGGCTAGGAAGAGCATTTGCCCGTCGCTGGACCGCGTGACGAGCGAGAATTCAGGATTCCCGTCGTGCTCAATCAGAAAGCGGGGGTCGCGCAGGTCTTTCTTGCCGCCCATGCGCTCCAAGTCCGTCTTCCAGCTCTTCCCGTAGGGCGGATTGGAGAGCATGAAGTCGAACTCGTGGGACGGGAAGGCGTCGTTCGATAGCGTGGAGTGTTCCGGGCCACCGACAATGTTGTCCGCCGCTTCCCCTTCGCCCTTGAGCAACAGGTCGGCCTTGCAGATGGCGTAGGTCTCGGCGTTGATCTCTTGGCCGTAAAGGTGCGTGGACACCGCCTTGCTTCGTTCCGCCGCCATTTCCTGTAGCGTGTCCTCGGCCACGGTGAGCATTCCCCCGGTTCCACAGGCACCGTCGTAAAGCAGGTAGGTGCCCGACTCGATCTGGTCGGCCACGGGCAGGAAAACGAGCTTTGCCATCAGTTTCACGGCATCCCGAGGCGTCCAGTGTTCGCCAGCTTCCTCGTTGTTTTCCTCGTTGAAGCGGCGCACCAGTTCCTCGAAAATCGACCCCATGCCGTGGTTGTCGAGGCCGGGAACGCGGATCGAGTCATCCTCGTTGCGGATGGGGTTGGGGCTCAGGTTGACCTCCGGCGAAGTGAGCTTCTCGATCAGGGTGCCCAGTGCGTCAGCCTTGCTCAGGCGGGGAATCTGGTTGCGGAACTCGAAGCACTCCAGAATGTCCTGCACGTTCGGCGAGTAGCCATCGAGATAGTCGCGGAAGTCGGCTTCGAGCCGCTCCCGGCTGGCCCTAGACCGCAGATCGCGCAGTGTGAACTTGGAGGTGTTGTAGAACGCCTGGCCTGCCGCATCCCGGAGCGCGGCGTCCTGCTCGACGATGCCTGCGGCGTCCAGCGTCTCCTTCATGTCCAGCATGGCCTGCTTGCCGCTCTCCAGTACCGCATCGAGCCGCCGCAATACAGTCATGGGCAGGACTACGTCGCGGTACTTGCCCCGCACGTAGAGGTCTCGCAGCACATCGTCGGCGATGCCCCATATGTAGTTGGCGATCCAGTTTAGGTCGTTGTTGGTCATGGTGGGTTGGTCGGGGTCACTTTTGGCGGCACATTATGCCGGGCTTTGGGGAGGAAAATCGGCTGTGGGAATTCTGCGGCCCCTACGCAGACTTGGGTTGGCTTGTCTCGCCCAAATGGGAGATTCGACGATTGCGTTAACGACCAAAGGTAATCGACGCGTCAGGCCATGCCGCCGAATAGTCGCATCCATAGCCTTCCGTAGATTTGAGGCGTTGGGGAACAGTTTATTTAATAATCAATGGCTTAGGAAATATTCATCTTGCGATTTCAAGGTTTTCCGCCTATCATGCTGCGCAATCGGAAGCGTCTTGGTGCAGGTCTGACTGGCAGCGGTTCCATGAAGGCCCGTCGAGAAGAGTGGCACCAAACAGGCCCAATACTGTATATTCAACCACTATGCGATGTTGAGGAATTGACTGATGGCAGAAAACTCGCGCATCGAATGGACTGACCACACTTTCAATCCTTGGTGGGGCTGCACCAAGGTATCGCCGGCCTGCGACCATTGCTATGCCGAAGTCTGGGCGAAAAGGCTTGGTTTGGACATTTGGAGCCATGGACGGCCTCGACGATTTCTGAGCAAGTCCTATTGGGAGCAACCCCGCCGATGGAATGCCAAAGCAGAGCGGCAAGGCCGCAGGGAAAGAGTGTTCTGCGCCTCGATGGCAGATGTGTTCGAGTGGGGAACGGAGTTGTCCAAGTGGCGGCAACGTCTGTGGCGCCTCATTGAGGAAACGCCTTTCTTGGACTGGCTGCTCTTGACCAAGCGACCGCAAGCAGTCCAGCGGTTAACGCCTTGGGGGGAGTGCTGGCCCGACAACATTTGGCTCGGCGCGACCGCAGAGAATCAGCATTGGGCGGAGAAGCGATTGCCCCACTTGGAGAAAAATCCGGCTCGCATTCGGTTCCTATCCTGCGAACCGCTGCTCGGCGCAGTTGATCTCAGCGACTGGCTTAACCAAGGCACTTTGCATTGGATCATCGCTGGCGGTGAAAGTGGTGGCACCAAGGCAAGGCCCACCGATCCAAATTGGTTCTGCAGCCTTCGGGACCAGTGTGTTGAACATGAAGTGCCATTCCACTTCAAGCAGTGGGGCGATTGGGCGCCGGCCTGTTCTGTTGACATGGTTCCCCGTTCGATCGATTCCAGCTACTCGACCTTGATGGGGCGGTTTGGCAAGAAGTCCAGCGGCCGAATGCTAGACGGGCAAACTTGGGATGAGTTTCCGTCATCCGAATTGAATGGTGATGCCGCGGCCAGATGGAAATCCCCGGCCGCCTTGGGGGCGGTTCACCGAGATTCGCCCCACTTTCTCTAGACCGGCAAGTGTTCTTTGCCGCAAATGGCCCTTGTGAAACACGGTAGCATCGCTCATCACGAACTGTTCAATATCCTCAATTGGGGTTGGGGCATTGCCAAAATTGTCCTGAAGCTGCTTTGCGAGGGGCTCAGTGTCCGCGCCGAATAACACGCCGTGACGGCCTGCATAGCCCCGCACTGCGTAGCCCCCGGTAGGATCCGCCTTCCAAATGGCCTGCTTCATCAAGTCGCATCCCTGCTCGTGACCCGTAGCAAAGTAGATTGTGTATATGTGCCTGTTTTGGCGCAGAACTTCGAAAAAGACCACGTGCTTTGCCCCACACGACTTTAGGCGCCTCCTAAAGAGACCGTGAAGAAACGACTTTGACGCTCTTTCTTCCATATTCAAGCATTCACGCCAACTTCTGTCTCCGAACAGTTGATCTAGAGGTTGCTCATACTCCCACTGACCTTTAAATCGCCGTATTGGTTCATACATGAAAGATATCATGCACTCGCTGCTGGAGTTGCGGAGGATCCTCTCGATGAGATCCATGCGATTTCCTTTGACTCCAAACGGATCGATCATGACGAACGCAGGTGCGAGATTTAGGCGCTGTTGATCGAGGTAGTCGAGTATGAGTGTCATGTGATCGTCGAAACTCCCGTACAGCACTTGGTGTTCGATTCCGTGTTTCCCATCCTCTGATCGGCGTCGTTTCATGAGGTTTTCAAGGTGCCTGAACCTATCCTTGTCAGATTCCATGAACACAGCAATGACTTCTACGTCCGCCAACTCGCCTCTGACTTTGCACCGCCTAACGCAGTCGAGTCCGATTACTGGAGATCCCGGCTCTCCGCGATCGTACTCACCTGGCCCCGCAAAACCATCGATGAACAGAAGGCGTTTGTTCCACGATCCAAGTATCGGAAACCACCCATCAAGATAGGACTGTAGCACCAAGTGTTTGCCCCGAGTTTGCTCGTCCTGTTGCCAAACTGTGGTTCTCGGTGGCATAGATTTCTCCAGACTTCGCTTGAATGAACGTCACCTTCAAGAGAGATGTTCGCTCGGCAAGAGGACTCCGGTCGAGCAGCAACGGGAGCAGCATGATGTCGGTACTGCGTCGCCAGTCGGCAAGTTCCGGGTCGGATTTGATGGCTCCCCTCGGTGGCGACGTGAGGTTCAGCCGTCTTCCGGTAGCATACGGGTGAACCTGCCGCTGTTTCGTTCCACGGGTTATTTCAGTGTAGTGTATTAATGTACATAACACTTCGGGCCGATCAACCGGTCAGGCAGAGAGAAGTGTGCGGAGAGGGAGGTTGGACCTCAATCGAATCCCGATTGGCAGCCATCGCGCAGGCGTGGACTACAGGCGATCCTTCAGCTTGTAGTAGAGCATCCCCAAGGCGATCAACTGGTTTCCCAGCCAGCGGGAGCCGGGCAGGCGCAGGTGCTTCATGCTGGCGAAGAGGTCGAACTTTTCCAGGGTGCCGCCCACCGCATCGGCAACGATCTCGCCCATGACGTGGGTCGAGTTGACGCCGTGGCCCGAGTAGCCCTGGCAGTAGTAGATGTTGCCGTCGATGCGGCCCACCGCCGGGATGCGGTTGGGCACGATGCCGATCTTGCCGCCCCACTGGAAGTCGATGCCGACGCCCTGAAGCTCGGGGTACACTTTGAGCATGCGCGGCAGGATGTATGCCTTGATGTCGGCCGGGTCGCGGCCGGAGTAGTTGCAGGCGCCGCCGTACAGCAAGCGCTTGTCCGCGGAAAGCCGGTGGTAGTCCACCACCTCGTTCAAGTCGCACACGGCCACGTTCGCCGGATTGATGCGCTCGACCACCTGCTCGTCGAGGGGCTCGGTGGCGATTATGTAGCTGCCCGCCGGGAAGATCAGCCCGGAGAGGTGCTTCTGCTCAAGCCGGCTGTAGGCGTTGCCCGCCAGCACCACCGCATCGGCCTGCACGGACCCCGTCTCCGTGATCACGCGCGGCCGGGGGCCGTGCTCGATGTCCACAACCGGTGACTGCTCGAATATCCGGGCTCCTAAGGCCGCCGCTGCCCGAGCCTCGCCGATGCAGAGGTTCAGCGGGTGCAGGTGGCCATCCCGGTAGCAGGCAAAGGCGCCTAGGTAAGCATCCGTGCCCAGCATCTCCTGGGTCTTGCGCCGGTCCCACACCTCGTAGCGATAGGGGAAATTGCGGCGGGCGCGGTTCTCGGCGTATTCCTCGATTTCCGCGACCTGCCTGGCCTTGAGCGCCACGTCAACGAAACCGGGCTTCAGGTCGCAGTCGATGGCGTACTTCTCGACTCGGTCGTAGATGATCTCGTGGCCCCGCCAGCCGAGGTCCCACAGGATGTCGTCGGTGGCTGGGCCGTGCTTCTTGACGATCTTCTCGTGCCCGTTCATGCCGTTGATGAGCTGTCCGCCGTTGCGGCCTGACGCGCCCCAGCCCACCCGGTTGGCTTCCACCAGCGCCACGGAGTAACCCCGTTCCGCCAGCGTCAAGGTTGTGGCGACGCCGGTGAACCCGGCCCCGACCACGCAGACATCAGCGCTGACGCTGCCCTCAAGAGCCGCGTAGTCGGTCACTTCGTTCACGGTCGCGGCATAGTAGGAGCCGGTGTGCTCCTGCTGGCGGTTTTTCGCTTCCATGGTTGGGACTAGGGTTGGTTGCCTGACGCCGTTTCATGCGAGGGGCGTTGGGAACCCCAGCCCCGCAAGCCAGTTGCGGGGCGTCGCCGCCTGCCGAAGCGATGCTTCGGCTCGGGCTGCGCCCGACCGGTGGCGACCCCTCGCGCTCCCCGGCTGAGGGCTCTTTCATGCGAGGGGCAAGCCCCTCGCGCTCCCCGGCTGAGGGCTCCGCTCATGCCTGAACCGCTATCACTTCTTCTTCGAGCATTTCCTTGCGCCACTCGCTCAAGTTCATGTCGATGGCC
>JAPPIX010000260.1 GCA_028820495.1 Gammaproteobacteria bacterium
CCGCCGCCTTACGCACCGCACCGTAGGAACCCGAAATTACGGACAGGAACTAGCTAGGCCGGATCGGTTGAGGGCTCGGCCTCGTAGCGCAGGTACTCCTCGTCGAACATCAACTTGGCGGCGTCGGTCATCCGGTCGATGTAGAGCTTGCCGTCCAAGTGATCGAACTCGTGCTGGAACACGGTGGCGAGGAAGCCCTTGAGTTCCAGGCTGATGCGCTGCCCGGCGAGGTTCAGGGCGCTGACCTCGATGTGCCCGGGCCGTTCGACGTAGCCGCGCAGGCCGGGCACCGACAGGCAGCCCTCCCAGACGCCGTTGGGGGCGTCGTCGAGCACCTGCACCTCGGGATTGACGAAGGCCGTCAGCGGCATTTGCGGCACCTCGCCGTAGCGGGTCGGCCCGCCGGGGATTTCGATGACGGCCAAGCGAACGGGCTCGTTGATCTGCGGCGCAGCCAAGCCGACGCCGCCGTAGTCGCGCAGGGTATCGACCATGTCCTCCACCAGCCGCTGGAAGGCAGGCTCGCCCAAAGCGTCAGGGTCCACCGGAGCGGCCACCTGGCGCAGGGTGGGATGTCCCATGCGGATGATGCGGCGAACGGCCACGTCAAAATCCCATGCGCGGGCTGAAGGCGCGCCAGCCCGCTTCGGTGAGGATGCCGTCCAGGGGCACGTCCCAAGGCGCCGCCGGCAGGGCGTCGGCGCGTTGCACCTCGTGGGCGATGCCGACCAGCAACGGGCGCAGGCGTTCGGGCAAGGCGCCGAAATGCCGGTCGTAGAAGCCGCCGCCCATGCCCAGCCGGTTGCCCTGGTCGTCGAAGGCCACCAGTGGCGCGAGCACCAGGTCCAGCGCCCGGGTGTTGATCCAGGGGGCGCCGGGTGCAGGCTCCTCAATGCCGAAGCGGTTCCGGGTGAGCGGCGCTTCGAGGCGATGCGCAAAGAAGGACATCTGATTGCTACTCCTGCGAGGGGTAACCCCCTCGCGCTCCCCAAGCTCAAGGCTGCTCCTTTCAACGACCGGCAGTGCCAACAGCTTGCCCATCCGCTGCAGGCTATCCAGCAGCGGGCGCAGGTTCACTTCGCCATCAACGCTCAGGTAGGCGGCGATGCGCCGGTTGCGCCAAGCCAACGGCGAGGCCAGGAAAAAACGGCGCACGGCCTCGGCGTGCAGCCATTGCTGGCCAGCGGACAGGCGGCACCGCACCGAGCGATGGCGGCGGCGCAAGGCCAGCCGCTCATCGCTGATGAGCAGGTCTCCCGAAAATGCCGCTGATGGCTAGCCCTGAACCGTTGCGGTTCAAGGCGGAGACCCAGGCGGTGCCTAAGGCATCCCGTGCGGAACGAAACCCGGCACAGGCAAGCACACCGTCACCATCGCCAAGCCCCCTTTCGTTTCTATAACGGCTCAAGGACGACACCAACTGGCGAACACCCCAGGAGACAGGGTTTGAGTATAGCGAAAACGTGGGCCTTCGGCCCATTCGAGTTTGGCTAGCGCCAAACTCGGCGCTTCGCCCGTGGCAGTGACTCAGTTTGGATCCTTCGCCCCTTATCTTCGCG
Source organism: Gammaproteobacteria bacterium (assembly GCA_028820495.1). Lineage (GTDB taxonomy): Bacteria > Pseudomonadota > Gammaproteobacteria > Pseudomonadales > Azotimanducaceae > Azophilus. Next base: position 1,560 of record JAPPIX010000260.1, read on the forward strand.
AGGGCAGGCTGGTATGCTGCGCTGCCCAACGCTCCCATCGCCGGTCGGTGCCTGCGGGAGCGGCTTTTGCCGTAGCTGCTTGACGCACACAGGAGGACTGACCGCCCATGCAAGCGCAGATATTGCCCGTTGTTTTCCGCCGCCTCGCTTTACTAACGAGGCTATGCCTCAGACCGGCGTGTGGGCGGTCGCCGGGCGCAAAGGCATCCTGGTGTGGCAGCCTTATCCCGCGATCAATAAGAATAGCCGCCCCGCTGGCGCTGCTCGCAGCGCAGCCGTTTCCGGCCGAGGCCCAGGAGGGCGCCCAAGTCATCGAAGAGATCGTCGTCTCCGCCCGCAAGCGGGAGGAGAACATCCAGGACGTGGGCATCGCCGTCAGCGCACTGAGCCAGACGGAGATCGAACAGGCCTTCGCCCGTGACCTGCGGGACTTGGTGTTCGTCTCGCCCAACCTGGTGCTCGACGACACCGCCCAAGGGCCCGGCGGCGTCGCCGCCGCCTACATCCGGGGCATCGGCGTCTCGGAAGTGGAGAAGAACTTCGATCCCGCCGTCGGCGTGGTGGTGGACGGCATCTTCCTCGGCACCATGACCGGGGGCATCACCCAAGCCATCGACCTGGAGAGCGTGGAGGTCTTGCGCGGCCCCCAAGGCACCCTGTTCGGCCGCAACACCATCGGCGGCGTCGTGCACCTGCGCCGCACCCAACCCACCGGCGAGACCGGCGGCAAGGTTCGGGCGAGCTACGGCAACTACGACAACCTGCGCTTGGAGGGGCTGGTCAACTTCGGCCTCGGCGACCAGGTGGCGGTCAAGCTGACCGGCGCCCTCGACGACCAGAACGAAGGCTTCTACGACAACGTGAACACCGGCCGGGACGAAGGTCGCGTCGAGTACCAGTCGTTCGGCGCCAATGTCCTGCTCACGCCGAACGACCAGTTGGAACTGGAGTACACCGCCCAGATCGAGCGCACCGACCAAGACACCCCGCCGCTGCTCAACGTCGGCCAGCCGGGGCAGCTCTTCTGCAACGCATTCGGCTTCTGCTCGCCGGACACCAAGACCCCGGTGTCCGGCGACCGCTGGAAGACCACCCAGGATCTGGTCGGCCCCAACGACGCCACCTTCGATGCGGACACCCACATCCTCGAACTGCGGTGGAGCCTGACCGACGCCTTGAGCCTCGACTACATCTTCGGCTCCTGGGAGACCGAGGAGACCGTGCTCACCGACTGGGACGCGGTGGCGCCGGAGCTGTTCCACACCACCCGCCCGGCGGAGTACGAGCAGACCTCCCACGAACTGCGCCTCACCCTGGATGATCCGGGCTCCCGGCTGCGGGGCACCGCCGGAGCCTACGTCTGGGATTCGGAATACGAAATCCGCCTGCGCAGCTACATCGGCTTCGCGGTGCCCAACCTGGTGCTCGACCTGCCGCAGACCTCCCGCCAGGATTCGCAGTCCTGGGCGCTCTTCTTCGAGGCCGACTACGACCTCACCGACCGGCTCACGCTCAACTTCGGCGGCCGCTACACCGAAGACGAGAAAGACACCGACCAAGCAGGCGTGGTGACCGCCGACGCCAGCGACGATTGGAGCAAGTTCACGCCCAAGGCCAGCCTGCTGTACCGCTTGAACGACGACGCCATGATTTACGGCACCTACGCCGTGGGCTACCGCAGCGGCGGCTTCAACGGCCGGGTGGACAGCATCGAGAACGCGACAACGCCGTATGACGAGGAAACGGTCACGAACTACGAGGTGGGGCTGAAGTCCGACTGGCTCGACGGCAGCCTGCGCATCAACGTCGCCGCCTTCCTGATGGACTACGAGGACAAGCAGGAAGAACTGCAGCTGCCGTCCGCCACCAGCGGCACCGGGCAGGTGACCCTGGTGACCAACGCCTCCACGGCGGAGATCTACGGGTTGGAGTTGGATGCCCAATGGCTCCCCGCACCGGGCTTAAGCCTGCGCGGCAACCTCGGCCTGCTTGACGCCCAGTACGACGACTTCGAGTTCATCGGCGCCACCGGGGTCCAGGACCTCTCCCATCTGGACATCCGCCGGGCGCCGGACGTCACCGCCGCGCTCAGCGCCACTTACGAGTGGACCGCGGGCAGCGGCCAAGCTTGGCTGACCTTCGGCTGGCGCTACCTCGGCAAGCACGAAGTCGATTTCGCCAACAAGCCGGAGCTCACCAACTCCGCCCAACACCTGGTCAACGCATCGGCAAACTACGAGGTTGGCGCCATGCGGATCAGCCTGTTCGGCCGCAACCTGGCCGAGGAGGACGGCTACGGCATCGGCTTTGACGTGGCGGGCCTGTGGAGCTACGCCGCCACCCGGCCGCCGCGCACCTACGGATTGGAGGTCAGCTACAGCTTCGAAGGGAACTGAGCACCGCCGCCGCGATGCGCTTTAAGTGGCTGGCGCTGGCTGGCGTGGCGTTTGGCCCGCTGGCGGCGGCGGACGAACCCGCAGCATCGGTCGAGGCGCTTTACGAACAGCATTGCCTGGCTTGCCACGGCGCCGCGCTGCAGGGCTCCGCGCACGGTCCGCCACTCAAGGGCGAGCCCTTCCTGGACCGCTGGGGCGGTTCACGCCAAGCGCTGCTGGCCTACAACCTCGCCACCATGCCGCCGGGCGGATCCTCGCTCAGCGCGTCTGAACAGGCCGCATTGGTCGATTTCCTGCTCGCCGACAGCGAGACCGGCCGCAGCGAGCTGGAAGCAGGCGACGCGGGGGCGGCGGTGGATTCCTGGTACGGCGTGGCCGGCATCGACGAGATCGCGCGCAGCCGCTCGGCCTTCCGCAATCGGACGATCGAAGCCTTCGAACCGGTTTCCGATGCCCGCCTGCGCGACCCGCCGCCGGGGGACTGGCTGCACTGGCGCCGGACCCAAGACGGCCAGGCGCACAGCCCGCTAACTCAGATAGGCCGCGCCAACGTGGACCGGCTGCAACTGGCCTGGGCAGTGACCATGCGCGAGGGCAGCAACCAGGTCACGCCCTTGGCGCATGACGGCATTCTCTACCTGACCCATCCGGACAACGTCGTGCAGGCGCTGGACGGCGCCACCGGCGAGTTGATCTGGGAATACGCCTACGACTACCCGCCCGCCGCCAAGACCCTCGGCGGCCCCCTGCGCAACATCGCCATCCGCGGCGACAAGCTGTTCCTGGCCACCTACGATGCCGCCCTCGTGGCCGTCGACGCCCGCACCGGCGAACTGGCCTGGCGGACGGTGAAGGCCGATTACCGCAAGGGCTACACCCACAGCAGCGGCCCAATAGTCGGCGGCGGCGTGCTGCTCAGCGGCATCAACGGCTGCGAGCGCTTCCAGCCCGACGGCTGCTTCATCACGGGGCACGATCCAGCCACGGGCCGGGAGCTGTGGCGCACCTCCACGATCGCCTTGCCGGGCCACCCGGGCGATGAGACTTGGGGCGGGCTGGCGGCAGAGTTTCGCGCCGGCGGCGATGTCTGGATCGCCGGCAGCTATGATCCGAAACTCGGCCTCTACTACGTCGGCACCTCCCAAGCCAAGCCCTGGATAGCCGCGAGCCGGGGGATGACGGTTGCCGACGCCGCCCTGTACACCAATTCCACGCTGGCGCTTGACGCGCAAACCGGCGAGATTGCCTGGCACTTCCAGCACGCGCCGGGCGAGACCATCGACATGGAAACCGGCTTCGAGCGGCTGCTCATCGACCGCCACGGCGAGCAACGGCTTTACACCGTCGGCAAGGACGGCATCCTCTGGCTGCTTGATCGGCGCACGGGACGCTACCTTCGCC
>JAPPIX010000274.1 GCA_028820495.1 Gammaproteobacteria bacterium
ACAACCCGGCTCAAGCTCTCTTAAATTGGACAACTCGTGCAACATCCGGGCTAGAGGAGCTGGAGAAAACCGACATAGCGGATCATGCGCTTGGCGCATTGCGCAAGAGCAATATTGAAGAGGTCGTCATTTTAGGGCGCAGAAGTCACTTGCATGCTGCGTACAACAACCCTGAGTTGGAAGAGTTTGCGTATTTGCCGGGTGTGGAAATCAGGGCAGAGGGAGATGGTTTGCCTTCCCACAATGACGAGGTGTTAGATGAACTGGACTGGGTAACAAAACGCAAGCTCAAGACCTTGTCCCGGTTGGCTGAGCGTAAGGTTGATGTAACCAACAAACGAATTGTTTTTCGCTTTTTGTCTTCACCGGCTGAATTGGTTGGAAATGGCAGGGTGGAGAAAATTCAGGTGATTCGCAACCGCCTTGAGCTAAATGAAGATGGCAAAATGGTAGCACGACCCACAGGGGAAAAGACCATGATTGAGACCGGTCTTGTCCTGCGCGCCATAGGTTATCGCGGCCACCCATTCCCGGGATTGCCTTTTGATGAGAGTCGTGGCGTGATCGACAATGTCGTTGGCAGAGTCGCTGACAAGGGTGAAGTGAGGCCAGGGGTGTACGTTGTCGGCTGGATAAAGCGAGGGCCGCAAGGCATTATTGGTACCAATAAACAGTGTGCTGTAGAAACAGTAAGCCACCTATTATCTGATGTGTCCGCGGGCAGAATTGGCGACAAATCTCCGCTTTCATCCACCGAAGTTTCAGCGGCGATCGCATTGCGAAAAAAAGAGGTGGTTTCTGAGTCAGGTTGGCGAAAAATAGATGTCTCTGAACGAAGGAAAGGGAAGAGATCGGGCCGCCCCCGCGTTAAATTCTGCTCTGTCGACGAAATGATCGATAATTCGGCTTGACTTCGTAGCGGTCAAGCCATCCGCAATGTCAACCCTCAGCCCGCTCTTGCCCAGAAGTCGATGGTCGTTCAGTGCCGGCATTTCGGTGCTCCTTCAAAAGCCGATCATTAAGTCTCAGAGCTAGGAATGATCGGCAGCAGAATGTAGGACGGTCTCTCCGCATCGTGAAAGACCGTTTGCTCGGCAACGATCATCTCGTTGCCGGTGTCGATGAACAGGCTTTTCCCCGTATTGGGATTGGGGTCGAACAACGGAAAGTTGCTGGACGACACCTGCACGCGGATTCGATGACCGGCCTTAAACACGTAGCTCGTCGGCGACAGCTCGATTTCCAATTCCTGCACCTCGTTCGGCGTGACCGGACCGGGGGCATCCTTGCGGTGTCGCAGCCTCGTTACGCCGTCGCAGATGTTGTAGGAGTTGCCCTCAGCGTTCACATCCAGCAGCTTGCCGGTGAAATCGGTATCCACTGCCGATGTCGCAGCCCAGAGTTTCATGCTGACCGGCCCTGTTACCTCAAGGGGCGCCTCAAGGGGCTTGGAAGTGTAGACGAGCACATCCGGCCGCGACTCAATCTCGCTTTGCTCGAACATGCCGGGCGGTATTCCGAGATTGAGGAATGTTCCGCCTTTGGAAGGCACTGGGTCCGCCGGGTCATAGCGAAAACGATCAGCCTCGCCGGATGTTGGCTGTTCCCAAGAAAGTCCGCCATCTCCGCTGGCCCTGTTGGCACTGCCACCGCTTTTCAAGTAGAGAGGCGTCCACTGTGTGCGCGAGAGCGGCCACTCCCATTCGTCGCGCCAGGCGTTGTCGCCCTGCACGTAGAGGGTGATTGGCGCTTCGTCAACAAGACCAGTGTCGATGTCCTTGAGCCACTGGTCATTCCAGCGCCCATAGAGTGCCCCGTTCTCCTTGGCGGGCGTCTTGACCAGCATGTTCATGTCGATGGCGACATCGCAGGGAAAAAGCACTTCACCCATCGGCACGGCTTGCGGATTGTTGTGCGTGGCGTGGGCATCCGGCGACACAATCAGCTTTTGAAACGGCCCATCCTCTTTGGCGCTTAAAGCCGCGAAATCCTTGAGCTGGCCGCGCACGAACAGGTCGTGCCAGCCTGCGAGGTGCAGCATCGGAATTGAAACATCGTCACGCCTGAGCGTCCAGTCAAAGGACTGCCAGAACGGTGCGTCCGGATCGTCGATGTTGCGCAGCCAATCCGTCAGCCAGGGTGCATAAGCCTCAAGTTGCGATGCGGCCTCGTTGAGCGGCATGGACAGGTAGGCCTCGGATTTACGGGCGATGCTCTGTTGCAGGTCCACCAACGCCTGCTGCAACTCCGCCGCTTCCGGGCTGGAGGGATCGGCGCTCATGCTCTGAATCATTAGGGGGATCAGTTTTGCCGAGGTCTCGCGCAAGTCCTTCAATGCGGAATGCTCATCCGAGTACTCGATGGCCCGTCGGCGATTCTCTTCGTCGGCAAGCGACGCATGCCACAAAAGGAAGATGTCCAACTGCACCACGCCCCGCGCATAGAACCCGAAGCCGTTGAACAGGCTGCCGGTAATCATCGGCGAGGCCATGAGCAGCCCTTGGGGGTTCTCCACCGCCGGCAGCCATTGCGTCGCACCGACGTAGGAGCCGCTGGCCATTCCAATCCTGCCGTTGCACCAAGCCTGATCGCGCAGCCATCCTATCAGGTCCACGCCGTCCTCGGCTTCCTGGGCCAACGGCTGAAACCGGCCTTCCGATTCGAACCGGCCGCGGGCATCCTGCAGCGCAACGACATACCCATCGCCCGTCATCTGATCGAATCCAAGCGGCATCATTTCCTTGTCATAGGGCGTGCGAATGGCGATCACAGGCCAAGGTGCCGTGTCCCGATCATCGGGAAAGAAGAGCTTGGTGGCCAACCCAACGCCATCGCGCATGGGGACCATGTTGTTTTCGACTCTCATGGAAGGCTCCTCCTGACCGACTGATTACACAAAGCTGGTGTTGGCGACGTCAACTACACCCGTTCACGGTTGAGTGCAGCGAGCGTCACCTAGTCAGGTCCGGTATACGCAACATTGGGCTTGACCGGGCGCTGAATGCGCTCAGGCCGGCACTGCTGGGCTCGGCACGTTGAATCCGAATGATTGCAGCAACGGCACCGGGTTCCAGTACTCGTTGATGCGGTGAATCTTGCCGTCCTTGAACCTGACCCTGACCGCGATGACCACATCCAGGGCATCCTGCTCACTGATCTGGAGATCATGCACACCCCAAAGGGCGGCAAACGACCCTTTCGGGCGAAATGACCAGCGCGCGAACCCTTCTTGGTCGTCGCCCACATAGCCCAGGAATTCGACGCCGAAAGCCATGCTTTGCGGACCCGACTTTTCCTCCGCAGTGAGCGCGAAACCGGGCCAGACCTGAGCCTTGCCAACCAGCTTCACCCCGGCCGGCTCGTCGTCCACGACGATATCGTCGTGGACGATCTGATCGAACAGTTCTCGATCGCCCGCATCCCTGGCCTGCATGTAGAGCCAAGTCTTCACCTTGTCTTCGGGGGTCATGGGTTTCCCCTCATTCACTCAACTCCCGCCCCTCAACTCCTGCGATCTGGGTGCATCTCATCTTCTTCCCACTGCCCTTCGCTAAAGTCCACCCGATGGTTGCAACTCTCGCCCATCAGGTCGGTAACTAACATGTGCGTGACGTACTGCCACTTGCCTTCCGCGTTGCGCTTGAAGGTGTCGTGATAGGTTCCGCAGAAAATCGGTTGCAGTGGAAACCCGACCTCGGGCACAGCTTGCATGATGGTCAGGTAGCAGCGCGACTTCGCTGTTCCGGCCTCTTCATCCACTTCGATCTTCAGGTTGGTAATCTGGTGCTGGGTTTGATTGCGCTGGTCGGGCCCCCAGCGCCGGTGGGCTTTCTTCGACCACTCGGCCATCTCGCTGGCCGGCGTTTCCGTCATGTTGGGCGGCGCAATCAACGTACAATCCCGGAACAGCTCCGTCATCATTTCGTACTCCTTCTCGTTGTCGATCAGCCAAGCCATGTCATAGACGAGGTTTTCGATTTCCCGGTAGCTGTCCAATGTTCTCTCCTTTCTCATTTCGCCTTGCGGCATCGATCAATCAACACGACCAGCGCCCCTTTCCGGACCGGCTTTCTCCTTTCGAAGAACGCCGGATTCACGCCCCTATCCTACTCGCAGACCCAGGGAGATCGTGGCCACATGTTCAACCAGAAGACTTGACTTGACCTTAAAGTCCTTTCTGCAGTGCGAAATGCACTTCTGCCCCCGGCATTGTCCCGTTTTAGCGCCGCCGGACGGCAGTGGGCTGGATACCGAAGGTCTTCTTGAACGCCCGGTCAAATCCGCTCACATCGCTGTAGCCCACGGCGCGGCAGATGTCGCCAATGGGCTGTTCGGTCGTTGTCAACAGCTTTTCGGCACGCTGCATCCGGGTCTGGACGACATACTGATGAACGGTCATCTTGTAATGGGCCTTGAACAATGCCGTCGTCCGATTGGCGCCAAACCCCGCGATGCTGGAGAGCATATCAAGGGACAAGTCTCCCGCCGGATTGTTTTCAATGTGCTGCCGGACACGTTCGAGGTTATGCCGGTCCGACTGGGACAATCGGTATGGTGGGGCAGCCTCCCTCTCGCTCAACCGCACGGAACGGACTTCCAAGAGACACAATAGCTCATTGGCCTTGGCTTTGAGGTAGCTGTAGCGTAGTTTCCCTTCAAAGTCCGCATGCAGCATCTCGTATGCGCATTTGCGGAGCATTGCGCCAGCGCCATCGTGGCTGAAGTAGGACTCCTGATCCTCCATCTCGGCCACACAGTCCCTGAGAACTGAGAGTATGTTGGTCACCTCCACGTCCAGTATTTTGTTGTCTTCAGGCAATGAAACAGGCAGTGCCAGATCCACCGCCACAAAACTGGATTTCTCTGGAAGCCTGCGTTCCATCCGGCCGCGGCCGCTGACCTCACCGAAAAACATCAAATTGTTCCTCGACGTGTTGAGCACCGGGACAACCTCCTCCATCGGACGCAACTGCACGCCGAAGTGGACGGAATCGTCGCGGAGCGCTCGATGGAACATTGTGCGTTCCGGCGTAATCGACACTAAAGTCAAAATGAGATGTGGATCAAGGCTCACGTACTCCACGAATCCTTGGGCCCTGCATGGCGCGAAGTCACGCCGAATCCCTTTGCCATGGCAACTAACGCTGAGGGTGCCCTCTGCAGCGTCCGTGGTTAGAACGCCTTCTACCTGAGACCCCAAGCCATCGAGCGCGTTGCGAGCATCCCAATAGGGCCGATACCAAGTATCGAGCGACATCATGAAGTCAAAATTCTGCCTCAATTGACCTAGGTCCCGTGTCCGCTGGTTCCGCTATAGATGTTTACCAATCCTTGCGGTAGTTGGCAAACGAGGGCGCTGCTACTTTGCAATGCCTATAGCCGAGTAAGCGGCGGCGGCGCGGTGACGCCGGAAAACTCAAGTCGCCGATGCCAAGGTGGGCATGGGTTTAGCATGTGCTGGAGCATGTTGAGAGGCATGCATGAGTATTGCTGGGAAGGGTGCAAGTGAGCGGCGCAGTCCCTTTCGGTGCGGTAGTATTATCGGCGAGAGGCGGCGTTGGCAGCGAATCTCCCATGTCCGAACCAGACATACAACTTCACAAATCCCTGCGCGATACGTTCCACAAACTCGACAGAGCGCTCTCGCCGCTATTCCAGGAAGGCGCGGTTCGCATGGGCGGCGGCTCCATCCTCGCCGCCCTTTGGCAGCACAGGCTGTCGACGGACATCGACCTGTCCATGCCCTTGGCCTCATGGATGGAGGCGCAACAAGGCAACCCCGGCATCTTCAGGGAGATGGCAGGGGCACTGTTTGACGCTAATCTGATAGCTCCGCAGGATCTGCCGGACCCATCGACGCTGCGGATTGGGACCAGCCTTCAGTTGCATAGTGGGGAACGTATTCCGGGTTGCGCGCCGTGGAGCCTATGCACCAGCATCTCGGAAAGTTCGAACCCTGCGGCGGACGGCCCTGTTAGGCACATTGAGAACACCGTCATCGTCGCTTCGCCGCTGCACCGCATCATGCATGGCAAGCTGTTCGGCCGCATGGGCCGCAGGCGCGCCCCCCGAGGTGACGCCGGCCTACGGACGCCCCAGCGTGATCTGTACGACATCGCGGTCTGCATGGCGAGGGAGCCTGAGGTCATTGCCGAAGTGCTGGAGGGCAAACCCGGTGAGATGCTTCGGCAGGTCGTACAGAACCTTCGCGAAGGGCCGCGCGACCCCACGAGGGGAAACAGCGGGCGCCCAATCATCCAAGGCACCTACAAGGTCGAAATGGTGGGGATTGGCGAGCGCATCGCCAATGCTCTGGAGGCGGGCGACCTGTCGTTGATGCCCGTCGCCAAACGCATCCCGCGGCGCACACCGTCAAGGGGTGACCCGCCATGAGATCCGACCTCTGGGCGCACGAGGGCTGTGAGCCGCTCCCGCCCGACCAAATCCTGCCCGACGGAGTGGAGAGCCACGACCACCCGCTGATGGCGCGCCCCCTGCGGCCCCTTGCCGATTTCGACCGTCCCGAACTAAAACGTTTCGCGGACGCAGACCTGCCTAGCTACCTCGCCAACGGCGGCCCGGATTGGTTTTTGAACAAGCACTGCGCGGGGCTGGCACACGGCCTGCGCATCACCGTCGCCGACTTCCGCCGCATTCTGGACACCGGCGAATTCAGCCAGAAGGAGCTGTTCGCCTTGGAATGGGCCTTTGGCGGCATGCGAACGGAGTTCGTGTTCGCCCCAACGCTGATGCACGGTACACGGGTGACCATCTTCCAAATGGCAAGGCTGTTTTGGAACCTGTTCGATGGCGCCGCATTCGGTACGCACGCCTACCTGAATCAGTGGAGCGACGACCCAAGCCGCCCATTGCCCGCCGTGTCGGAACTGACCCGTGCTCTGGCGGTCCCGGCACGAATATCACAGCACTACCGAATGGGGCTGATCAGCCGGGAACGCGCGGAGGCGGACCTAGAGCGCTTCCCCTGGCCCCCCGATCTGAAGTGGGACCCATTCGTCGGCCCGCCGGATTGAACGACCGCATGCGGTTTGTTCCACTAGGAAGTCGGTGAGACCTGCGGGCTAGACCTTCCTCTCCCGCCCCTCCCAGTAGGGCTGCCGCAGTTCGTTCTTGAGCACCTTGCCGGTGGGATTGAGTGGCAGTTCATCAACAAATTTGTATTGCCGCGGGCGCTTGAATTTCGCCAAGCCCGATTCCAGAAATGCCGCCAACTCCGCCTCGGTGAGTGACTTCTCGGGCGCCACAACCACGAAGGCCAAAATCTGTTCGCCAAAGTCATCATGGGGAATGCCGATGACCGCGCAGTTTTCGACTTCGGAATGCGCAAAAATCGCTTCTTCGATTTCCGCCGGATAGATGTTCACGCCACCGGCCACAATCATGTCCTTGATGCGATCGGTGATGAACAGGTGGCCGTCCCCGTCCACGTGCCCCACGTCGCCGGTGCGATAAAAGCCGTCCTTGATGGTTTCTTCGCCGAGATCCGGTTTGCCCAAGTAGTTTTTGAGCACTAGCGGCGTTCTCACGGCAATTTCGCCCGTAACGCCTTGATCGACGGCGTTCCAGTCGTCATCGATGATCTCGATTTCGACTTCGTCATAGGGCGTGCCTGAGCTTCCTGGCTTACGCAGCTGATCTGCCGGCGAGATATAGGTCAACATGCCAGCCTCACTGCATCCATAGGACTCCCAAAGCACGTCATCACCCACATTCGCAACGATCCACTCCTTCAGGCTTTGCGGTACGGGGGCGGCGCCCGTGTTCAGTGACTCAAGGGATGAGACGTCATAGCTTCTAAACGTCTCATCCGGCAACGCCTGTATCCTGAGCAGCATGGTCGGCACCGTTGTCCAAACCTGAATGGCGTGCTTCTCGATGAGTTTGAGCGCCTCCTCTGGATCGTAGGGATCAAGGAGTACGACCGTCCCGCCGTACTGGCTGCCGACGCGCGCCGCAGCGGGGCCTGCACCGTGATGGACCGGCAGCGACAGCAAAATGACCGGCTTTTCTGGATGCGGCGGCACTCGACTGACGGACTTGAGGTAGTTGATCACCTTCCGCGCATTCGCCGGATCGACAGCCGCGGGAGGCACGCCCTTGGGCTTGCCGGTGGTGCCGGAGGTGTAGAGGATGAAATCAGCGCGCGCCGTTCCAAATCGGGGACTGGGCTGGCCGGATGCGATCAAGTCTTCGTAACGGGTGCCGGGCTGCCCTTCCGACTGCCCAACAGTGACCAGGTGGCCAACATTCAATTCGCCCCAGAGAGAGGCATCGGCATCATCGCAGGCAAGACCGGCTGCTCCGCTGTCCTCAAGGATGTAGGCCGCCTCTGAAGGCGTCAGCTTCCAGTTGACGGCAACTTGCGCCACCCCCAGCTTTTGCAAGGCGCGCTGGACAACAAACCAGGGAAACCCAAGCCTGAAGCGCATTCCGAGTCTGTCACCCGCCTTCAGCCCTTGCGCAGCCAGCGAATCCGCCACCCTGTCTGACTTCTCGTTCCATTCGCCGTAGGTCATGGCGACATCGCCACAGATGACGGCGACGCGGTCCGGGTCTTCCGCAGCCCAGTATTCAGGGGTTCCCCGCTCAGCTCGCTCAAGCATGGTATCCACACCTATCCATTTGAGTGATCCGAAATCGTGATCCCAAATATAGCTGCCCGACTATGCATTTCCTGTCATGGCGTGGATTTTCTCCATGACTCCTCGCCTCGAATCCGGTGCATTTAGCTTAATGAAGGTGCATACGTCCACATCACTGATCTATAAAGGTACCGATAGGAACCAATGGTTGGGAAGGTGATGCCTACAGGCAATCACCGTTCCTTGCGCAGGAATCTTGACTGATGAGTGATCAACAATCAGACGCCTTTGCTAGCTGGATGACCGAACAGCTAGGAGCCGAGGCATTCGAAGTCGAAAGCTGGGTCGGCGCGGACTCCGGATATTCCAATGAGACGGCGATCTTCGATGCGCGGTTCAAGCAACAAGGCATCGCGGCCACGGCGCGCTTCGTTCGGCGCGCGGAGCCATCCGGGCCATCGATGTTCAAGGAATACGACCTGAAGCGGCAATACGGCTTCATGGACTACCTGGGCAAACACTCATCCCTGCCCGTTCCTCGGCTCGTTGGCTTGGCACTGGATCATAGCCCGCCCTACTACGTCATGAACTTCGTCTCCGGAGAGATACCGGGCGACGGCCACACCGCGGAAGACGCCTACCTGACCCAAGGCTTCCTGTTTGAAGGCACGCCAGGGCAACGAAGACGGTATTTTGAAAGCCTCATCACCCGCATGGCTGAACTGCACGAGGTCGTTGTCACTGAGGACTTCATGGACGCCTACAGCCGGTCAGATTCGGGCGTGTCAGCCCTGCAGGCTGAAGTTGATTGGTGGGTCGATCTCTATCGCTGGGGCAAGGACCATCAGGATGTCACGCTCGACTCTGACAAGTACGTCGATTGGCTGGCCAAAAACGTGCCAGCGCTCGACGACGCCAACATCATCTGGGGCGACGCGAGGCCGGCAAACACCATCGTCGATGACTACGAAGTCGCCGCCCTGCTCGACTGGGAGCTCGCTTCGTTTGGCCCCGGCGAGATTGACTTGTTTTTTCACATCGGCATGCACAACCACCGCGAGAATCAGCCAGGGGCAATCCGGCTTGATGGCGTGCCTTGTGAAGCGGAGCAGATTGAGATCTACGAACAGGCCATTGGCCGTCCGGTCAGGCATGCGGACTTCTTTCGCGCCCTCGCCTACACCCGCATGGCCATCATTTCCCTGATTTTCTGTCGCGCCAACGGCATCCCCCCAGACCAGGTGCCGTACGACAACAGCTATTACATGAACCAACTTGAAAAGATGCTGGGAATCTAAGGAGAGCAAGGGTGGCGATGAAGTGGGGTTCGAGCAATCTCTTGGCAGGCAAAGTCGCCTTGGTGACTGGTGGCGCGCAAGGCATCGGCGGTGCCGTCGTTGATGCGCTCACAGACTGGGGCGCTTGCGTCATGGTTGCCGATCTTGATCAAACCAAGCTAGACCGACGAACGGCAATGTACTCTGGCCAAGTCGGCGGCGTTTGCCTCGATCTCACGATCCCCGGGGCTGCCGACTTGATCGTGGAAGCGGCCTGGGGCCAATTCGGAACCCTGGATATCGTCGTCAACAACGCCGGTTATGCTTGGGACTCGACCATCGTGAAAATGTCCGACGAGCAGTACAGCGCGATGCACAAGATCCACAGCGAAGTGCCTTTTCGAGTGATGCGAGCCGCAGCCAAGCGCATGATTCCTCTCGCCAAACAGGAAATCGCTGAAGACAGGGAAGTCATGCGCAAGTTCGTCAACGTGACCTCGGGCGCCTATTCCTTCGGCCTGCCAGGCGCTGCCAACTATGCGGCGGGGAAAGCCGCCATGGTCGGCCTGACTAAGTCCGCGGCAAAGGAATGGGGGCGTTACAAGTTCAATGTCAACGCCGTGGCGTTCGGGCCGATCTACACCCGGATGGGCTCCGTCCAGACCGAGGACAACGTGATCGAAGTTGACGGTAACAAGGTTGCGCAAGGCGTCCCAGTGGAACACTTGCAACGGCTTGGCATGGACATCCCAGACCCCAAGGAAGTCGAAGAGAGCATAACCCTTAGCACGCCGATGAAGGTCTGCCCCCTCGGACGAACCGGCACCATGGAGGAAGCGGCCAGCGCCATCCTGTTTCTCTGTTCGCCGCTTTCAGACTACGTGCATGGTCAGGTCTTGACGGTCAGCGGCGGCGTCAGTGGCGGCATGGCGTAACTGGTTTACAGGAGCCTGCAACAAGAGATGGAGGAGCAAGCACAGTGAAAGCCAGCACACAGGCACAGGCCTTTGCGGACAACCCGGCTGAGTTTTTTCACTTCGATATCAACGAAATGGGTTCCATCGACCGAAGCGAAATGGAGGCGCTGCAGCTCAGCGCCCTCCAGATTCGGTTTGACGCCCTTCGCAATGAAGTGCCGATGCTGAAGAAGCTGGCTGATGAGCAGGACATCAATGCCCTTGATTGCGTCGAAGACGCTGTCCCATTGCTGTTCGAACACACGATGTACAAGTCCTACCCGGCGTCGTTGCTCGAAAAAGGGCGATTCGCACAGATCAACAAGTGGCTGAACAAGCTCACCAGCCATGACATCTCAAAGATCGACGTGAGCCATTGCAGGACCATTGATGACTGGCTCGGCGTCATGGAGGCGGAGTCGCCTCTTCGCCTCACGCACTCTTCCGGCACCAGCGGCACCATGTCTTTTTTACCGCACAGCGCGGATGAGTACGACGCTCTGGGGCAGACCATGACGGTGTCCAACCTGCAGCGTTTTGGTGAGGCGCCGTCGGACGACCCGGTACAAGTCATTTTCCCGCACTTTCGATCCGGTTACGGCGCCATGCTTCGTGGCAACGACATCATCGTCAAGTACATCGCCAAGGGAGAGGAGAACTTTCACGCCGCCTATCCGGGCCACATGAGCTCCGACGTCCTTTATCTTGCGGCCCGAATCCGAGCGGCCCAGGCCAAGGGCGCCTTGGATCGACTGAAAATCAACGACGAAATGATGGCGCGCAAGAAGGAGTTTGAGCAGATTGAGGCGGAAATGCCCCATCGAATCGAAGCGTTCTACGCCGAGCTCTTCAAGAAGCTGGAGGGCCAGCGAATCTACACCACCGGTACTTGGAATTTGCTCCACAACATGGCAACCCAAGGCCTCGAACAGGGTCAGGAAGCCCTGTTTGCATCGAATTCCATCGTGTTGACCGGCGGGGGCGCCAAGGGCATCACCCCGCCGCCCAATTGGCAGGAGGATGTCTGTCGATTTCTGGGCATACCTGCCTTGAAGATGGGCTACGGCATGTCGGAGGTCTTCGCCATCAATCCCATGTGTTCGCAGGGCAGATACCATCTGCTGCCTTGGGTCATCCCCTTCATCCTAGATCCTGAGACCAGCGTGCCGCTGCCACGCAAAGGGGTCGTCACCGGCCGTGCCGCATTCTTCGGCTTGCTGGCTCGGCATGCCTGGGGGGGCTTCATCACCGGCGATGAAGTCACCATAGATTGGGACAGCGCATGTCCTTGCGGACAAACCACTTGGCACTTGGATCCAATGATCCAGCGATTCACTGACAAGACCGGGGACGATGACAAAATCACCTGCGCCGCAACGCCGGGTGCCCATCAGGAAGCGATGACTTTTCTCGCTAACCTCGACCAGTAAATCAAGGAAACCGGCCATGACTGACCCTATCGTGCCGATGATCATTCGTGGAAAGATCATCACGGACCATCTGACGGAAATTGAAGGCCGGGGCGGACAGACCACGTTTCTGACGCCTGACGTCCACCACTACATCGACGATCTGCCGCTAGGGAACCCCGGCAAACTAGCCGATCTCTACACCATCAGCTTCGATGAGATATTGGACTTTCTGGTTGCGCTTGGCGAGGCGCTCAACATCGAAACCAATGCCCACATGCAGGAAGCTCAATCTCTGACCTACGCGGCGTCTCCCATGACACCCGCGATGATCGATCGGTTCTATGCCAACGTCGGCGCCTCGTTTGACCGCGACTTCCTTTACCAGATGGCCGATACCGATATCGGCGTGGCGAAGCTCGAGGGCTGGGTGGAGGAGCAGGTGGCCACCGGGCCAAGAACCAGGGTGCGCTGCTTCGGTTCGAGGGCATTGCACATTGCCGCGGGCAACGGTCCCACTGGCACGGTCATCGCCTTGCTCCGCAACGCCCTGACCCGAAGCGATGCGATCATCAAATCCCCCTCCAACGATCCGTTCACCGGCGCGGCGATCCTCAAGACCATGTGCGAACTCGATGCCGCTCATCCCCTGACCAAGCACATGAGCATCGCCTACTGGCGCGGCGGCGATGAGGACTTTGAACGCAGGCTCTATCAACCGCACAACATCGAGAAAATTGTCGCTTGGGGCGGCTTCGCTTCAATGAAACACGTGACGAAATACATCCAGCCGGGTCTCGAGCTGATTTCACTGGATCCGAAGCGCAGCGCCAGTGTCATCGGACCCGAAGCTTTCAACAGTCCCGAGGCCATGGAGGAGGCAGCCACGCGCCTAGCATCGGATTTTGGCGGCTTCAACCAGGTTGGCTGCACCAATTCCCGGGTCGCCTACATTCAGTGCGGCACCGACGATGACGGTCTTGAAAAAGCCAACGCCTTTGCCGAGCGAGCCTACGAGGCGCTGGCAACTTTCCCTGAAGCCTACAGTTGCAAGCCAAAAGACTACCCCGCAGAACTGAAGATGAAGGTCAATGCGCTGCGATTGGAGGATGACTTTTATCGGGTCGTTGGCGGTAGCGACGACGAGGGCGCCGTGATCGTTTCTCAATTCCCCGACGCCGTCGATTTCATGCCCGAAATGGAAGGCAGAACCATCAACATCGTCCCCATTGATGATCTTGAGGAATTTCTTGATGCCTGTGATTCCTACACCCAAACAGTCGGCGTTTACCCTGAAAGCCTTAAGAGGACGCTCAGGGACGAAATGCCGCTCTACGGCGTGCAACGAATCGTTTCACTCGGCTATGCGTCGGACGTCACCATGGCCGGTGCGCAGGATGCCATCCAACCCATGGCAAGAATGGTCAAGTGGGTGGTTGATGAAGTCAACTCGCCGGAAACCCGCGCTCCGTTGTGGCGCAATGGGTAGCCAGGTGCGTACGCTGGCCGTCCTGGGGTTCGTCGCCGCCACAACCACGCTGGGAGCCTGTGAATCCTCATCGCCGCCGACCGAATCCCACTACAGCAATTGGGAGCACTATGGCCTGACCCACAGTGAGCAACGCCATAGCCCGCTTACCCAGATAGACTCAGGAAACGTCCACCAGCTCGGTCTGGCTTGGTCCCAGGAGATCCCCGGCGCGCGAACGCTGCAGGCGACCCCGCTGGCAGTGGACGGCGTTCTGTACTACACCACGGATTGGGGGTTGGAGGTTTACGCGGTCGATGGCGAAACCGGCGATGTCATCTGGAAGTACCAAACCGAACCCGAGAACCCGGCTGCGCTGCGCTTGCACATGGGCGCCAACAGGGGCGCTGCGCATGAAAACGGGAAGATCTTTGCCGCCGTTGGCGATGGACGCTTAAACGCCCTCGATGCCCAGAGCGGCGAACTGATCTGGTCAGTGCGCACTTTCCCCAAAGAAGAACCAAGATTCATCACCGGCGCCCCTAGAGTGTTCAACGGTAGGGTCATCATCGGTCACGGGGGTGGCGACACCGGCGCGCGAGGCTATGTGTCCACCTATGACGCGGCTTCCGGTGAATTGATATGGCGGTTCTACACGGTGCCCGGCAATCCAGCCAATGGATTCGAAGACGCCGCCATGGAAATGGCCGCAAAGACCTGGAGCGGTGAATGGTGGCGCCATGGCGGTGGCGGGACTGCCTGGAACGCGCTGACCTATGATCCGGACTTCAATCAGATTTACATCGGCACCGGCAACAGCGGTCCCTACAGCCCGGCCATTCGCAGCCCCGGCGGCAACGGCGACAATCTCTTTCTATGCTCCATCGTTGCTGTCGATGCGGACACCGGGGAGTATCGCTGGCACTACCAAGTCAACCCGCGGGAAGCATGGGACTTCAAAGCGACGATGGACATCGTGCTGGCCGATCTGCAAATCGATGGCGTCGATCGCAAGGTGCTGATGCAGGCCCCTACCAATGGATTCTTCTACGTCATCGATCGCGCGTCCGGCGACTTAATCTCCGCTGAAAAATGGGGCGGCAAGGTCAACTGGGCCGAGCGAATCGACCTTGACACCGGCAGACCGGTTGAACGAGCGAACATTCGCTACGAGGATGGCGAGCCTGAACATATTTGGCCCGGCACCTTTGGCGCGCACAACTACCAGCCCATGTCGTTCAATCCAGAGACCGGCTTGGTCTACATTCCCCACCTGGAAGCCGGAATGATCATGGGCACCGTCACGCCGGAAGCCTTTGAAACCGACGAGATTCGAAAGGGCTACAAATACATCGCCCAGACCGGCGCCACATTTGGCGGCTTGTTGCTTGATAGTGAACACGGCGGCAAGGGATCACTGGTTGCCTGGGATCCGGTTTCACAGTCGGAGCGCTGGCGAGTGGTTACGGATTCCTTCTGGAATGGCGGCACGCTGACCACCGCCGGCAACCTGGTGTTTTACGGGACGGCAACAGGCCAATTCTCCGCATACGATGCATCGAGCGGCGAGGAGCTATGGTCCTTCAACGCCGGGCTTGGCATCGTATCCGCACCGATGTCGTACGCGATTGGCGCAACCCAATACATCTCCATCCTGGTCGGCTACGGCGGGTCGGCGGGTTCCGGCATCCCCGTGTTTAAGCATGGATGGAAGTTCGGCCTCCAACCGCGTCGGTTGCTGACGTTCAAGCTCGATGGCGAACGAAACCTGCCTGAGACACCCCCCCCGGATACCACGGTCACACCCGTTTTGGTCGAGGGGTTTGAGCCGGAAGCCGAGAAGGTCCAGCGGGGCATTGTCATCTACCACACCACCTGCGCCCACTGTCACGGCGGCCTGCTGGCCAGTGAAAGCGTGGCACCCGATCTGCGCGAATCACTCCTCTCATCCGACCTTGATGCGTTTTCGGCCCTGCTGCGAAACGGCCCCATGGCTCAGCGCGGCATGCCGCTCTATGACGACCTCACCGAGGCGGACATCGAAGGCCTGTACCACTACGTGAGGCATGGCGCAGCAACCGTGGGGCAGGAGACCGACGACCTGGACATGGACGATTGCACTTTCTGTGGGATTACGGGCTCTGGACCAAATTGACGACGGAGAACTCTCGATGACCGAACAAAAATACTACACCTTAGGCAGTTCCAGCCTGACCGTTAGCCGCTTGGCTTTCGGCGTCATGACTTTTGGCAGCTACGAAGGCGTCGGCACTACAGACTGGGGCGCCAGCGAGCAGGAATCGCGCCGGATGTTTGATGCCTATCTCGACTGGGGCGGCAATTTCTTTGACACAGCACCTTCATACACCTTTGGCGAGAGTGAAAAGATACTCGGGAAACTCATCAAGGCGTCCGGCAGCCGGGACAAGGTGGTTGTATCGACCAAGTTCTCCCATCCGGCGGCCGGGGAAGGGCCCAACGGCGGCGGCGCCTGCCGCAGCAACGTGATCCGCTCCGTCGAACACTCGCTTAAGCGCTTGGACACGGACTACATCGACCTGTTGTTCCTGCATGCCTGGGATCGCCGCACGCCGGCGGAAGAGCTGGTTATCTCGCTCAATGACCTGGTGCGCCAGGGCAAGGTTCGATACATCGGCATGAGCAATGTCCCCGCTTGGTACATCGCTCGATTTCAAACCCTGGCGGAGTTGCGTGGCCTGGAGAAGCTCTGCGCAATCCAGTTGGAGTACTCGTTGGTCGAGCGTGAACTGGAGAATGAATACACCGCCCTGTGCCAGGAAACCGGGATGAGCCTGACCGCATTTGGCGCAGTTGCCGCAGGATTTCTGACCGGCAAATACAAAAACGTCTCGAAAGGTGATTCGCTGTCAAGCTTCGAAGGCAGGCTCGCCTCCATGAAGGATGTTCCCGCACCGCAGGTGCAGAAGTTCTCTGAACGGAACTGGGCTATCCATGATGCGCTTCAGGAAGTTGCCGATGAACTCGGCAAACCCATGGCGCAGGTGGCGATAAACTGGGCGGCTAACCGTCCCGCAGTGGGCTCCATCATCTGCGGCGCTTCAAGTCTGGCGCAATTGGAGGGGAACCTGCAATCACTGGACTTCGAAATCCCGACCGAATTGATGAAGAGGCTCACAGACGCCAGCGAGGTGCCGCTGTTGGAAATGGCACTGCCGTATGCGGTCGTTACCAGACAGGCCATGATCCACGGCATGAACGCCGGTCTGGACATCTGGGAGAAGCCCCCAGGTTACTACGACAGCCTATAGTCCCTTTGCTGGTGAAAAATGCCGCCTCACGGGCGTATCTTGCTTCGATCAATCCACGCATAACCGCACGAGGAACCCATGACCATTTCAACCACTGTGCAGAATCCGCTGCGCCTATTTGTTGGCGGAGAGTGGCTAAAGCCGGAATCCGACGCGACCATCGACGTCCATGAATCCCACACGGGCCAACTCCACACCACCGTTGCCGAAGCGTCCACCAAGGATGTGGACATCGCCGTGGCTGCAGCCAGGCGCGCCTTTGACGAGGGTCCGTGGCCACGGCTCAGCGCAGCGGAACGCGCCTCTTACCTGAACAAGCTGGCTGACGCCCTCGAATCTCGAAGCGAGCAGCTCGCTCGTCAGACAACGCTTCAAAACGGCGGTCTGCTGGCCATGACCCAAGGCGTGAATACGCCTTGGGGCGTTCATGCCCTTCGCTACTACGCGGACTTGGTCGTTAACAGCGACGCCAGTGAAGACCGCGACTGCATGAACGCAAACGCCACGATCAACAAGTTGCCGGTTGGCGTTGTCGCCGCCATCGTTCCCTGGAACGTCTCGTTCATCGCGGCCATGTCGAAGATTGCGCCGGCTCTGGCTGCGGGTTGCACCCTGATTCACAAGCCCTCTCCAGAAACACCCCTTGAAGCCTATGTGATCGCAGAGGCAGCAGAGGAAGCAGGCCTTCCACCTGGCGTGTTCAACGTGGTGGTCGCGGACAGGGAGGCCAGCGAACACCTGGTCAGTCACGATGGCGTCGACCAGGTCAGCTTCACCGGCTCCACGGCGGTTGGCAGCCAAATCGCCGCCATATGTGCCGGCAACGTCAAGCGTTGCAGCATGGAACTCGGCGGCAACGCGGCAGCCATCGTACTCGAAGACATGCCAATGCAAGCCGTCATTCCTGGCCTCCTCGGCACCAGCGCCCTCCTCAACAACGGTCAGGCTTGCATCGCCCAAAGCCGCATTCTGGTGCCCAGATCACAGTACGACGACTATGTGGCGGCGCTTTCCGCCGCCGCAAACGGCGTGCAGGTTGGCGACCCGAATGAAATGACGACCCAATTGGGCCCCATGGTGTCGGCTAGGCACATGGAGACCATCCTGTCCTACATCGAGCTGGCAAGGTCCGAGGGCGCGACCATCGCGGCTGGAGGCAACCGAAAGCAGGATCTGCCAGAGCCTCTCTCTGGCGGGTGGTTCATTGAGCCGACCGTCATCGCGGACGCTGACAACAAGATGCGCATCTGCCAAGAAGAGATTTTCGGGCCGGTGGTTAAGGTGCTCGCCTATGAATCCGAAGCCGAGGCCGTGGCGATGGCCAACGATCAGCCTTACGGGCTGTCCAGTTCCGTTTGGTCCACCAACCCAGAGAAGGCTGCGGTGCTGGCCAGTCAACTCATGGCTGGGTCAGTGTACGTGAACGGAGCCATGACGATCGACATCAACGTGCCGTTCGGCGGGTTGAAAAAGTCAGGCCTTGGCGCCGAATGCGGGCCCGAAGGGCTTGGCGAATACCTGATCAACCAGGTCATATTCACGCCCAAGCCTGCCGCCGCCGGTTGAGCTGCTGATGAACAAAAGCACATACATCAGAACCGAGACCCTGGATGAGCACATACTGCTGATCACCCTCGACCGGTCGGAAGCCCGCAATGCGTTCAATGGAGAAATGGCGCATCAAATGGAGCGCGCCATCGACCAATACGAGGCCGACGATCAGCTCTGGGCCGCCGTGCTTACCGCCAATGGCCCGACCTTCTCCGCCGGCCAGGACTTGAAGTCCGCCCGCACGGGGGATATGGGCGTCACCAAGAAAAGAGGCGCATTTGGCGTGATGCGGGTGCCGCCAGACAAACCACTGATCGCCTGCGTAAACGGGCAGGCGTTTGCAGGTGGCCTAGAACTGGTTCTTAGCTGTGACCTGATCGTCGCCAGCGACACCAGCGAGTTTGCCCTGACGGAAGCCAAACGCGCCCTAATGGCTGGCGGCGGCGGGTGTTTCCGCTTGCCACGGCGAATTCCCTATCACATCGCCATGGAGATGATCCTGACGGGTGCGCCCTTCACGGCTCAGCAAATGTTCAACTTCGGCCTGATTAATCGGCTGCAAAGGCCCGAAGAAACCTATGAAGCGGCCATCGAGCTCGCTAAGCAGTTGACCGCTAACAGCCCAATCGCAGTGCAGTCCTCAAGAACCGTTGCCGCCCGCTCCTTCGCTGAACAGTGGAGCGAAGAGAAATCCTGGAAGGAGCAAGGCCCCTACTTCCAGCGAATACTGGATAGCGAAGACATGGTTGAGGGACTGGCGGCGTTCGCCGAAAAACGCGACCCCGTCTGGAAGGCCCGGTAACGGGGCGAAGCCTGGCTCAATGGCCAATGGCATAGACATCGACGACCTCCGCGAGCCCGTCATATCCGAAGCGGGCAGAAAGGTGCTTGCCGAGCGCGCCGCAATCCCGATCCCGTTCTCCATGGACGGCATACTCAAGTTTGCTGAAGGCGAGTTGGATGTGCCTCTCTACCGAGGCGAGTTCTTCCTTGAGCGGCTCGAGAGCTTCATGCTTGAAGGCAGCCGCGCCTGCCAGCTTTCGGACGCTGGCAAGGGCTTTCTGACAGCAACGACGGCGAACCTAGTCATTCAACGTTCCCGCTTTGAGCATCTCTTTCAGCGACATCCGGAAATTGAGGACATTGAGTTAAACGCGCCGATTGTGCTGGCTGGCATTCCACGCTCCGGCACGACCAATTTGTCCAACATCATGGCCTCCGATTCTCGATTGAACGCGTTGACCTTTTGGGAGGGCTATCGCCCGGTCCCTTCACAGGACGTGCTAACCCGGAAAGTCGAAGATGATTCCCGCGATCTGTATTGGAAGAAGGGGCTTGAGGACATGCTTGCGGTCGCCCCGCTATTCCAAAACATGATCGACATTCCCTATGACGGCGCCACCGAAGAGACAACGCTGATGCACATGGCTGGCACGCCCGTAGGTCACCAGAATCATGTTTACACGCCTGATTGGAACCGCTGGTTCTGGAAGGAGATGGACCCAACGATTCTTTACTCGTTTTTGAGGAAGGCCATCCAAGCGCTGCAGTGGCTTCGCGGCAACAACAAGCGCTGGATACTGAAGAGCCCGCATCACCTGGCGTTCTTGCCATCGGTTGATCGGTTTTTTCCGGGCGCGAAGTACGTGATCACCCACCGTGATCCGGCGTCGTCGATGGTTTCCAACGCTTACATGATTGCCTACATCTTCCGTGAAACCCAGGACCAGCCCAACATAGAAGGCGCTTTCGAGGTGGCTACGGGCATGGGGCAAGGCATGATGGGCGGCCTGGTGCGCGACATCGATTCACTCAACCCCGCTGATGTCGAGCACATCTACTTCCATGAATACATGGCTGACCCCATGGGCATGCTGAAACGAATCTATCAACGTGCCGAGCTGGAGTGGACAGAGCAGGCCGAAGGGGAGCTGAAGGCCTATATTGACAGCCATGAGCGCGGACGCCATGGCGGCAAGTTGATGTATCACCCAGAGCGCGATTTCAATCGAACCCGCAATGAGATTCGGGCGCCCTACAACACCTATCTGGACAAGTTCCCGGACATACGCGTCGAGGAAAGCCATGGCTGACCATTCCCGGCCGGGAACGGATACCCCGCTCTTCTACCGCGGCGACCTGGATGACCAAGTTGTCACGGTCAACAACGGCGCGAAAGTCAATCGTGACTATGCCGCCGGTGACCGGACAGGCGTTCCCGCCCCCGAGCATTGATGCCATGCTGAGCCTACCCATCGGGCAGTTCGTCCGCCTGTTGCAGTACCGCATCATCGCCGAGAAGGCACAGCATCTCAATGCCGGAGTGGCGCTGACTTTTGCCGACGCGGACCAGACGCACGGCCTATCCGTCAGGCATGGCGCGGTGGAGTACACCAATCATCGACCGTGGAACAGGGAACGGCAACCGTATCGGGCGACCGAGACGCATTGGCAAGATTCCTTAATGCCTACGAAGGGACGCTCTAGGACATGCCCAACGAACTTTCGATGACGCGTCGCGAGATGCTGGGAACGGCCAGCGCAGTCGGCGGGCTGGCGCTGCTGGGAAGCCCCTCGCCCGTCATGGCGCAAGACGCCCTCGACAAGGCAGTCCAAGCCTTCCGAAAAGTGGTCGGTGAACAGTGGGTGTACGCCAGCGAGGTGTCACGAGACCTTTATCGGGATGACTACTCACCCTTCTCAGGCACCGAGCAGGAGCCGGTGCCCAGTGCTGCGGTCGCGCCGAAGAGCACTGAGGAAGTGCAACGCATCGTCGAAATCTGCAACCAACACCGCATACCGTTCTGGGTGATTTCCACCGGCAAAAACCTCGGTTTTGGTGGGGCCGCGCCGATGCGATCCGACATGATCACCCTCGACCTCAAGCGCATGAACCGCATCATCGAGGTCAACGAAAAACAAGCCTACGCGGTCGTGGAGCCGGGCGTCAGCTTTCTGGACCTCTATCGCCACATCCAAGCCAGGGGACTTAAGCTCTGGATGACTGTGCCATCGCCAGGCTGGGGCAGCATTATCGCCAACTCGCTGGAACATGGCAGCGGCTACGGATTCCAAGGCGATCACATCATGAGTCTGTGCGGCTTGGAAGTTGTGCTCCCCACCGGCGAACTGCTCCGAACCGGCATGGGTGCCATGGCCAATGCCAGCCAGGCCCACAACATCAAGTACAGCGTTGGCGCACATCTCGATGGGCTATTTGCCCAATCCAACCTCGGCGTTGTGACCCGCGCGGGCTATTGGCTCATGCCGGAACCCCAGGTTTTCGCCAGCGCGACGATCAAGGTGTATGGCCTTGAAGACCTAGTGCCCCTAGTTGACCTTGCCACTCAACTGCGGCTCAAGGGCGCCATTGGCAGCTCGGTCAGAATCGGCGTTGGACTGACGGATCTCGCCCACGACCCTGAATTCAACCGCTCTGCGCTCGACGCCCTCGTTGATCCAGCGGAGATGCAAAAGGCCCTCCTCGCTGTAATGAAGCAAAAGAACCTTGGGGCCTGGCACGCTCGCATGGGCTTCTATGGCAGCCCCAATCTAATCCGCGCTCAGTGGGAGGAAGTGCGCACCGCCTACGAACAGATTCCAAACGTGCAGTTTGACTATCAGCAGTATGAGGTGCCGTTGGCAAATCCTGAGCAATTGGACGTCAAAACCAAGCTCATAGCCGGGGTGCCCTCATTGGCCGACTGGGTCACCAACGGAAGGGTTGAGGGGCACATCTTGAACTCACCGGTGCTGCCCGCCGATGGCGAATCGGCCCTACGCGCGCATCGACTGGCCACTCAAGTGCACCAGGAGTTTGGTCGAGCCTTCGGCGGGGCTGAGATGCTGAGCCGCACGCCGCGGGAGATATTGATGACCATGGGTGCCGAAATCTTCAAGAGCGATCCGGCGGCCAATAACGTGACCATCAGACTGTTCAAGCAGCTCAGCATTGAGTTCGCCAAGCAAGGCTGGGGTGAAATTCGGGCGCATCCCGCGTTGATGGAATCCGTGCAGAACACCTACGGCTGGAATAACCACGCGATGCGGCGCGTCAACGAAAGGCTCAAGGATTCGCTCGACCCCTTAGGTGTAATGGCCCCCGGCAAGAACGGCATCTACCCGCGGCGCATGCGGCCATCGTGATGGGCAAGGGATCAGCCGAACACCTTCTTTGCGCCTTGGCGCTCTGTGGCTTGGGCTCAGTGTCAGTGGCTGATGAACCGGCGGGCAACACAGCGTCATCACAGCAGTTTGAAGACGGTAGGGCCGTCTTTGAGCGGTGGTGTTGGGAGTGCCACGGCAAGCGCAATCCCCACGGCAGCGGCACCTGGAGCCTGAGAAAGCGAGATGGCGAGGGGCCATCACCCTACATCGAGGATCGAGCCGGCCTCACCTATGAGTACTTGGAACTCGTGGTGCGCAACGGCCAGCGATTCATGCCTCGGTTTCGCTACACCGAGATCAGCGACCGCGAACTTCGGGACATGTCCGTGTATCTGCAGAAGAGCCCCGCCAACCCATGAGCGCCATCATTCTCCATCACTATGACCCCTCACCCTACGCCAACAAGATCAGGAAGGTGCTCGGCCACAAGGGGCTGGCTTGGCAATCGGTGATCATTCCCGAGGTCATGCCCAAGCCGGACCTAGTGGCGTTGACCGGCGGATACCGGATGACGCCAGTGATGCAGATCGGTGCCAACATCTATTGCGACAGCCACCTGATCGCCGCTCAGATCGAACGCCTGCAACCCAACCCTAAGCTGTATCCCCAGCAGCAAGCGGCCAGCATCGCCGCCTTGGAACAATGGAGCAACAACCTGTTCCTGCCTCTGTTCGTCGTGGTGGTCGGGCACGGCGGCTTCATTGATGAGCCTTTTCTTGAGGACCGAAACAAGGTGATGCATGAAGCCCTAAGCCCTGAAGTGGCGAAAGCCAAGATGACTGGGAGCTTGGCAAGCTTGCGCTCTGCGGTGGTTTTTCTGGAGCGGCAACTGGACGATGGGCCGCCCTATCTTCTCGGCAGCGAGCCGACCGCTGCGGACTTTGCCGTTGAGGTCGTGACATCGGCCCTGTTCCTGCTGCCCCCATTCAGCGGACTGGTGGAGGGTTGCCCTCACTTGGCGGAATGGGCAGGGCGCATGGCCGCAATCCCCAACGGCGAACGCAGCGAAATCAGCAGTCAACAGGCCCTTGACGTGGCGCGAGAGTCCGAGCCCGTGATCGATGGCGGCACCAGTGATGGCCACGATGGGTTCGAGACTGGGGACATCGTCGAGGTGACGCCTTCCGGCCTGGGGCGCTGTCCCGTCGAAGGGCAGCTAGTGGTGAGCAATGCGCACGAAGTGGTTGTGCTGCGCGAAACCGATTCGCTGGGCGAAGTGGCGGTCCACTTCCCAAGAGCACATGTCGTTGTCAACAAGGTCGGTTCGAATCGATGAAGGCGCTGGTCTTCAATGGGGAGCAAGGCGTTCAGCACCAGACCGTCGATGATCCCATGCTACGAGATGATGACGGCGCCATCGTCCGGGTCACGCACTGCTCCATTTGCGGCAGCGACAGTCAGTTCTACCATGGCTTCAACAACGCTTCGGATGATGTCGGCTTCTGCATCGGCCACGAAGCCGTGGGCGAAATCGCCGAGGTGGGCCGCAACGTCAACCACTTAAGCCCTGGCGACCCAGTGATGTTGGCCGGCCTGATCCTAGACACCTGCGGGGATTGTGCGACTTGCAAGGCGGGCCAACCGCGCTATTGCCGCCGACAGAATCTCACCATCTATGGCAACTCACTCAGGCTGCACGGCAGCCAAGCAGAAGCCGTTCTGGTGCCCAATGCCGATGCAAACGCCACCTTGATCCCCGACGGCATCAGCCACGAACAGGCCTTGCTGCTCACTGACACCTTGCCCACAGCGTTCATCGGCTGCCAACACGCCGCGATCAAACCCGGCAGCGACATTGCCGTAATCGGACTCGGCCCGATCGGCCTAATGGCCGTTGAACTGGCGTATGCGCTGGGGGCAGGCCGAGTGTTTGCCATTGATCCCATCGCCTATCGCCGAGAAAAAGCCGAGGGGCTAGGTGCTACAGCTATTGCCCCTGACACCGCATTTGAAGCCATCGTCGAGGCAACTGACGGATTGATGGTCGGCTCCATCGTTGATGCAGCCGGCAACGATGCCAGCATAGAGCTGTCAGCCATGATTGCCGCCTACCACGGCACCATTTCCTGTGTCGGGATTTCCCACTCCCCGCACGTCAAGTACCCCCAAATCATGTCGATCGCAAAATCGTTGACCTTCCGCAGTGCACTGTCCTACGTGTCTGAAACCTGGCCGGACTTGGTGCCCATGCTGCAGCAGGGTCGCATCCAACCCGAGAAAGTGCTGAGCCACACCCTGCCGCTGGCGGAAGGCGAGCGGGCCTACGAACTGTTCATGAACAAGCTGGACGACACGACAAAAATTGTTCTCAATCCCTAGGCGTTACCTCCATGTGCAACACCAAAACAACTTGGCTGTTGGTCCCGCTCATTTTCATGGCAGGATGCAACCCCGCGACGGAACCTGACCCTAACGGACAGCAGGATACGCATACAGAACGATTCGATGACGCGAGAATTCAAGACCCCCAGGCCGACGAATGGCTCTCCTATGGGCGTGACTACTCCGAACAGCGATTCGTCTCAAGCGATCAGATCAACAAGGCAAACATCGCTGACCTAGGTCTCGCTTACAGCGTTGACCTCGGGACCAAGCTCGGCAACATCGCAACACCCCTCGTTGTGAACGGCCTCCTGATCTTCCCCACCAACTGGAATGTTGTTTACGCCATCGACGCCCGCACCGGCGAGCAGCGCTGGCGATTCGACCCCCAAGTGCCACGCCGGTACACGCGGGTGATGGGCGCAGCGGCCAGCCGCGGCGTCGCCGTTTACGGAGACAGCGTTTTCATCGCAACCATGGATGGCCGCTTAATCGCGGTCGATGTTGAGACCGGGGAGCAACGCTGGGAGACCAACACCTTCGACGGCGGCAACTGCAATTTGCCGGATGCGCTGCCCGCCTGTTTCATCTCCGGTGCGCCCCGTGCCGCCCGAGGCAAGGTGTTTATCGGCTTCGGCGGCGCAGATCTGAACGCCCGTGGCTACGTCTCGGCCTACGATGCCGAAACGGGGGAGTTGGCCTGGCGCTTCTTCACGGTACCCAACGACCCCTCAAAGCCAGAGCATCCGGAGATGAAACTGGCCAGCGACACCTGGAGTGAGGGGTGGTGGAAACGGGGCATCGGCGGAGGCGGCACCGTCTGGGACAGCATTGTTTACGATCAAGCCTTCGACCAGGTCATCATTGGCACCGGCAACGCGGGCGGCGTCTATCCCCGTGCCATCCGATCACCGGGCGGTGGCGACAACCTCTTCCTGGCTTCCATCATCGCGCTGGATGTCGAGACCGGAAGCATGAACTGGTACTACCAGGCCATTCCCGGTGAACAATGGGACTACACGGCTGCGCAGCCACTGATTCTCGCCGACTTGGAATTCGACAACGAGCCGAGAAAGGTGGTCATGCAGGCACCCAAAAACGGCTTCTTTTATGTGCTGGATCGGGAAGACGGAACGCTGCTTGGCGCTGAGAAGTTTGCCGAGGTCACTTGGGCCGAGAGCATTGATGAGGCAACGGGCCGACCTATCGAGACCCCGCAATCCGACTACTCGGAAGAGCCCAAGTGGATCTATCCAGCGACCTTGGGCGCAGGAAACTGGCAACCTCCGGCCTACAACCCCGAGACCAACCTCGTTTACATTCCGAGCCGCGAGGCGGGCTTCCTGTTCGGCATGTCCAAGGACATTGGCCCCGACAAGCCCTTTGAAGTTAAGCACGGCATGATTCACAGCGGCCTCGAACTAAAAAAATTCGAAGTGCTTGTTGCGGAAGCAGGCCCGCCACCAATCGCCCCGCAAGGATTGCTCAAAGCCTATGATCCGGTGGCTGGCGAGGTCGTTTGGCGAACCCCCATGGAACACATCTGGAATGGGGGTGCTCTGACAACGGCAGGCGATCTGGTGTTTACCGGCGACGCCATGGGGAAATTCCGTGCCTACGATGCCCTTACCGGCGAGGAGCTTTGGTCGTTCGACACCTATACCTCCATTGCGAGCTCGCCCATCAGCTACGAATTGGATGGAACGCAATATGTTGCCCTGCTAACCGGCTCGGGCATGCTGATGAACCAGCTAGGCTTCTCAGGGCCGACCGCGATTTATCGGTACGGCAATGGCGGTGAGTTGCTGGTGTTCAAACTGGACGGCAAGGCCCGTTTGGAACAACCTGAGATAGTGGACCGGTCCCTGCCCGAACCGCCAGAGCGGATCGGAACCGCGGCCGACGTGGCAGACGGCAGCGACCTCTATCACACCTATTGCTTCAGTTGCCACGGCGGCGCGGTGCGATCGTCCGCGATCATGCCTGACCTGCGCAAGATGACTCTCGAGCGCCACGAGATCTTCGACCAAATCGTGCTCGAGGGCGTTTTGGAACCGCTGGGAATGGCACGGTTTGACGACGTGTTGACGCCCGCACAGACCAAGCAAATCCACGCCTACATCATTGACCGCGCCCAACAGGACTACGCCCTTGGCGCTGGGGACGAGTACGAGTACCGCGGCGGCATGTGAGGGCTGATGGCGCAGTTGTGACCGAGTGGCTGCGATCATTGCCAAAGTTGAGGTATGTACGCATTTAATGCGTACACATTGATTCTGCCGGGCATCAACGTACAATTTGAATGTGTACATGGTGAAGGAAGGAGCCGTTGATGCCTCGAGTACCCGTAGAAGACAACGAACGCATGTCGCTTCGCATCGCCGCGGAGGAGAAATCCCTGTTGGTTCGCGGGGCAGCGCTGCAGCACGTCAGTCTGACGAAGTTCGTCATCCGCAGTGCTGTGGCCAATGCCCAGGAAGTCATCGAACTCAGCGAGCGCTTGGAACTATCGGAGCGAGATAGCCTGCAGGTGATGGACCTGCTGGAACATCCACCCGAGCCCAATGAGAAATTGATGGCCGCAGCCTTCGCCATGCCGAGAGATTTGTGACGCTGCCGACTTGGCATGAAGAGCCAGTCCAGAAACGGCATGATCGGGCTGCCTTCGACTGTGGCGATGCGGATCTAAACACGTTCTTGCAGCGCTACGCACGCCAGAGTCACGAGAGGGGTGGGGCGAAGACGTTCTTGGCAATCGATGATGGGAACGGAAAAATTCTGGGGTTTTACAGCCTCAGTCCCGCTTCCATTGCTTACGAGCGTACGCCAGACGTGGTCAAGCAAGGCTTGGCTCGCTATGAGGTCCCTGTATTCCGGCTTGGTCGCTTAGCCGTAGATGTCTCCCTCCAAGGACAAGGCTTCGGTGGCCAACTCTTGCTTGCGGCAGGACGACGGTGTTTGCGAGTAGCGGCGGAGGCGGGCGGAGTTGCCTTGTTGATTGATGCTAAGAGTGAAGGCGTTGCTGGATGGTACGCCAGTTATGGCGCCGTCCCGCTGCGGGACGCGCCGCTTTTGCTCCTTCTTCCATTCAAAACCATCCATGCCGCTCTGGCTGCTGCGGGTAAGCTGTAAAGAGGGAAAGCACCGCGAATCCGCAGCCACCTTAACCGGGGATGCGTACGCGCCGGGGGGTGAACGTCTTCAACGCACTGCTGGAACAGTGGCGCAGTGACGGCAAGTGCGAGGGGCTTGCATTCACCTTTATAACCCCGAGCTATAGGGGGAGAAGTTCTCCGGCAACTAGTTTGGCGTGACTCAAGAACGTCTTTGTTGTGTTGGAGCTCTTTGAGTGAGAGGACTGGACAGCGCACACGTCGAAGCTCAGCGGAGATTCTAGAGGCAGGATTTCGACGTTGGGTGAGTCATTCGACTTAGCAGTAATTTCGTCAATGATGGAAACACCAATGCCTCGGGAAACAAGGGCATGTGCGATTTGGTAGGTCTCTGTTGCCGCGACAATGTTCAGTGAAGCGTCTGCTCTATCGAGATAGCTGTCCAGTAGCTGCCCTAATGGGCCACGGTTGTTGAGCCGAACAAAAGGCAACGTCTGTAGTTGGGTGAGATCTATCGCTTTCCTTGATGGGACCTTCATGCTGGAGGGTTTAATCAGCACAAACTGCCCACTCGCAATTGGTGTTGCTTCAATTTCAGCTTGCTTAGGAGGATCAAAAGCGATTGCGATATCGATGCGAGACTCGCGAAGGGCAGCAACAATTTCTTCGAAATGAAGTGTTTCAAGTTCAAAGTAGGTGCCAGGATATTCGGATAGGAATGATGCCACCACTTCCGGGATCAGGTTGACACCCAAGGCTGGCGTGGAAGCCAGTCGAACAGCGTCGTCACCGATGCTGCGAAGATTCTGCGCGACGCGCCGAACGGAGTCTATCTCATCAAAGAGGCGATTGGCGTGTTCGTAGAGTTTCTCCGCCTCCAAGGTTGGCACCATGCGACCACCAGTTCGATCAAACAAGCGATAACCCAGTTGATCTTCCGCATGAGACAGCACCTTGCTGACGGAAGGTTGCGAGACGTTCAGGAACTTCGCGGCTTTCGTGACAGATCCACAGGTGTATACAGCGTGGAAGATTTCAATGTGCCGGGTTCGCATGAGGCTAATCAGCCGCCATGGTTTTGGCGTTTGGCCGCCTGGGGTCTGACGCACCGTAAAGATAGTGCCGTGAAACCAGTATCGACTGAGTACTCCCCATAGTGAATGTGGTTTTAACATCATGCCCCTTCGCTTCAAGGAGCCGTGCGGTGTCAATGTTGAACCCAGGTTCGACCTCAAGGACGTTGGGTACCCACTGGTGGTGAATGCGACGTTGGTTTGTAGCCGCGGCTATGTTCATGCCATGATCGATGACGTTGGAAATGACCTGTACGACAGCGGTTATGATGCGACTGCCCCCTGGGCTACCCACTACCAAGAAAGGCTTGCCTTCCTTAAGCACGATGGTGGGTGATTGTGAGCTAACTGGGCGCTTGCCGCCTTCGACGCGATTGGCGTGACTCGCCATGAATCCGGTCGCGCCTGGGATGCCTGCGCGAACTGAGAATGTATGGATTTGGTTGTTCATGAGAATGCCGGTTTCAGGTACCACGATTCCGGCGCCAAAACTCGAGGAAAGGGTATAGGTGTTGGATACGGCATTGCCGCCACTATCCACTATCGAATAGTGAGTCGTTGAGGGCGGTTCAGGCACCCGCACTTCGCCGTCGTCCAGCTCCAACGACTTTGTCATCTGAATCTTTTCAGCCAACGTCAATGCGTAGTCCTTGTCAATCAACCGATCAACTGGCACATCGGCAAAATCGGGGTCGGCAAGGTGCGTGCCGCGGTCTGCGAATGCCAGCCTTAAGGCTTCGACAAGCACATGCACGTAGTCTGCTGAATAGCCCCAATCCGATACCGGAAACTGCTCCAGTATGTTGAGGGTTTCGATGATCGCCACACCGCCGGAGCTCGGTGGCGGCATCGCCGCGATTTCGTAGCTACGATACCGACCTTTCAGCACAGGCCGGAAGACAGCCTTGTAGTTGGCGAGATCATCAAGAGTAAAGTGGCCTCCGTTCTGCTGAGATGCCTTTACGATCTTCCTGGCGATGGAGCCTGTATAAAACGGCGCGGTTCCATCCGCTTGAATGAGCTTGAGCGTCTCGGCCAAATCCGGGCGTTTCATGATGTCGCCAGGGGCATAAGTTCGATCTGGACCCGGATAGAAGGCGTTCAGAGCGCCAGGGTCTTGTTTCAACCAAGACTTTTTGGTGGCCAAGATCTCCGCTAAGTCATAACTGACGGGGAATCCGCTCTCAGCCAAATCAATGGCGGGTTGAAGAAGGGGCTCCCAATCGAGTGAACCGTACTTTTCCCAGGCAGCACGGAAACCTGCAACGGTGCCAGGCACGCCCACTGCGGGCCAACGGAAACGAGATGCGAGATCTTTCTCGCTGTTCTCATCCAGAAAATCCTGGGCGGTGACGGTGGCTGGCGCCGTCTCTCGATAGTCGATGCTTTCGGTTTCGCCGTTGGCATGAACCAGCATGAAGCCTCCCCCACCGAGATTCCCTGCGCGAGGGAGGGTGACGGCAAGGACAAAGCCAACGGCCACAGCGGCGTCGATCGCGTTGCCTCCTTGGTTGAGGATCTGAACGCCAACACCAGTCGCGATGTCACTTTGTGTTGAGACCATCCCTTCTCGACCGACAACGGGCGCAAACACTTCCTTGTAGCGGACGATGTATGCGTCTCGGTCCAATCCATAGGGCCCGAGCGGTTCGCCTGAAACTGCATTTCGCTCTTGTGCCGCGGCGCTATGCAATGACAGCGACAACAAAATGCACGCGAAAGGTATCTGCTTGAAGAACATGGCTGCGCTCCGGCATTCGAGCCACCAAGGGGACTAACCTAGCGAGGGATTTTCAATGTATCGAATGCTAACGCAAAGGCAAGCCATAACCTAAAGTTATTCCTAGCTCAATTTTTGGAATTGGTGTTCGCATCCGTGCTGAACCGATAATTGACGGTTTGCACTCATTGGAGCGAGAAAAAGGTGGGTGCAGGCTTAAGTCCAACATCGAGTGTAAGGGGATTAATGATGGATCTACCCAGAACAGGGGCCACGAGGTTAAGTGCAGTGCTCCTGCTTTTGTTCAGTTTTGTGGGTGCGAGCTTTGCCAATGCAGAAGCCAAGCGAGAAGCCATTGAGGAGATTGTGGTCACCGGCACCCACATCAAGGGTGCGGACATTGAAGGTGTCTTGCCAGTAACCGTACTCGATGCTGAAGAGATTCAGGACACCGGGTCGCTGACCGGCGAAGACTTGCTGCGGTCGATTCCACAGGTCGGATCAATCG
Organism: Gammaproteobacteria bacterium; assembly: GCA_028820495.1. GTDB lineage: Bacteria > Pseudomonadota > Gammaproteobacteria > Pseudomonadales > Azotimanducaceae > Azophilus. The sequence continues at coordinate 31,458 of JAPPIX010000274.1, forward strand.
GCTTCGGCGCTTCACGGGGCGGGATAACCGGCGTCAATGCGGCCCGCGGTGATGTCGCCTCTTTCAACCTTCGCAGCATCGGCGAAGGAAACACCCTCACACTGATCAACGGGCGCCGCATGGTGCTGCATCCGATTACGCAAACCAGCAGTTTTGATGGCGTTCCGGTCGCTTCCGCCAATGCCAACACACTGCCCGCAGCCGCGTTGCAGCGAGTGGAAGTCCTGCGCGATGGTGCCGGCGCCATCTACGGCGCTGATGCAGTCGCCGGGGTCATCAACTACGTGCTGAACGACGATTACGAAGGATTTGAGATAAGCATCCGCGGTGGCGAAGAAGAAGGCACCGAACGTGCCGATGCCACCATTAGTGGCGCTTGGGGCACGCAGTTCAACAATGGTCGAACCGGATTGGTTGTGTCAGGCAGCTACACCAACAGCAATGGCGTTGATGCCAACGACTACGATTTCTCCTCCAACCAAGACCTGCGCAGTCGGGCACCAGACTTCGCCAGTGACTTGAGCTTGGACCAGCGATCCAGCTTGGAACCCCACGCGCGCGTTAACTTTAATGGACTGGGCTTGTTTCATGTACGGCCTGCGACCCTAATGCGTGACAACGGCTCCACTTGGGGCGTTGCTGACTGTGGCGGGCGGGGTCTCGATGGCGCTGACTTGGTGTACAGCGATGGCCTGCAGGATCTTTGCCTTGACTCCAGCGGCCAAGATCGGGCGATTCGGCCAAACCGGAACGAAGTCCGCACGCTTGTGCCTGACATTGAACGCTACAACATCTTCGCCCGTCTCACCCACGAATTGGACAATGGCTTTGAGGTTTATGGCGAGGCTTCCTACTACTCTGCCGAAGCAACGCGCCAGTGGGAGCAGTCCGCCATCCTGAGCAATGGCCGGTTCTTTGTTGAAGCGGACTACTACTACAACCCATTTGGTCCGGTCACCTTCGACGATGGCCGGCCCAATCCAAATCGCCTGCCAGGGCTGGACCCGTCCATTGTTCCGGTTGAAGGGCTCGGATTCCAAGTTAACAGTTTGCGGCCCACTGATACGGGTCCACGGGAAATCGAGGTGGAGAGCACCAGCTATCGGTTCGTGGGTGGCTTAACCGGAAACATTGGCGAGTGGGAGTTCGATACCGCGCTGGTTTACAGCGAGGCGGAAGTTGACGACACAGCGTCCAACAGAATCAGCACACCGCTGTTCCAAGCGCAGATTAATCGGGACACACCGGACGCCTACAACATATTCACCGGCGTGAATCCCGCCGATCCGACCAGCATTATCGATGCGACGCCCAATCCGCGGTCCAGCATCGACCCGTTCATTGTCTCGGCTTCCAGGAAAGCGGAAACGACGCTGACTTTGGTTGACTTCAAGTTGAGCAACGCCAATCTTTTTGAGTTGCCCGCGGGCAATGTGGCCCTAGCCCTGGGCGTGGAGTATCGGCAAGAAGAGTTGGATGAAGACAATTCCGCGATCTTTGATGGCTCCATGCCGTTCATTGATCCCTTGGATCCGGGCTTGGCGCCTGGAGAGATCACCAATGCCAGCAGCTTGGAAGGAAGCAGCGTTAGGCCGGACGTGGCTGCTGATCGCCAGGTGTTCTCCGCCTTTGCCGAAGCCATCATTCCCTTGATCAGCGATGTTCCGGGCATCCACAGTCTTGATGCTCAAGTGGCTGTGCGCTACGAGAACTTCGACGATGTTGGGACCATAACTCGGCCCAAGTTTGCGCTGTCTTGGTATCCCATCGAGCAGATACAGTTTCGCGCTGCATTTTCCCAAGGCTTCCGCGCCCCCAACCTGATTCAACTCAATTCTCCGGGCACCTCCATCACGACCTCAGTTCAGGACTTTGCCGAAGGCATCGCGCTGGGAACCGGCGATATCAACTCCGGGCCTGCCAACGGCAACTACATTCTGGAGACCGCCGGCAATCAGGACCTCGATCCTGAGAAGAGCGACAACTTCAATATTGGCGTCGTGTTCACCCCCATTGAGAACCTAACGTTCACCGCCGACTATTGGGAGATTGAGAGCGAAGATACCGTTGGCGTCTTCTCCGATGAAAACGAGTCCCGGCTTGATGCGGTGCTGCGCGCTTCAGGCTCCTCCAATCCAAGCGTGATGCGGGCCGCACCCGATGAGGACAATCCCCTTGGCGAGATATTGCGGATCGTTCGACGCTACGAAAACCTGAACACTCGCAAAGTGGAGGGCGTCGATATTGGGGTTTACTATTCGGTCCAGTCGGCCATCGGAACCATCGACATCAGGTTCAATGCGGCGAAGCTGACTGGCTTCGATCAAGCGCCCGGCGGCGCAGCGCAGCAGTTGGTCGATTTTGGCGCGAACACCACGGTTTTGGGCGCCTCGGTGGGCGACGTGATTGAACGGGAGTTCTTCCCGAAATGGCGCCGCAGCGCCTCAATTACTTGGAACAGCAGCGAAAACACTTGGGGCGCTGGCGCCTTTTACACCTATGTGGGTGAAGTCTTCGAGCCCAGCGTTCGCGCCAATAATGAGTTCTTTTTTGTGGATGACCATGCAACGCTTAACCTGCACTTCACCCATCGGGGCTTGTTCGGAGATGGCAGCAGCATCCGCTTTGGCGTGAACAATGTGACCGACGAGGAACCACCTCTCGCGTCTGAATCACTCGGGTTCGAAGGTGAGCTTCACAGCAGCCGCGGTCGCTACATGTACCTTCAGCTAAACCACCGGTTTGGATCTCAATGATGCTACTTTAGGCGGACCCGGCCTTTCGGGTCCGCCTTCCCAGCATTTTGGTTCTTTGCACATGCAAGCCACCGCCCCGACCCGCCGTGGCGCGGATCTTTGGTTCTCGAATGACATCTAGGCGCTATCTTCAGGAAGGTTGGCATGCGGTTCTAGCCGCAACGTTAGTGCTCGCTGCCACCCAAGCGGCAGCTGTCGATCTGCGCATCTTCGGGGGCATGGTCATTGATGGCACTTCCACAGGCGGAGAGCCGGATCGGATTGTCGATATCGAGGGCGATAGAATTGTCTATGTCGGTCCAATGCGACCGGGATTGCCGAAGCAAACTCTGGATGCCACGGGCAAAATCGTGGCACCTGGATTCATTGATCCGCACACTCACGCTTATGGTGATCTATCAGACCCCAACAGGTCCGCCAATCTGCCTTATCTCTTCCAAGGCGTTAGCACGGTGTTTGTGGGAAATGACGGTGGAGTTGGCCGCTTCGAGGAGATTCAAGAAACCCTATCCAGCCACCCGGTAGGCACCAACGTCGGTGTGTTCGCAGGACACGGCACCATTCGCCGCCAAGTGCTTGGGCACGAAAACAGGCCACCCTATCAAGAAGAACTGAGGAAGATGCAAAGTGCAGTGGCGCAAGATATGCGCGCTGGGGCTTTAGGGCTTTCAACCGGGCTCTTCTACGCGCCTGGGAGCTTTGCGGAGACTGATGAGGTCGTGGCGTTAGCAAAGGTGGCCGCAAGTTTTGGTGGCGTTTACGAAAGCCACATCCGTGACGAAGCGGACTATTCGATTGGGCTGCTTGGCGCGATCAGGGAAGCCATCGAAGTTGGCCGACGGGCAGGCATTCCTGTACACATCGCCCATATCAAGGCGCTTGGGCCCAGTGTGCACGGTCAGTCGGAAGAGATTATTCAGCTCGTGGAGGAGGCTCAGGCTGATGGGCTTGCAGTCACAGCAGATCAATATCCTTGGCTTGCGTCAGGCACACGCCTGTCCAATGCATTGATCCCTCGCCGGATCATGACCGGCGGTGCGCAAGGGCTCAGGGCGTTTCTTAGCAACGCTGACTCTGTGGATAGCATTCAGGCTGAGATGCGCGACAACCTGCAGCGCAGGGATGGCGCCGATGCGCTTTTGATTACAGGGGAATCTGCCCATCAGGGGAAAACGCTAGCGGAGATAGCCGATCAACAGGGGTTGGAACCGACCTTGGCAGCGGTGGATATCGTGCGGGCGGGCGACCCGGCTGTAGCGTCGTTCATGATGGACGAGGACGATGTTCGTCGCCTAATGGTTCAAGACTGGGTGGTTACGAGCTCCGATGGCAGCCGGGGGCACCCGAGAAAATACGCGAGCTTTCCAGAGAAGTACGCCAAGTACGTACAATCTGAGGGGTTGCTGGATTTGGTCACGTTCGTTCATCGCAGTTCTGGGGCAACCGCAAAAATCTTCGGACTTTGCGATAGAGGGTTTCTTCGCGAAGGTCAAAGAGCAGATGTGTTAGTTTTTGACCCAGATGAATATCAGCCTAGTGCGACCTATGAGCTGCCGGAAGAGTTGGCACGAGGTGTCGAGTACCTCTACGTAAATGGCGTTGCTGCGATCAGCGAAGGGAAGCTCTCTGCGCCTGAATCCGGTCGTCTGCTCAATGCGCCGTCATGTCTGGACTAGGAACGCTCACCTCCTTCACCGATACCAACGCACTAATACAACGAAATCACCCTTGTCGCAATATCCCATATATTCGGCTTTGATTACTTACGCATAATAATATACATTTCAGGGACGACATCATCCAAACGAGAAATGGCCCATGCCAACACCCACAGCCGAAGAATTGGGCTTCGACCCTGAAGCGTTGCGCAGCAAGTACCGAGCGGAGCGTGACAAGCGCATGCGGCCAGAGGGTGAGGCGCAGTTTCTGGCCACCTCTGGCGAGTACGCCGACTATTTCGAGAAGGATCCATACGCAGACGAGAACTTCCACCGCGATCCGCTTAAAGTGAGCATCCCCATCGCGATCATTGGCGGGGGCTTCGCGGGTCTCATTACGGCGGCGCGTCTCATCGAGGCGGGTTACACCGATCTGAGGATCCTGGAGATCGGCGCCGACTTTGGCGGCACCTGGTACTGGAACCGCTACCCGGGCGCGCAGTGCGACATCAAGTCCTACTGCTATCTGCCGATGCTGGAAGAGACCGGGTACATGCCGAAGGAAAAGTACTCGTTCGCGCCGGAGATACACGCCCACCTGCAACGCATCGCCAAAAACTACGGCCTGTACGACCGCGCGATCTTTCAGACCGAGGTCAAGTCCATCCGCTGGTCGGCCGATGAACAGCGCTGGTCCATCGAAACCAACCGGGGCGACGACATCAGGGCCCAGTTCGTCATTTCGGCCACCGGGCCGGCGTTCGCCCCTCGCCTTCCCGGCATCCCCGGCATTCGCGACTTCGAAGGGCGCTCATTTCACACCAGCCGCTGGGACTACGAGTACATCGGGGGCGACAACACCGGCAATCTCGACAAGCTCGCCGACAAAACCGTGGCGGTGATCGGCACCGGTGCCATGGCCATCCAATGCGTGCCCCATGTCGGGGCCGCCGCCAAGCATCTGTACGTGTTCCAGCGCACGCCTTCCTCGGTGGATGAAGCGCGGCAACAGCCCCACCGACCCGGCGTGGGCGAAGAGCCTTAAGCCTGGCTGGCAGAAGGCGCGTCAAGAGAACTTCAACGAAGTGGTGACCGGGCATCCCTTCAGCGTCGACCTGGTCAACGACGGCTGGACCGACATCTTCCGCAACCTGCAAAACGTCTTTCTCACCAAGGAGTTGGACGCCACGGGCCTCTCGCCCGAGGAATCGGAGGAAATGGCGCAAATCGCCGACTTTCAGAAGATGAACCAGGTGCGCGCGGGTCGATGCCGTGGTGAACGACCCGGAGGTGGCGGAACTGCTGAAACCCTGGTACCGGCAATTCTGCAAACGCCCCACCTTCAGCGACGAGTACCTGCCCACCTTCAACAGGCCCAACGTGACCCTGGTGGACACCACACCCTCGCACGGGGTGAAGCGAATCACGAAAAACGGGGTGGTCGCCAACGGCGTGGAATATCCCGTGGACTGCATCATCTTCGCCACGGGTTTCGAGATCAGTTCGGCCTACGAGCGGCGCATGCGCTACCAGGTGCAGGGCGAGGGCGGGCAGTCCGTGTACGATCACTGGAAGGCAGGACGCCGCACGCTGCACGGCCATTCGTGCCACGGCTTTCCCAACTGGTTTATCGTCGGCTCCAGCCAGAACGGCGTATCGGTCAACTACAGTTCCATGGTCGAAGGCCAAGTCAGCCACCTGACCTACATTCTCGACCAGGTGCGGGCGCGCAACGCCGCATCGGTTCAGCCGACCGCCGAAGCCGAGGCCGCGTGGGTGGACGAAATCAGGCGCGAGGCCATGAACGTGGCCGAGTTCTTCGACGCCTGCACACCCGGCTACTACAACAACGAGGGCAAGCACCGCGAATCCGCGGCCACCCTCACCGGGGATGCGTACGCGCCGGGCGTGAACGTCTTCAACGCACTGCTGGAACAGTGGCGCAGTGACGGCAAGTGCGAGGGGCTTGCGTTTAACTGACTCCACCCAGCCCTGAATGACCGACGCATATGGACAGACACCAAGAAATCTCCGACGAGTCTCTCAGAAGCCGCAGCAGGATCGCCGCTCATGCGTTGTGGGATGCGATGGTGCGTCCCACTGTCGAACACCCGGAACAGATTCCGTGGCATGCCGACGCCATTTCGTGCGAATGGCTAACGCATCACTTGGCGTCCGGCATCGAGGGCGCCGCCGTGGAGCGCATGGTGGTGGGGGATGGTGACAACGGGTCTAGCGTAAGGCGCAGGCTCGACCTCACCTGGAACGCCGAAGGCGCGGCCGCCGCCTTACCAATGCGCTTGTTCGCCAAAGTAACCCCATCCTACCTCACCCGCATTTCCTCCGGTGTCGCCGCACGGGCGGAAGGCAGGGTGCTGCGCAAGATCACACCGCAGCTCGGCGTGGAAGCGCCCAAGTGCCTGTGTTCCGGGTACGATCGCAAGTCAGGTCGCACGGTGCATCTGTTCGAAGACCTGACGGAAACCTCTGGGGCGACGTTCTGCGATTTCGAGACCAGCATCAATCGGGACCAAGCGAACGAGATCGTCGATACTCTCGCTATCCTGCACGGCTCTTTCATGCAGCAAGACGAAGTGCTCGGTGGCTTCCCGGTGTACGAACGGTTTTTCGATGCTGGGGCACGCAACGGCATTCACGAGGCCCACGAAACGGCGATGACCCAGGCGCAAAGCGTGATACCGGCTGCGCTGCAATCCCGGCGGGAGGAGTTCTGGCCAGCCATGGTCGCCGCGAGAAACGACCACGCCAACGGGCCACGCACGCTCATCCACTCCGACGTGCACCTCGGCAACTGGTACATCACGCGGGACGGACACATGGGCCTAGCCGACTGGGCATGCGTCTGCACCGGCACCTGGGCGCGTGACTTTGCCTATGCCCTCTCCACCACCCTTCACATCGACGATCGCAGAAACTGGGAAACGGACCTGATCGAGCGCTATATTCGTCGGCTTGCCGCCGACCACGGCATCACTGTCCGGTTCGACGACGCCCTGCACCAGATACGCCGCCAGTTGATGACGGCGCTGCTGATGTGGACCCCCACGCTGTGCCCGGCACCGGGTTTCCCGGACATGCAGCCTGAAGCGATGTCCATGGAAATGATCGCCCGCATTGCCACAGCCATAGATGATCACGCGGCGCTTGATGCGTTCAATTGAAAGGCAGCCCGATGAACGAAAACGATATGCTCATTTGGGGAAAACAGTTGCTGGACGAATTGCTGTTTCGCGCCGGGCGATCGGTGACCGATCCTGACCAGCCCGTCCGCGAGGTGAGCACAAGCCTCGCCTTCGACATCACCGCAGATGAACAGGACCGAACTATCTCGATCAGTCTGCCCGCAGTCGATGGCCACGAAATCCGTTTGACTATACAACTATCCGCCGATCAGGCGATGATTCAGTAAATCTAGCTCGTTCGGTTTAGTCACCATATTGGCTATGGGATTTCTCGTCGCCGGTGCTTGAGCGCTTGGTGCCGATCGCGCACATACCGCTCTATGACGTTGATCTCGCGGTGACGGAGCTTCGCCGCTGCTTGGCGCTGGGCTTCAAGGGCATGTTTCTGGCGCCGGAACCGGTCTTGGGAAAACGACCTTCCCATCCGGTTTTCGATCCAATTTGGCAGGAATTGGTGGATGCGGACCTTCCTGTCTGCATGCATCTGATCGTGCGGTTCAATCGAGCGGTCAACCAAGCCACTCATGGTTGGTGGGACTCTGAGAACGAACCGACCAACCCTGTGTTCACCTTTGGTCTAGGGGGCACCATGCAGCTCATTCCGGCCGTGTCGGCATTGGCCTGTGATGGTTTCTTTGACCGGTTCCCGAAACTCAAGGTCTTGGTGGTTGAATCGGGCGCCGGGTATGCCGGTTACCTCATGGACCGTTTGGATGAGAAGTATGATCGCTTCAAGGCCATGGTGCCCACGGCGCGGCGGCGCAGCGACTATCTGCGCGAGAATTTCTGGTTCGTCATGGATCCGAGTGAACGCTCCATTTCCGCTCAATGCGACTTGCTCGGTGAGGAGCACTTTCTATGGGGATCGGACTACCCCCACATCGATTCACATGTAACAGCAGCCGACGAAGTACGGGCAGTCCTCGAATCGGTTGAACCCAATAGAAGAGACAAAATCCTAGGCGGGAACGCCAAGTCGCTCTTCCAGCTTTGATCAATCCTTAAGCGCTCTGTCAACTCAGGCGCGGACACTCCGGCATCAAGTCATCAACGACACGGTCCATGGACTCCTTCCAGTCCAGCTTGCAAGGGCCCACCCGCTCAACCCGGCAGTTGATGGCTTCCCCACCATGCTATAGTCCGGCACATGCAACGCCGAACACATCCCGAAACCGCTCCGAGCCGGATTGCCTCCGCCCAACGCAACGACGTGCCGACAAAGGCACTCAAAAGGTCGGTGGGCCAAGAGGCGATTGATCCAAGGGCGCTCCGAGGAATCCGTGACTTTCTGGACAGGATGCCCACGGAAAGGCTGCCTGAAATTTCCAGGATCATCCTGTTTGGAAGCCATGCTAGGGGTGATTTCGAAGAGGAAAGCGACGTCGATTTGGCGATCGCCCTGCACGGCATGCCCACCAAGGCGGGGCAAAGATCCCATTTGGTTCTGGAGATGTCGGAGTCTAGGGACCAAACGCTGCTTGCCACCTTGACGGACATAACCCCAATGATTGTGTGGGAAGGGGAACTCAGCAACCCGAACAATGCAAACAACCCGCAGTTTCACAAAAGCATCCTGAACGAAGGCATTGAAATACCTTGGATGGGCGAGCATGTCAGCTGAAGCTGAGGCCCGCATGAGGAGAAGCCTCCTCCGCTTGGAAGAGGCGCGTCACGACCTAGCAGGTGGATATCCTGAAGGCTCTTGCAACAGGTCCTACTACGCAGCCTACGAAGCCGCAGTCGCTGCGCTGCTCAAACTTGGAACAGACCCGGGGAGAACGCATGGCGGAAACAGGCAGATGTTCTTTCGGGACGTTGTGCGCACTGGGATGGTAAGCGCCGAAGTCAGCGCCGCGCTGGGAAGGACAGAAAGCCGACGTCACACGGCAGACTACAGCTTGGACAAGATCACGTCTGGGGATGCCAAGGAATCCATTAATGAGGCGGAGCAATTCGTGTCAACCATTGCAGAGGTATTCTTCCCAAGCATGGAACTGAAGCCAATGGGCCAATCCCGCAGAGAATGCAACCAGTCAACGTAGGAAGGCCCAATTTAGTCTGCTTTCGGAGGATGGGCATCTTTCGGTCCCGCCCTCCAAGTCACTGTCTCCGCTAACTCCCTTATGAGGCATTTACGATTCGGTCGGACAGCAAGAAAGTGAAGCAGTTGGACATGCTGGCAAGCCACATGGACAGGTCGCGCAGTTTCTTGTTCAACCAAGCTATCGATCAGCTTCTGGAATTACATACGTGGCAAATCGACCGCACGATAGAGGGCATTGAAGCGGCGGACAAAGGTCACTTTGCCAGTAACGCCGAAATAGAGCGGATTTTGAACAAATATGCGGGTCCACGCTGCCCGGAGATGGCCAGAGCAGTTTGAATAGCGCAATCAACCCAGCCGCGGACACTCCGGCATCAAATCATCAACGACACGGTCCATGGACTCCTTCCAATCCAGCTTGCAAGGGCCCACCC
>JAPPIX010000358.1 GCA_028820495.1 Gammaproteobacteria bacterium
TCGGCCCAAAACCCCTCAAATCAACCAAAACGAGGGCTGAGTTGTCGAAGTCGGGTTAGCAAGGACGAGGCTGGCCCTGTTGTTCGTTGCGCACGTAGGTCATCAGGCTGGGAATGCCGGGCTCCCACTTCACTGAACCGGGCATCCGCCAGATGTAGCCCAGCTTGGCCAATTGATTGAGCTGCTCCTTCGCCGCATCGGCAGCCAGTGCGGCGCCGGAGTCCAGCAGGGCTTGCTCCAAAGTCTCGGTGCCAACCCCGCCAGCAACGGATCCGTCGAACACTCGTCCGATCGACGCGGCGGCAGGCAGCAGGCTTTGGTTTTGCATCTCCTCATATCGTCCGGCGTAGTACCGCTTGCGGGACTGCTCGACCGACGGTTTTGCTGCTTCGACGACGGCATCGTTGACATGCGCCGCTCCGGCATCGACCAATGATTCGCACAGCGCTTTGCCCCATAGCTGGATGAAGTAGGGGTAGCACTGGGAGTCCTCCACCGCCCGACTTAAGGCCTCATCGTCCAATCCTACGCCCTTGTCCTGTAGCGGCACGGCCAAGGCCTGCCGTGCCGCATCGCGGCTCAGCAGTCCAATGCCCAACACCTCGCCGCGATCCCAGAACGTGGCGCTCATGCTGTTCAGGTGCTCATGCAGGGCAGGCGTTCCGGCCAGCACCAGTAGGAAAGGGGCTTTTTCGGCGCTGCGCAACTCCTGGCTGAGGTTCAACAAGCGTTGGCCCACTAGCGTATCGAGCGTGTGCGCCTCGTCGAGGGTGACGAGCAGCGCGTTGTTTCGACAGCGAATGGCCAGCAAGGCCTCCAGGTGATGTAGGCTGCGGGATCTCCGCTCCTCCTCGGACAAGGATGTCCACTCCACCTTGAACAAGCCCCCCAAGTCCACTGCGGCTCGGCCAGGCTTTACCCGCGCCAGCAACCTTGCTGCGTCTGGGTTGTCCCACAGCAGCCGTTGCGCAAGCGTTGCTTCATTGCGAATTTTGGTCGGGTTGAGCACGATCACGTCAATGCCCAGCGCTTGCGCCCGCTGTTCGAACTCCCGCAAAAGCACGGTCTTGCCGTTGCCGCGAGGGCCTGTCAGCACGATGTCGCGACCTGGGGCATTGCCCCTTTTCAGGGGCCTAAGACCGCCTTCGATCGACCGTATGGCGCTCTTCCGTCCGGCAAGAAGAGGCGGATCGCCGCCGCTGCCGGGATTGAACAGATCAAGCAGGGCGTCAACGTAATCCGGGTTGTTGAGATCAGGATTGGTATCAGAGGCCATGTCGAGTGCGCCAGCGTCGGTGATTCCCGCTCTGGGGTGATTATAATGCAAGCCACTGCACTGTCCGCCAATCACTGCTAAGCCGGAGCGTCGTTTCGCCCCAACCCCATGCCGGAAGTTGCTGACAAGGAAAGCTTGGAGCCGAAGCTCGCCGATTTGCTCGAGGACGAACGGCAGGAGAGGAAGGACTACATCTATTGCGCAGTCTGCTCCACGGTCATCGGGCGGTGCAGTGACCGTGCGGAAGTCAACGGCAGCCACGACCACCACTTCACCAACCCCTACGGCCTGCAGTTCCATGTCGGCTGCTTCAGCCAGGCGCTCGGCTGCGAAATCGCCGGCCCGCCGCAACGGGCGGACACCTGGTTCATGGGCTTTCAGTGGCGCATCGCCAATTGCGCCGACTGCCGCCGCCACCTCGGTTGGTACTTTGACCGCATCGCCCCGCCCGGCGGGGAGTTCTTCTACGGCTTGATTTTGGACCGCATCCAGCATGACGGCGATTGACCCCAGCAAGTACGCCACCCTCACCTTCGACTGCTACGGTACGCTGATCGATTGGGAGAGCGGCATCGTCGGCTACCTGCAGCCGCTGCTCGAACGCTACGACGTCCACGTCATCGATGAATTCGTGCTGGAGGCGTTCAGCCGGTTGGAGCCCGAGCTGCAAGCCCAAGGCGGGGCCTACACCGACGTGCTGGCGCGGCTGCTGGAGCGGTTGGGCGAGCGCTTGGCCTTTGCGCCGAAGCCGGACGAACTGGCGGGCTTTGGCGCGAGCATCGAGCATTGGCCGGCCTTTGCGGACACTGTGGCCGCGCTTGAGACGCTGGCGAACCACTTTGAGCTGGCGATCGTCTCCAACATCGACGACCGGCTCTTCGAACTGTCGGCGAAGCACTTGCGCCTTCCCTTCCACCACGTCATCACCGCCGAGCAGGTGGGTGCGTACAAGCCGGATCCGAAGGTGTTTGAAGCCGCCTTGGGCCGGGTTAAGGGGGCGGTGCTGCACGTGGCCCAGAGCCGCTTTCACGATATCGTGCCGGCCACGGCGGCGGGCATGGACACGGTGTGGATCAATCGCCCGTCGAAGGGAGCGGCCAAGCCGGTCGCGGCCACCCCCACCTGGACCTTCACCAGCATGGGCGCCTTCGCTGCCGCGGTGAGCGAAGGCGCCGCTTAGCAACCGGTAAGGCTGGGAACCGTGCCGCGCACCGTCATAGAAGTCACCAAGGAGGCGCTGCACTTCGCCGCCGCGCACTTCACGCTGTTCTCCGCCACCGAACGGGAGAACCTGCACGGCCACAACTTCTTCGTGGCGCTCGAAATTGAAGCCGAAGTGGGCGACGACGGCCTAGCCTTCGACTACAACATCGTCAAGACGGCGCTCAAGGCCCTGTGCGACGGCTTGGACGAACGCACCTTGCTGCCGGAGCGCTCGCCGCACCTCAGCATTGAGCGTGACGACGGCTATGTGGTCGCGTTGTTCAACGGGGAGCGCATCCCCTTCCTGCCACGCGACGTGCGCACCCTGCCGGTTGCCAACATCACCGTCGAGGCGCTGGCTGCTTGGTTCCTGCAACAGCTCAAGGCGGACCCGGCCATCAAGGCGCTCGACATCCACCGGCTGGTGGCCAAGGTGTCGTCAGGTCCCGGTCAGTGGGCGCGGGCGGAGGGTTAGTGCTCTGTCAACTCAAAACGCAAGGGTCGGTGGTAGCGGGAGCGTTCCGTGTGAGACACGGTTCGCCGACCCAGTGCATAGGCTTCTAGCGGTATCGAGTACAGAGCACATTCATTCCCCGAGAACTCTTAGCCTTTGATGAACATAAAGCTATTGGAACTAGTGGAGCTTTGATCAAAGTAAAGACGTTGTGTATTGCTGAGCTCTACCGCGAGTGATCGAAGGCTTGGCGAATAATCGGTATGACACGCTCTACCTTGGCCTCATCCCAGACTTCCACAATCAGGTCGCTATCCGTGTGCACTCTATTCACGACGAATTTCCATGTGGATGCATCATAAGCAGTCACTCCCTCGGGGATTTCGACCTCGCTGAACTGTAGAGGTAGTATCACCCTGACCGAGCGGCGCATTGGCATTAGTTCAACAAAGAAGTCCGGCCCATAACAGGAAACAGACTTGCGCTCGACCACCTCGATGACGTCAGCTAATCCACGAACGGATGACAGAATCCCATCGAGCATCCGCCGAACAGCGTCGTTCATTTCTAGCGCACTGGTGTTTCGTTCCGCTGCGCGCTCCCTGAGATCGCGGATATCTGCCGTCTGAATGCTCTCCGCATCGGCTTCATGGTGTGGCCATATGTTAAGCGCCCGTGTGGCCAATCGGTTTCCGCGCACTTGGATTTCTGCAATGGTCCATTGCGCCTGATCTCTGACGTCCTCGTTCAGTCGTACAGCGCTATGCCGGAACCCGCCCTCTACGGTCTTTTTCTCTTCGAACGGTCGGTTTGAGTAGGTGCTGTTGTAGGCCGTCAGAGTTAAGTTGCCTAATCGGTGCAACCAAGCCTCGTGATTCTCGCTCCAATTCTCGCCGAGCATGTCCTGCCACTCGGTTGCTTGTGCGATGTCTTGAGGCATGATGTGCTCTATCGAGTAGTTATGGACAGGGCTTGGCTCTCGGTATCCAGCGTTTTCCAGCCGGTCGAGTATGTGCTTGCACACGCGCAAGCCGTAGAGGTCATGATCTTGCAGTCCTCTTCTGAATTCCTCATCACTCGGAAAGCGAATGTTGCCCCTCAACCGCGCTAGTGCGACTTGTAGAGACTCGAACACCGATTCGGGGTTGAGATCATGCGCAATGCGGGCGAAGACAGACCAATAGCCTCTGGTCTGCAACCCCAGAACGGCGCGACGCAATAGGTAGCTTTCGATCAGCCCAATGGCGCGGATAAACTCGTCTTGAGACAGCAGCCCCTTCTCGTGGCAGTCGTACAGCCGCATGACCAAAAGACCTTGGGTCGTGTTCAATGACCGCATCTGGCTCATGGCATCCGCAAGCCATGGGCGCTGCATTGGCGCGATTCCTAGAAACGACGCATAGGTGCGTGCAACCCTGGCCATGTCAGCGAACAACACCTTCAGCGGCGCTTCACTATCGTGGTTTCGGAATGACTTGAACTCGTCGTACACGCGATCTAGCCGGATCTGTTGAGTGCGCCGCTGCTCTAAGGCCATGTAATCACGCAGAAATCCGTCAAACGCATTGCCAGACGACCGGAACAGCGTTTCAATCTTGCTCCAATAGTCATCGTAAAGCTGGGTCTGCTCCGACTCATCCAGACCCATCAAAAGATAGTTCCGAATCAGATCGCTTTGACGTAAATCCACTCCGGTGGAATTCATGCTCTCGAATACGAGCTGCGGGTTGTCGACGCCTCGTTCTAGCGTGACATCAACTACGCTCAAGCGAGCAATGCCTCGATATACATCTTCCAGGTCACAGCCTGATTCTTGTAAAGCGGACCGGAAGAGTTCGTAGGCTTCGACGAGTAGTTCCGAGTACCCCTTTCCGAGTTCTGAAGGTCTTTCTCCATCAATCAGCGCCCGCAACGTCGCATTGTCTCTGCGTCGCAGCAAGAGTTTGTATTGCCGCTTCCCGGACTCATAAACGTTTTTCAGATAGTACGCATCGATTTTCTCAGCTGTTGGACTGTCATCCCCTCCAGACCAGAGCGTTGATTGGATGTGGTCGCGCAATGCGATCATGAGCACCGTCAACGACGTCAATCGCTGTTGGCCATCAATTAGCAACCAGCTTTGGAATGCGCTGGACAGGTCGGCTCCGACATAGACGATTGACCCCATGAAATGTCCACTGTCCGCACCACCCGCACTCGCGCGCTTCACGTCCCGCCACAATTGCTCACATTGATCGCGGGCCCAACTGAAGTCCCGCTGGAAGACAGGAATGATGAATTGTCGGTTGCCGTTGATGATTTCCGTGAATGGACGGTTGATCGCCTTCATGTATTCCCTGTCATGTCATTTGGTAACTACTCGCCCCCCTTGACTTCATAGTGAGGCGCCCCTATGGTGTGCGC
>JAPPIX010000100.1:0-2616 GCA_028820495.1 Gammaproteobacteria bacterium
GGGGTCGCGGCCCGCGGCCCGGACTTCCTCGCGAAAGGCGGCGATCGATGCGGCAACATCCCCCATGCCGATATCCACCGGATACCAACCATCCGCCCAAGCCGCGGCATGCTTGCGGCCCAGCGGCCCCATGGCGCCCATGAAAATCTTGGGGCCACCCTTCTGAACCGGTTTGGGATCACTCCAGACAGCATCGAAGCGAACGTAGTCGCCTTGGTAGGACGGCGCCTCCTCCGTCCACAGCGCCCGGGTCGCGGCGACCGTCTCGCGCAGCACCGCATAGCGCTTGTCGAACGGATGCGGGCAGATGTTCTCGAATTCCTCCTGGTTCCAGCCTACCCCCGTGCCGATGAGCACCCGACCGCCGGACAGCCGATCCAAGGTGGCGATGGTCTTGGCCTGGGAAAACAAGTCGCGCTCCATCAACAGCGCGATGCCGGTGCCAAGCCGCAAGCGGGTTGTCGCGTTGGCGGCGGTCATCAACGACAGGTAAGGGTCCATCATCCGCGTATAGGGGACAGGCAGTTCCCCGCCAGGCGGATAGGGCGTGCGGCGCGAGCAGGGGATGTGGCTGTGCTCGCCGTACCAGAGCGATTCGAATCCACGCTCCTCCAGCGCCCGGGCCAGCGTCGCCGGATGGGGATCGCTCGGCGTGTTCATGGAACTGAAGGCGAGGTGCATGGGCAGCGATCAGTACCGGCCCCGGGCGATCACCTCCTCGGGCGCGGGTTTGAGCCAATTGGTGAGATAGGTGCCGTTGGCCTTGGCTTGGCGCTTGGCCGCTTCTTCGCGCGGATTGTAGAACTGGCGATACCACTCGCGAATCTTGTGGAACGGCCCGTCGCTTTTGATCTGCATGATCTGGAAGACGGGCGCCTTGGCCTCCCAGACCTCGAAGTCCTGCAGGAAGGCCAGGCGGCTCGACTCCTGGAACTCCCGCGCCTGGGCAACGTCCGCCTCGGTCGCTTCGGCGTGTTCGCTCTTGACCATCAGGGCGTGCCATACCTTCAGCCTGCCGTCGTCCACTGGCGTGTGAGCGATCAGCATGATGGCGTCATAGAAGCCGGTCAGGCGCGAAATGAGGATGGCCGGACCGGTGTAGAAGGTGTCGGTCTCCAGCAGCGTGCTGCTGGCGGCCAGGGTTTTGTGCCCGCCGCCCTGCCGCTGTATGACCACATGGTCTCGCACTTCGTTCTCGAAGTACTCCAGCATCGAGCCGTGAATCGGTCCCAAGTGCGGCGCGTCCGCCATGTTGTCGATCACCTCCTGCGGATGCGAATCGATCTCTCCCATGTGATCGATAGTCCACTGCACCCAAGCCCGGTTGTCCCATTCAGGCAGATCGGGAATGTCGTAGTCCGGCTCGCCCCCTTCCGGGTCGTGCCACATCCACACGCACCCGTATCGTTCCTCCACGCGCCAACTCTTGACGCAAGCCTTCGCCGGAATGGGGCCGTCGTGGTAGGGGATGTCGTCGCACCGGCCATCCGGCCCGTAGCGCCACGCGTGGTAGGGGCAGCGGATGGAGTCGCCTTCGATCTGGCCGTCAAGAACCACAAACGAGGTCTTGTTGCGGGCCATGTTGGTGCCCATGTGGGCGCACATGGCGTCCAGCAGCACCATTTGGCCGCTCCCGCCTCGGTAAAGGGCGAGTTCCCTGCCGAAGAAGCGCAGCGGCAGCACGGCGTCGCCCACCTCCTTCGCCTCGGCCACCATGAACCAGCCCCGTGGAAAGGTGAAGGGGCCAAGGCCGTATTCGGCGGTGGTGGCCATGGGCTGCCTCCTTACAGCCGAGTTCTAGCCGACCAGCCGGACCGGCGCGTCTTCGGCGCCCTCGTCGTAGAACTGCCGGAACCACTGCCGGTACTTCGCCACCGGGCCATCCCCATCGCAGAGAATGGGATCGTCGCGGTAGAGCTTGTGCTTCCAGATCACCATGTCGTGCCCCACTTGGCGCACAATCTCCGCAACCACGCCGTCAGCCAGAGCCTTGAACTGCTCGGAGATGCGCCTTGGCGTGGTGAACGCGAAGCGCAGGATCAAGCGATTGTTGGTCACCGGCGTCATGGTGCCCATCATGACGACCTTGAAGGCCCGGTCAAAGGACTGGGAACTCATCCCCGGCCCCCAATTGCGGCTGAGCAGATGCGACTCCTCGGTCTGCGACAGATCGAAGGTGCCGTCGTTGTTAATCTTGGGCGAGAGCGACACCAACTCGGTGACGCGGCGACTGCCATCGAGCGTGATCTTCGCCTTGGGCATTTCCCGGGCACTGTGGACGTAAACGAAGTGGGCAATGTCCACTGCGTTCTCCCCGGTCTCCTGTATGTGGGACTCAATCTCCCACTCGTAGGTCTCGAGTTCAGTCCAGTCGGGGTCCGAGAACTCCGGTATGTCGTCGATCTCGAAGGTGGGCGCAATGCGGCGCGGGTGGTACCAGGCCCAAATCATCTGGTTGCGCTCCTGCACCGGATAGCTGTACAGGCACTCGCCCTCCTGGACCCGGCGCGGCTTGGCGTCGGCGTAGGGCACCTCCTGCACGGTCCCGTCGCCGTCGAGCTGCCAGCCGTGGAAAGGACAGGCAATCCGGTCGCCCATGACCTTGCCGCCGTGGCC
>JAPPIX010000100.1:2716-5326 GCA_028820495.1 Gammaproteobacteria bacterium
GTTAGCCAAGTGTGGGAATGGGCAGTTCGCTGCGATTGAGGATGGAGTCGAACCGCGCCCTGATCTTCTCTTGGGTGCCCGGATTCATCGGCGCAATCCAGAACTGATTGTCGCGCACCCCTTGAATCGCCGTCTGCGCCACCTCATCCGGGTGGGTGGTGACCAGCTTCTGGCCCATGAACTCCATGATCTTGCGTAAGTCCTCCGCCGAATTGATGCCTGTTTCGGGAGTGCCCTCCGGTTTGGAAAACTCCTCGGGGCGTACGCGGTCGGAGTCGAAAATGCCCGTTTCCACGATGTGCGGCCCGGGAAACAGCGCGTGGATCCGCACTGGGCTGCGCTGATTTCGGGTCTGGATGTGCAGCGCCTCGGTCACCGCCTGGATGGCGGCCTTGGTGGCGGTGTACACGGGCTGGTCGGGATAGACGATGAACGCCCCGTTGCCCGAGCCAGTCACCACCAGATGCGATTCCTCCCCTTGGGCGGCCAGCCGCGGCATGAAGGCGTTAATGCTGTGGATGACGCCCCAGAAGTTGACGTTGAAGGTCCACTGCCAGTCGTGGGGCGAGTACTCCCAAAGATTGCCTGCCTCGCCCGCTGAGATGCCGGCGTTGGCGAACACCAGATGCGCACCGCCCAGCTCATCGAAGGCGGTGGCAGCCAGCTTATTGAGGCTGTCCTGCGTGGAGACGTCGCAGCGCTGGCTGCGGGCGTCGATGTTGCGCTCGATCAATGCCGCTTCGGCTGCTTTGAGACCGGCCTCATCCACGTCCGCGATCAGCACCCGCGCCCCTTCCGCGCCGAGCGCAAAGGCCAGCGATTGGCCAACGCCGCTGGCGCCGCCGGTGATAACGGCTAACTTGCCGTTGAAGTCCTGCATGCTCGTGCCTCCGCTAATGCCCGCAGGCAAGAAATGGGAACATACTATTAATGTTTGTTCCACATGTCGATTGGATCGCGCTATTGTTAGCCGGATGGCGCACTAGATCACCCGCGCCGAGTGAGGAATGCGCGGTTCGCCAAGGTGTTCGCGGTAGGACGGGGGCTGCTTGCCACCCTCGTCGGTCAGGCCGTATTCAAGTGCCAGTTCCGCCGTCACCAAGGTCAGCCCGGATTTTTCCGCAAGCTTGGGATCCCCGGCTAGGGCATGAATGACGCGCCCGTTGAATTGCGGCGTCTCGGCCAGCGCCATGAAATCGTCGTACTGCTCGCCGCGGTGGCGCAGCACCACCGCCGTGCGCTCGGTGAGCTGTGGGCCGAGCCACAGCGAAACCGCAGCGACGCCGGTGTCTTCCAAGTCCACGGCCATGTCGGCAGCCATTTTGTCGTAACCCGCCTTTTGCGCGCCGTACGCTGGGCCGTGCATGTAGCAGACTGACCCGAAGGACGACGTGAAGGTGATGAGCCCCGAGCCCTGCCGAACCATCATCGGCGCGGCATAGTAGCTCGCGACATAGGCCGAGCGCAGGCCGACGTCCAGGATGCCGGCCAGTTCCAGCGGCTTCTCCCAAAAACCGCCGGGATCGATCAGGTTGTCGTGAACGTGCGCAGCGTTGTTGACCAGGATGTCCAGCCGCTGCCGCTCGCCGTCGATCTGCTCGATCACCGCCCGGGTGGCGGCATCATCGGCGTGGTCGCATTGGATGCCAACGCCCGTGCCGCCTGCGGCATTGATGGCGGCAACGGTCTCATCAAGGGTGCCGGGCAGCACTTCGCCCTTGAGGGTCGCGGTGGCCTCCTGCTTGGACCGTCCGGTGACGTAAACCACCATGCCCCGGCTCGCAAGCCCAAGTGCTACGCCCTTGCCAGCGCCACGGGTGGCGCCCGTGACCAGTGCGACCGGTGCCGACATGTTCCTCCTTAGCGCGATTCATTGCCTAACGTAGCGGCGAAAGGCGCATATTGCAACAAAATCGTCCGAAGGCTACCGGAAAACGCAAAATTCCACGGCGAAAATGCGCATCCCAACAGCCCAATCGAGGTCGGGAGGTGACGACCACTCGATCACAAGGGGTCAATCACTTACAGACGTTGCGGACATCTCCACTAGGCAAGCTTTGGATCAAGGTGATGTGATGGCCTTTTACGATTCAGCCATCGGAGGGCTATACTAAATGCAACAGGCAGCTAGGGAGATCCAAGGGATGGCCCAACGTCTTGAATCCTCGGGAATGGACCGCGCCCAAGCCTACGCGGTGATCGAGGAGATGGGCAACGCCATCGAGAAGTTCGCTGTCACGCCCGAAGTGCTGCGCCGGGAACTCGAAGCGAACAACGAAGCCCTCACCAAAGTCATCTTCCAACGCGTGGATCGCTTGGAGTCGCTGGTGAAGCTGGGCATGGGCTGGCTGTTCGCCTTCCAGTTGGCCGTGCTGGGCTTGGTGGGCACACTGGCGGTTTGACTTCGCCTTGACCTCCCCGCCACGACCGCGCCCAGGCGGGCCGGGGTGGGAGCTCGCATCAATCAACGGCCATCGCCACGCTAGCCACCGCAGCCGCCCCATCGGCGCTCGGCAGGACTTTCACCCAGGGCCAACCGCGCAGCCAAGTCAATTGCCGCCGGGCCAGTTGACGGGTGGCGGCCAAGGCCTTGGCGCGCATCTCGGAAGC
>JAPPIX010000406.1 GCA_028820495.1 Gammaproteobacteria bacterium
GCCCCGGACCGCGTTGCGGCCGCTTGAAGTAGTGCGCCTACGTCTGCGCGACCGCACCTTGCCCGGAACGCTCCCGCTGCCACTGATGCGCCATTAGTGGGCTGACAGAGCACTACCCCGCGCATGCGGCAAGTCAAGCACAGCCGGGACACCGCCCTGCTGGCGCGGGGCATCGATGCGTTTGGCCACTTTGGGCACGACATCCCCGCCTCCGAAAACCTGCATCCCGAGGCCTTGGCACGGCATCGAGAACTCAATCGCCTGTATCAGGTGACCGTCGGCCGCGGAAACTAACCGGCACCCTCGCTAAGCAGACGCTCGATCACGTCGGCCATTTGCGGTTGGCCCCTGTCCTTGAGGTCGGCCATGCGTTCGTAAACCGAAGCTGCGGCCCCGTGAAAGCCACCGGGCAATCCGGCCGCCTCGAAGGTTGCGGCAATCTCAAGCATTTCCCCGGCGAACCGCCAAGCCTTGGGGCTCACCGCTTGCGCGGAGCGCTCCGAGCGTTCCGCCAAGCCGGGCTGGGAGCGGGACCACTCGGCCAGCAGCGCATCGGTGACGCCCTCAGCCTCGGCCAGAGCACGAATGGCCAGCAGCAGGGCGCTCGCTCCCTTGGTGTAGGCGGCGTAGCACATCTTCAGCGCCTTGGCGGCGCCGGGGCGCTCGCCGAGAGCCACCGTTTCGACGAATCCCGCAGCAAACCAATCGGCGGCAACGGCTGCGCGGGGGCCGGACAGGAACAGGCGAGTGCTGCCCGGCGAACGGGCCGGCGGGCCGACGATGCCGCCGTCGACGTAGCGCTCGCCCAGCAGGTCCGCCAAGCGGGCACCGGTGTCCGGCGATACGGCGTTGGCGTCCACGTAGAGGCCGGAGAAGCCGCTCCGTGCCACGCTCGCGGCCACTTCAAGAGCAGCCTCGGGCGGACAGACGCAGATGATGCCGTCCACTGCCCGCGTGAGGCTGGGCAAGGACTGCCGATCAGCAAATCCGGCGCTCTCGGCGCGTTCTGCGGTGGCTGCGCTGCGCCCTGCGGAAGCCCAATGCACCCGATGCCCGGACTCGGCCAGCGCCATGCCCACGGAAACGCCCATGGCACCGGGATGCAGCAGCCCGATGTCCACAGCTACAAGCGGTAATCCAAGGGTGGCTCTCGTTCGCCCAAAAGGGCTTCGTACTCAAAGTCGGCGCCGCGCTTCTCCCGAAGCTCCGTCCAAGCCCGCTTGATGAGGCCGGCGTCCTGGAACAGGTCGGTGGCAGTCAGCGCCAGCAGCCGCGCCGCCAGCAGCATGCCCTTGTGGCCAATGCTGGTGCCCCCGGCAGCCACCGCCTGCCACGAATGGGCGGGGGTTCCGGGCACCCAAGTGGCGGTGCCGAAACCCACGGTCGGGGCTGCCCAACTGACGTCGCCCACGTCCGTGGAGCCCCGCCCTTGCCGCAGGACGAAGGGCTGGACCTGCGACTGCGCACCGAGCGGCAGGGCCGCTTCGCCGAGGGTTCGATGCACAGCTTCGGCGAAGCGCTGTTCCTCGGGACTGTAGGCGTAGCCGCCCAATCGGCGCAGGTTGGCGTCCACCAGCCGCGCCAGGGTTTCGTTGGGCAGGACCGGGTAGTTGCCGTGCATGACCTCGTAGGTCATTTGCGTCCCCGTGCCCAGCGCCGCAGCCTCGGCGGCCTTGACCACCCGCTCGAACAACGCCTTGACGATGGGCAGCTTGGGATTGCGCACGTAGTAATAGACCTCCGCGGACTCCGGCACGATGTTGGGCGCGTCGCCGCCGTCGGTGATGACGTAGTGGATGCGGGAGTCCTCGGGGATGTGCTCGCGCATCAGGTTGACCATGAAGTTCATCGCTTCCACGCCATCGAGGGCCGAGCGGCCCCGTTCCGGAGCGGACGCGGCGTGGGCGGCGGCGCCATGAAAGCGAAAGCGGCCGGACTTGTTGGCCGTGCTGCTGGCCGCGGAGGCATCGTTGCGGTCGGCGGGGTGCCAGTGCAGCACCACGTCCACATCATCGAAAAGGCCGGCCCGAACCATGTAGACCTTGCCGGAGCCGCCCTCTTCGGCCGGCGTGCCGTACACGCGCACGGTGCCGGAGGCACCGGTTGCCGCCAGCCAGCGGGCTACCGCCACGCCCGCCGAAGCCGAGGCGGCGCCAAACAGGTGATGGCCACAGGCGTGGCCCGGCATCCCTTCGGCAATGGGCTCCCGAACCGGCTTGGCGGCCTGGGAGAGCCCAGGCAGGGCATCAAACTCCGCCAGAATGCCGATCACCGGCGCCCCTTCGCCGTAAGTCGCCACGAAGGCCGTCGGGATGTCGGCGACGCCGCTCTCGACATCGAATCCGGAGTCGGACAGGTAGCCCTGCAGGCGCTCGGAACTCTTGGTTTCCAAGTAGCCCAGTTCGGCGAACGCCCAGATGTCGTCGGCCAAGGCGATGGACGCCGCGCGCTCCTTTTCCACCTCGATCAGAACCTGCTGTTCGGCAGCGGCGGCAACCCCAGCGGCGAGCAGCAACGCAGCCAGGTACCCTGCGGCTGTAATCCTGTTCATCTAGGACACACAGAGGGCGGCGATGCTGGAAATCGCCACCCCGCGCCGGCCTTGGCGAATGGTGTGGCGGTCGTGGGTGCGGGTGCAGTAGCCCAACGACAGCCCGGTGGCCGGGTCCGCCCAAGCGAGCTGGCCACCGGCACCGTTATGGCCGAAGGCATCCGGCGAATTGGTCTTGCCGAAGCCGCGGAAGCTGCGCTTCTGATCGCCGGCGACGATGATGCCAAGGCCGCGGTTGGCCACTGTGCCGACGAGGTCCGTCATCTCGCCGGTGCGCACCCGGCGCGCGTCGTTGAGCATGGCGTCGCTCCAGATTCGTTCGCCCCTTAAGCCCCCGTGCAGCAGGCCTTGGTAGAACAAGGCCAGTTCCGCCGCGCTCATGAAGGCGCCGCCGCCGGGCACGCCGACCGCGCGCACCTCCGGGCGGTTGAAGCTCAAGATGGCGTCCTCGGTGACCTCGGTGACGGGCGGTGGCGGCAGGCCGAGATCCTGCCAATCCCGATCGGTCATGGCGTCGCCCGCATGCTCACAGAGTGCCGCCCGATCCTGCTCGTTATCTGGCAGGCCCACGTGTAGGTCGTCCAAGCCCAAGGGCTTGGCGATGCGTTCCCGGACGAAGGATTGAAAGGACTGCCCGGCGCGGCGCTCAATGATCTCCGCAATCACCCACATGCTCGACGATGGGTGGTACTCGAACCGGCTGCCCGGCGCCCAGTTGAGCTTCCATTGGGCATAGCGTTCGCGCCGCCGGACGGGGTCATTCCAATCCAAGGGGCGGAAGGGGGCGGCGGGGAAACCGGCGGTGTGGGTGAAGAGCTGGCCCACCCGGATCACGTCTTTGCCGTTGCTGGCGAATTCCGGAATGATGTCGGCGACAATTTCCTCTTCGTCCAAGCGGCCTTCCTCGATGAGAATCCAGGCGGCTGCCGAAGTCACCGCCTTGGTAGCCGAGAACACGCAGAAGAGGCTCTCCTCCGAGGCGTCGCCGAAGGTGGCCAGCAGTGCCAGCTTGCCGTTGCGGGCCAAAGCCACCTGGGACGCCGACAGCAGCCCGGCATCCACCTCCCGGCGCGCCCGGGCCAGCAGTTCGTCCACCTTGGCGGGATTCAGCTTAGCCTCCGCCATGCTGCACTTGAGCGATTCGGGAACCATGGAGCCTTCCAATGTCCTTTGGGGGTGGGGATGTTCACCCCGCCAAGGAATTAGTGCAAGCAACCAAGTTAAACTTAGTGTTTCGTTCAGCGGAAACCCTGTATGGAAATGCGAAACGGCTTCGCCGGCAGCGTGGGCAACACGCCGCTCATTCGCATGGCGGCATTGAGCGAAGCCACCGGCTGCGAGATTCTGGGCAAGGCGGAGTTCCTGAATCCCGGCGGCTCGGTCAAGGACCGCGCCGCCCTCTGGATGGTGCGGGAGCACGAGAAGAGCGGGGCGCTGCAGCCCAGGGGCACGGTGGTGGAAGGCACCGCCGGCAACACCGGCATCGGCCTCGCCCATGTTTGCAATGAGCGTGGCTACCCCTGCGTCATCTACATGCCGGACAACCAATCCCCGGAGAAGGTCGCCATCCTGAAGACCCTCGGCGCCGAAGTGCGGGTGGTGCCCACGGTGCCCTACCGGGACGAGATGAACTACCAAAAGCAGGCCGGGCGCTACGCCGATGAGCTGCCGAATGCCGTTTGGGCAAATCAATTCGACAACGTGGCCAATCGGCTGGCCCACTACGAATCCACCGGCCCGGAAATCTGGGCCCAGACCGGCGGCGCCATCGACGCCTTCACCTGCTCGGTGGGCACCGGCGGCACCCTGGCCGGCGTCTCCCGCTACCTGAAGGAGCGCCGTTCGGACATCGAGACCGTGCTGGCGGACCCCCATGGCAGTGCCCTGTACAACTGGGTGACCACCGGCGAGGCCACCATGACGCCGGGGCCGTCCATCACCGAAGGCATCGGCAACAGCCGGGTCACCGACAACCTGTCGGGCACCGACATTGACGACGCGGTGCAGATCAACGACCAGCGCATGGTGGAGATGGTTTACGGCCAGCTACGCCAACAAGGCTGGTTCTTCGGCTCAAGCACCGGCATCAA
The DNA here is from genome assembly GCA_028820495.1 of Gammaproteobacteria bacterium. Classification (GTDB taxonomy): domain Bacteria; phylum Pseudomonadota; class Gammaproteobacteria; order Pseudomonadales; family Azotimanducaceae; genus Azophilus. Next base: position 4,642 of record JAPPIX010000406.1, read on the forward strand.
CCTGTGCGCCGCCGTGGATGTGGCCATGCGCCTCGGCCCCGGCCACACCGTCGTCACGGTGCTCACCGACACCGGCCACAAGTACCAATCGAGCCTCTACAACCCGGAGTTCCTAGCCGAGCGGGGCTTGCGCCCAGACGGGTAGGGAACCCCTGACCGGACTCAGCGGCCGGCAAACACCGGCTGCTTCTTCTCCACGAAGGCCCGTGCGGCGTTGCGGTGGTCTTCGGTCAAGCCCGCATGGACGTGGTGGGTGGCCTCCAAGTCCAGGCACTCGATCAGGTCCGCGCCCATCGCCGCCCGGTTGAAGTTCTCCTTCATGTAGCGGTAGGCCACCGGCGGCCCCGACGCCAAGCGACGGGCTAGGGCGGAGGTCTCGGCTTCGAGTTGATCGGCGGGCACCACGAAGTTGGCGAGGCCCAAGCGCTGACATTCCTCGGCATTGACCCGGTCGGACAGGTAGTAGATCTCCTTCGCCTTGGCGGCGCCCACCAAGTGCGAGAGGAAAAAGGTGCCGCCGTAGTCGCCGCTGAAGCCGACCTTGGCGAAGGCGGAGGTGATGAAGGCGGTGTCGGCCATGATGCGCAGGTCAGCGGCCA
>JAPPIX010000104.1 GCA_028820495.1 Gammaproteobacteria bacterium
TCCCATGAGCACACTGAATTGGCCCTTCTCCCAAGACGCGGCACTGAACATCGTCAAGGCCGAGGGTGCCCATCTGTTCACCGCGACGGGCCAGGCGGTGCTCGATGCCGCTGGCGGGGCGGTGGTCGCCAACGTGGGCCATGGCCGCCAGCGGGTGGTTGAGGCCTTGGCCAAGGCCACCGCTGAGACCACCTACGTGGTGCCGCCTTGGATCACGCCGGGGCGCCAAGCCATGGTCGAGGCCTTGGAGCGGGATTGGCTGCCCGAGGGCATCTCGCGCATGCACATCACCTCCGGCGGCTCCGAGGCAGTGGAGTCGGCGGTGAAGCTCGTATTCATGCATCACGCTGCGCAGGGGGACTTGGGTCGGCGCAAGATCCTGTCCAGGGACATTTCCTATCACGGCGCAACCTTCACCACCACCGCGATCAGCGGCCATTGGGCGCGGCGGCAGGGGCTGGAGCAGGCGCTGGAGCGCCATCCCAAGGCACCCACGGCCCATCCGCTGCGCTGTCCCTTGGGTGCGCATCACCCGCAGGCGGGCGACCACTATGTTGAGGCAATGGCCGAAGTGATCGAGCGAGAGGGACCGGAAAGCATCGCCGCCCTAATCGTGGAACCGATCACCGGTGCGTCCGGCGGGGCCATCGTGCCGCCAGAGGACTATTGGCCCAAGGTGCGCGACCTATGCGATGAGCATGGCATCTTGCTGGTCTTCGATGAAGTGATGACTGGATTCGGGCGCACCGGGCTGCCGTTTGGCCATCAGCATTGGCCAGTGACCCCGGACCTCTTGGTTGGTGGCAAGGGCATGGCGGGCGGCTATGCGCCCTTGGGCGGGGTGTTTACCACCGAGGCCATCGGCGCGTCGATCGATGCGGCCGGATACAGCCTCATGTTCCACACTTTCGGTGCCCATCCCGGCGCTTGCGCGGCGGCGGCCGAAGTGCTGGCGATCATGGTGGAGGAAGATCTCGTGAAGCGGGCGCGGCAGCTCGGCGAACGATTGGCGACACGGCTGCAGGAGGCCTTTTCCAACCACCCCCATGTCGCGGAATCCCGGGGACGGGGCCTGCTGCAGGGCATCGAGATCGTGGCCGACCGCAGCACCCTGGCGCCCTTTCCGAAGGCGGATCAAATCGCCGCTCGGGTTGTCAAAGCAGCGCTTGACCGCGGCGTGTTCTTCTACGCGGGCGGTACCGGCGAATTTCGCGACGTCATCCTGCTGGGCCCGCCCTTCATCGTGACCGAAAGCGACATCGACACCATGGCCGCGGTGCTGCGCGAGGCCGTGGACGAAGTGGCCGGCTGCTAAGCCGACTCTACAACGCGGGTGCCGGCGCCGGCCGCGCTGCCAAGCTCCTTAGCTGGCTCTCGATGTTCGACAGCCGAGTGTTGACTTGGACGCGGTAGGCGTCGATGGCGGCGATGGCCTGTTCGTTTTCAGTCACTCGGCTGCTGGACGCCGCCGCGGTCTGCGTGGCGGCGTTGACCCGATCCACGAGATCCCGCTGGCCCCGGAGCACTTGCTGAAGCTGCAGTTCGATGCTGGCCAGTTGATCGATCAGCGCCTGCTGTTGGTTGAACGCCTTGTCGTGGCGGTCCACGGCGCTCTTTAGGGTGCGGTCGGAACTTTGCAGGCTGGCGATGGCGGCCTTCTGAGTTTGCAGCAGCTTCTGGTTGTCCTGAATCCACTTCTTGTTGCGCTCGTTGGCCACCGCCCAGAGCTTGCGGACCTCAGATTCCCAGAAGTTGATCTCCTCGTCGGTTTCCGCCTCGGTTTCGCTCATGACTTGATCGGTCATGCGCAAGCGCTCCTCCAAGGCCCGCAAGCGGCTGTCGGCCTCGGCCGCCTTGCGTTGCTCCTCGATCAGCAACTGGTGCTGGTTGGCGATGAACCAGCCCGCGACGCCGAGGCCGGCGACGAGCGCGGCGACCACCAGGTTGATGGCGATCGACCGGCCACCGCCCCGACCGTTGCCGCCCGGGCGCGGACGGGCACCGCCCGCCGGACGCCGCCGGGCGTCATCCGGGGCGGTGGAGATGCTAGGGGCGGATGAAGGCTCCGACATCTGCTGTTTCCCGAACCGCGCTCGCTGCTACCCAGTGACCACCAACAGGCCGTACAGCACGGCCCAAAGCACGAAGCTGGACGTGATGACGCCCTTAACGGCGGTCAAGGGGCCTTGCTTGCCGAAGATGGCGTTCAACTCCAGGGCCGCGATGATGATCAGAATGATGATCAGCGCGGTCGTGTTGCCGCCGATGAAGGGGCCATTGGGCATGTGGGCGCTCGATACCATGAAGTAAAGCATGGGCACCGAAAACAGCGTGTTGGTGCGCGACGCCAGGGCGGCCTTCGGGGCGGCGCCGGCGGCTTCCGGCAACGCCTCCCCGCCCGCTTTGATTTGGTCGTTGGAGGCGATGACGATCTTCTGGTTCGGCCAGATAATAAGCCAGACGTTGAGGAACATCAGGATGGCCATGACCGAGCCGACGAAAATGTCCATCGTGAGCCCCGCCCCGCGTATGGCGAGCATGATCAAGCCGGTAATCAGGGTGAACATCGCGCCCCAACGGAACCACCACAAGGCCCTGGGCGCCAGCTTGGTGAAGGCATCCACCCGGGCGTCTGGGTCGGCTTCCTTGAAGTACTCCGTCTGCACGAAGTTGAAGTAGTACAGCAGCCCAATCCAAGTGATGCCGAACAGGATGTGCAGCCACCTGGACAGAAAATCGATTGTCAGTTCCATTTCGGTCATAGCTTGTCCCTCCAGACCAATCGGGGTGAGTTCAGGTCATTGGGGAATATAGCCCGGTGGTGGACGATTTTCGAGTCCCTGTTGGGAGGCGTTTCGCCCTTAGCCTCAGCCGAATTTTGATTCCACGAAGGCGACCAAGCGATTGAGGCCCTCCTCCAGGCGGTCGTGGGATTGGGCGAAGCTGATCCGCACATGGCTCTCGTTGTCGGGGCCGAAGGTGTAGCCTGGGGCCACGCCCACGTCCTTCGCCGCGAGGATGTCCATGGCGAAGGCGTAACTGTCCTTGAGGCCCACGATTTCGGGAAAGGCGTAGTAGGCGCCCGCCGGGGAGCTGTGGCGAATCAGGCTGTGGCCGCCGAGCACTTCATCGACGATGGCGCGTCCGCGCCGGTACTGGGCCTGAAGCTGCCGCACGAAGCCCTCGCCCTGCTCGAGTGCGACGATGCCGCCCGGCTGGGCGAACACGGTTGAGCCGGTGTTGTAGCACTCGGAGAGCGCGGCCCATTTTTCGGCGAGGCTGGCCGGGGCCACCACCCATCCGAGCCGCCAGCCAGTCATCGCCCAAGCCTTGGAAAAGCCGTTGACCACAATAAGCGGGTCTTCGTCGTCGGCCCATTGCAGGAACGAGGGCGCCGGATCGGTGTCGAACACGGTCCGATGGTAAACCTCGTCGGCAATGAGCAGGATGCCGCGCTCCCGGCAAAGATTGAGCAGTTGCTGTTGATCCTCCGGGGGCATCATCCAGCCGGTGGGGTTGCACGGCGAATTGACGTAGATCGCCTTGGTGTTCGCCTGCACGGCGGCTGCAACCTCGCCAAGGTCCAAGCGCCAGCGATCGTTGCCGAGGCGCTGGCGTACATGGCTTAGCTCGCAGCCGGTCACCCGGAAGACTGCGTCGATGTTGGGCCAGGCGGGGCTGACGATGATCCCGTGGTCGCCCTCGCCGAGAGCGATCTGGGCGGCAATTAGCACGCCGAGCATGGCCGATCCGGGCACGGTGATGCGATCGGGATCGACATCGATCCCGTAGAGGCGATCAAGATAGGCCTTGATGGCGCTGCGCAGTGCCGGGTGGCCGCGGGTGTGTACATAGAAGGTGCGACCCTCATCGAGCGCTTCGGTGGCGGCAGCGCAGATGAAGCCGGGCGTCGGCAGGTCGCCTTCGCCGAACCACAGCGGAATCACCGCCGGATCGTCGAAGCGACTGAACGCCACCTTGGTGATGCCGTTCTGCTGGAGGCGGTCGATGGCTGGGCGCAGGGGCAGCGCTAGCGACGCCGATCGGCGGGAGCTGGCACTGACTGAATCCAAGGGCAAATCCTTCATTTGCCCATTGTCTCACGTTCCCCGGCTGCCGCCACCGCAGCCTGTGCATCGACGCCGTGCGAGCCGGTTGCTTTTGCGCATTCACCAATCCACAAAAAACCCCGCCAAAGGCGGGGTCTTTCGTTGCGCTCATGGCGCAAAGGCTTGAGCCTGCAAGGCGGCTTACATCATGCCGCCCATGTCGGGCATGCCGCCGCCACCAGGCATCGGGGGCGGGTTGTCCTCCGGCATTTCGCTCACCATCGCTTCGGTGGTGATCATCAGGCCTGCCACGGAAGCGGCCGACTGCAAGGCGGCGCGGGCCACCTTGGCGGGATCGAGGATGCCCATGTCGAGCATGTCGCCATACTCGCCAGTGGCTGCGTTGAAGCCTTGGTTGCCGTCCAAGGCAGACACCTTGTCGAGCACCACGGCGCCTTCGAAGCCGGCATTGACGGCGATCTGGCGCAGGGGGGCGCTCATGGCGCGGGCGGCGATGGCGATGCCGACGTTCTGGTCCTCGTTGTCGCCGACGACCGCGTTGACGGCCTCAAGCGCACGGACCAAGGCGACGCCGCCACCAGCGACCACGCCTTCCTCAACGGCAGCGCGGGTCGAGTGCAGCGCGTCCTCGACGCGGGCCTTCTTCTCCTTCATCTCCACTTCGGTGGGCGCACCCACCTTGATGACGGCCACGCCTCCGGCCAGCTTGGCCAAGCGTTCCTGCAGCTTCTCGCGGTCGTAGTCGGAGGAGGTGTCCTCGATCTCCTGGCGAATCTGCTTGATGCGGCCTTCGATCTCGTTCTTGGCGCCGGCGCCATCGACGATGGTGGAGTTCTCCTTGGTCGAGGAGATCCGCTTGGCGGTGCCGAGGTCGTCGAGGGTGGCGCCTTCAAGGGTGAGGCCCACTTCCTCGGAGATGACGGTGCCACCGGTGAGGATGGCGATGTCCTGCAGCATGGCCTTGCGCCGATCGCCGAAGCCGGGCGCCTTGGCGGCGGCCACCTTGACGATGCCGCGCATGTTGTTGACCACCAAGGTGGCCAGCGCCTCGCCTTCAATGTCCTCGGCGATGACCATCAGCGGCTTGCCGGACTTGGCGACGTTCTCCAGCACCGGCAGCATGTCGCGGATGTTGGAGATCTTCTTG
>JAPPIX010000302.1 GCA_028820495.1 Gammaproteobacteria bacterium
ATGCGAAACCCGCCCTTCAGGCGTCAACCAACGGCGAGGGGTGCGAGTAGTTACGATTCTTTCATTAAGTGACGAAAGTGTGACATCTGTTTTGTCGTGGCAAACCGAAGGCTCGCACCCGATTCGTAACGTCACGCTGATCGGCGGCATTCATCATCCCTTCGAGGAAACCGCCGCCGAATTGGCGGGTATCTTGGAAGAGCAGGGCGTCGTTAGCTTCATCACGGAAGACGTGGACGAGGCCATCGGCGCACTGGCCGGCGCATCGCTATTCACCTTGAACGCGCTGCGTTGGCGAATGTTGAACCATGAAAAGTACCTCCCCTACATGGACCCTTGGTCCTATGAGTTGCCGAGCGCTCATGGCCGGGCCTTGATGGAATTCGTGGACCGGGGCGGTGGCTTGCTGGGAATGCACACCGCCAGCATTTGCTTTGACGCTTGGCCGGAATACCGGCATTTGCTCGGCGGCGCTTGGGCCTGGGAACGCACATTTCATCCGCCGTTGGGGTCCGCCGAGATTCGACCCGCGCCAGGCCAAGCGGACAAGCCGGGGCCGTCCATTCAATCTCTCACGGCGGGCATGGCGAGCTTCGATCTATGCGATGAGATCTATCACTGCCTCGACGTCGCCGCCGACAGTCGAATCATCTTGGAAGGCCGCTTGCCCCATGGGCCGTGGCAGCCCATCAGTTGGGCGCGAGAGCAGGGTGCTGGCCGGGTGATTTACAACAGCCTCGGACACGATGCGGCGTCGCTGCGCAACGCATGCCACCGGACTTTTCTGGCCCGGTGCTACCGGTGGCTCCGGCAGGTGAACCCGCTCGACTAGAGCTGTGTCTAAGTCCTTGAACTTCCGCCACGTGGCAGTATGCTCAAGGCTTGAAGGAATGCCCTAACGAGGCGATGCTTCAGACTGACGAGTGGGCGGTCGCCGGGCGCAACAGTGGACTAATGGAACAATCTTGTTCCGCGATGAAGAAAAACGGAGGTGGCAATCATGTCCATGACCGGCCAGTGCTTGTGCGGAGCGGTGTCCTACACGGCGGAGGACGTAGAGACCGAAGTGCATAGCTGTCACTGCGGCCAGTGCCGCCGTTGGTCCGGCGCCTCGATCATGGCGGCGGGGGTTAGCAGCGTTGAGTTCTCCGGCGCCGATCACATCAAGCGCTACGACTCGTCAGATTGGGCGCAGCGTGGCTTTTGCAGCCAGTGTGGTGCCAATCTGTTCTACTACTTGAAGGGAGCCGGCAGCTACCACATGTGGGTGGGCACGTTCGACGACCAGACGCCCTTTCGCCTGACCGGCGAGATCTACATTGAGGACAAACCCGAGGGCTACGACTTCGCTGGCGACCACCCCCGCATGACCGAGAAGGAGTTCATGGCGTCGATGGGCGATTCCTGAGGGCTTGGCCATGAAGGTCACACCAACCGACGCCACGTTGGGCGCCATCATCACCGGCGTTGACTTGGCGTCGCTGAATGAGCGGGCTTGGCGCGCCGTCGAAGATGCCTTCCATGAGCACGCCGTGCTCATCTTCCCAGCCCAGCACCTGAGCGCCGAGGCGCAGGTCGCCTTTGGCGCGCGCTTTGGGCGGGTCGAGCAACTTGTGCCTGGCATGGAGATCGTGCCCATCAGCAACCAGCGCAAGGATGGCAGCCTGCTGGCGGACAGCGAGCATCAAATGCAGGTGCTCATTGGCAATGAGGGCTGGCATACCGACAGCTCCTACATGCCGATTTCCGCCAAGGCGTCGATCCTTTCCGCCCATGTGCTGCCCAGGGATGGGGGCGAGACCGAATGGGCCGACATGCGGGCGGCCTACCAAGCGTTGGATGACGCCATGCGGGCGCGGATCGAGGGCCTGGCCGCCTACCACTCGCTGTTTCACTCCCAAGCCAAGATTGGCCATCGGGCCAAGGTGGGCCCAGGTTACGGTTTCCACGAAGGCGAGCCGCCGCTGCGGCCCTTGGTCAAGACCCATCCGGTGACCGGCCAGGCGGCGCTCTACATCGGCCGCCATGCCTACGGCATTCCGGGGCTATCTGAGCAGGCTTCGGAGCAGTTGCTGACCGATCTGGTCAACTTCGCCTGCCAGCCGCCGCGCACCCTGCAACATCGTTGGGCGGTGGGCGACGTGGTGATTTGGGACAACCGTTGCGTGCTGCACCGGGCCCGGCCGTACGACCATCGCCAACCCCGCGTGATGCAGCACACCCGAATCCAGGGCGAGCCCGATACGGAGTCTGGGCTGGCCGCCTGATTCTTTAGCGGCGGCGGAGGTTTATGTCGAGGCCGGTGGGGGGATCCGTTAGCTCCAACTTGATGTTGAAGGCCTCCGGTGACGGGCGGCTGTAAGTCAGCGACCGGAAGGCGTTGCCGGCTTCCTCCGCTTCGAAGCGCACCGAGTTGTCGCCGAGTTCCGCCAACACCAGCTTTTGCGGGGCCGGCATGCGCGGCTCGTAGCTCTTGCTCCATTGCTGGATGCGGAAGATCAAGGTGCCTTCGGACTCCTCGATGACGATCAACTCCACCATGTTGGTCTTGCCGTCCTCCAGCAGCCGCACGGCGGCCATCATGGCGTCGTCGGCCGGCTCCAGCCAAGTTTCCTGCAGCACGGCGTTCTCGCCCATCGGCCCCTCCCAAGCGCCGGTCATCCAGGCTAGGTCGGCGATGCTGGCAGTCGGCGGCGCGGCGTCCGCCGCGGCCATGCCGGCTAGGAGCAGGCTGGCCCAAGCGCAGCCCTTGAGTGATTGCATATTGGGAAACTCCTTGGTTGAGCAGGCAGTCAGGTGGTCAGCCAGCCGAATTGCTGGGGCTTGCGCCCGGCTTGGGGATGGATGGGCACATTGACGAGCGCTGGCCCATCGAAGGCCATCGCCTCGTCGAGCGCGGCCCGCAGGTCGGCAGGATCCTCCACGTAAAGCCCTTTGCCGCCCAGCGCCTCAAGCATGCCGTCATAGCGGGCGCCGTAGGTGAGGATGGGCGGTGGGACGGACTGGCCTTCCTTTAACGGGCCGATGCCGCCGCCGATGCCGCCGTTGTTGAGCACCACCATCTTTACCGGCAGGTTGTAGCGCACCATGGTCTCGATCTCCATGCCGGAAAAACCGAAGGCGCTGTCCCCCTGGACGGAGACGATGGGCTTGTCCGGCTGGGCGACGGCGGCGGCGACGGCGAAGCCGAGGCCAATGCCCATGGTGCCGTAGGTGCCGGCGTCCAGGCGGTGGCGGGGACTGCGGTTGGCCATCTGGGTGCGCCCGATGTCCATGGTGTTGGCGCCTTCGCCGATGATGATGGCGTCCTCGGGCAGCCAAGCCTCAATGTCGCGATAGGCTCGGTAGTAGTTCATGGGGCTGGATTCGTCATCGATCATGGGCTTGACCGCTTCCAGGTTGGCTTGAGCCTTTTCCTTAAGTTGGCTGCGCCAAGCGGTTTCCGCCGGGTAGAACCATTGGCGCTCGTCCAAGGCTTGGTTCAACTGGCCGACCACGGCCTTGCCGTCGCCAAGCAGGGCCACTTCGGCGGGCACGTTGGTGCCAATCTCCTCCGCAGCCACGTCCAACTGCACCACCCGCACGCCTTCCTTGAAGCGCGGCGGCAGGCCGAAGTGCATGATCCAGTTGAGCCGGGCGCCCATCAAAAACACGAGATCCGCTTCACGCAGCGCGGTGCTGCGGGCGGCGCCCACGGACAGCGGGTCGTCGTCGGGCAGGATGCCCTTGCCCATGGGGGAGGCGAGGAAGGGCAGCTGGGTGCGCTCGATGAAGGACCGCACTTCGTCCTCGGCCCGGGACCAAGCCATGCCCTTGCCGACGATGACCAAGGGCCGTTCGGCGGACTCCAGGGCGGACAACGCCGCTTCCACCGCGCCGGGGTCGGCTTGGCTGCGCGGCGGTTCGCCCACGGTGGCAGCGGGGCGCACTTTGTCCTCTTCCACTTGGCCGCGGATGATGTCGTCGGGAAAGTCCAGGTAGGTGGGGCCGGGACGGCCGAACTTGGCATGGCGCACCGCCTGCTCGACGTAGCAGGGGATGCGCGCAGTATGCTCGATGGCGTGGGCATACTTGCAATAGGGCGCGGCCAGCTGCACTTGGCGCTCCTCCTGGAAGCCGCCCATGCCATTCTGGTACACCGGTGAGGCGCCGCCGATGAGGATCATCGGCCAGCAGTTCTGCTGGGCGTTGGCCAGGCCCGCGAAGGCGTGAATGACGCCGGGTCCGGACACGGTGAGGCAAGCTTGGGGGCGCCCGGTCAAGTAGCCCGCGGCTTGGGCGGCATAGCTGGCGGACTGCTCGTTGCGCATGCCGATGTAGGTGATGCCGGCCTTCTGCGCCGCCGCCGCCACCCCGATGACCGGAAAACCGACGATGCCGAACATCATGTCCACGCCTTGCTGCTTCAAGCTCTGCGCCATCAGGGTGGCGCCGTCAATTGTCCCCATGAGAACTCCTTAGTGGATGGGTTTTGATTTGGTATCGTTTCAGGGTGCGCTGGTGCGCAACGCTATCCGCCGACGATGCCCGCCTCGATCAGTTGGGCAATGCTGTCCTGGTCAAGGGCCAAGTCCTCGGTCAACACTTGGGCTGAATGCTCGCCCAAGATCGGCGCCGCCTTGATGGGCACTTGGCTGGCGGACATGCGGGCCGGCCAGCCGAGCAGCCGCATCTTGCCTTTTTCCGGGTGATCGACTTCGTGAATGAAGCCACGGCTGAGCATATGCTGGTTTTGGTAGAGATCCTTGGTGTCGAGCACGGCGCTGGCTGGAACGCCGGCTTCGGCCAACACCTGCATGGCCTCGTACTTGCTGCGTTGGGCGGTCCACGTGCTTATGGCATCCTCCAGGGCTTCCCGATGCTTCTGCCGCGTCCGCGGGTCGGCGAAGCGGGGATCGTCAAGCAGGTCCTCCCGGTCGATGGCGGCGCATAGCGCCTCCCACATGCGCGGCGTCACTGCCATGACGTAAACGTAGTCGTTGGGCCCGTCGCCTTGGCAGGGGTACAGGCGCAGGGTCGGCGTCGGGCCGCTGCCGGTGCGCGCCGCGGCCCACTCGCCGAAGTTGGTACCGGCGGTGGCGGTGCGCAAGAAGTAGGTCATGGCCTCCTGCATCGATAGCTCGATCAACTGCCCCTCGCCGGTCTTGAGCTTCTGCGCGTAGGCGGCGGCGATGGCAAGGGCCATTTGCACCCCAGTGCCGGCATCTCCCGTGGTGGGGCCGGGCCGCATGGGTGGACCGTCGGGTTCGCCGGTGATGGAAAACGCGCCGGCCGCGGCTTGGGCGACCATGTCGTAGCACTTGTAGTCCGCCCAAGGGCCGTCGAGTCCGAAGCCCTTGATGCGGGCGTAGATAATATCTGGCTTGACCGCGCGCATGACGTCGTAGCCGATATCGAGCTTTTCAATGACGCCTGGGCCGTAGTTCTCGACGAAGACGTCATAGTGAGGCGCCATCTTGAGCAGAATGTCCCGGCCCTCGGGGCTGCGCAGGTCCAGGGCGATGGAGCGCTTGTTGCTGTTCCAGACCATGAAGTAGTCACTCAAGCCCATCAGGCTGCGGCCGGGGTCGCCGGTGCCGGGTGCCTCCACCTTCACCACGTCGGCGCCCAACCAAGCCAGGCACTGCGTGCAGGCGGTGCCCGCTTCGTACTGGGTCATGTCCAGAATGCGCAAGCCGTCCAGTGCGGCCATGAGTTAATCCCCCCAAGTGGCAGCGGCTGCTGCCGGTCAGTCAAAGCTACGGGTTGGCGAGGGCTAAATCAACCGGTACCGGTTCGTGAGGAGTGGAGCGGGAAACGAGACTCGAACTCGCGACCCCGACCTTGGCAAGGTCGTGCTCTACCAACTGAGCTATTCCCGCATTGCTACAGGGTGCCTGAACGACGCTCCCCGTAAACGCGGACATTTTAAATCATGAGCGGGCAAGCGCAACAGCGCGACCTGATGGTCGCGTATGGAGTTTTGCTGACGCGAAACTCCGCACCACAACCCCCGTCTCGAAGGAGTCCGCCGCTGGCATCAGGGCGGGGTCAATGGTCGAACTGGGGAATGCCGCTGCGCTCCGCCGCCGAGCGCAGGGTGCGGTCCCGCGTGCCGAACGGCAGGTTGCGGCGAATCGCAACCTCCAAGTAAGCCGCATCGTAAACCGACAGGCCGTACTGCTCGGCCAACGCCGACGTTCGACTGAAAGCATCCCTTGCGTGGGCCTCGTCGATGGTAAGAGCGAGTGCGGAGAGACGTTCCAGTGCGAGTCTTCGTTCCGGAGCCGCTACCGTCTTCCGCCGTTCGGCCACAAGCAGGCCATTGGCGACCTCCAGGAACCAGAGCGGCGGCACCACCCCCTCATCGCCCGCCTCGACGCACTCCAGCAACGCTTCGGCTTCGGTGGTCGCTTGGCTTGGCAGAACCCAGGCGAATGCCATGGAGGCATCCAAGACGAAAGCAGCGCTCACCGGCGTCCTTCTTCTATTAGGGACTTGATGTCGTCGTCGGTGAGCGCTGGATGGGTCCCGCGGCGCATCGCGATGGTCCGGCGCAGCTGGCGGAGGCCCTCCACGGCTGCGCGCACCTCCTCACGAGCTGGCCTGCCCGCAGGCACGATCCGGGCGACAGGTTTGTCGTGGCGGGTGACGATTACCTCCTCGCCCTGCGACACCCGGTCGAGAAGCTGGCCGAAGCGGGTCTTCGCTTCGAGTGCGGTGACGCTGGCTGCCATGACAGACCCTCCATGAAAACTGACCATTGACTAACCAGTTTAGCAGAACAACTCGTCAGCAGGGCCTAGAAATCCAATTCGATTTTGTCTGCGGTGGTCAATTCGCCAGGGCCCAAGGCAGCGTTCTTGGCCTGCTTGAACGCTTCGAGATCGCCAATGACCATTTGCCAGATGAACAGGAGTTCGCGCCCATCCATGGTGAAGGTGTAGGGGCTGAAGCCCAACGGAACAGCGGAGAAGGGCTGCTCGCCTGGCCGGTGCAGATGGGCCTCGGCGAAGGCTTGGTATTCGGCCAGCCGGTCCACGGAGATGCTGTCGAAGAAGGAGACCGTGGGCCGGTTGCCAAGCTTCAGGCGCTTGCGCATCCAGGCGGGAAACAGGCCGCCGGTCCAGCGGGCGTTGGTTTCGATGATGCGGAGGTCGTCGCCATTCGTGAAATAGTCGATGCCGCAATTGAGGCCTTGAGGGGCGCTGTAGCCGAGGCTTCGCACATAGGCGCCGACGTTCAGCAGGGCCTGGCGGTGGCGGGCGGACAGGGGCAGGTCGTCGCGCAGGTAGTTGCCCACCCACAGGCCATCGGCGAACAGGATGCGGCGCACGTTGGTGATCTCGATGTTCGAATCGCTGACGGTGAGGTCCACTGTCATTTCGGTCCACTCATCGGTGTTCAGCCGTTCCTGCAGCACCACTTCGGTGCCTGCGTCGAAAAGGTTCAGGTAGCTTTCGCATTCCGCCACGCTCTGCACCGGCGTGACGTTGCGGGCGCCAGCCAAACCCTTGATCTTCAGCATCAATTGGCGATTGTGGCGGGTGAAAAAGGCGTTTGCTTCGGGGCCGCCTAAGTCGCCCTTGGTGGTCAACAAGGTCTCCGGCGTGGGAATGCCATAGGCGGGCGCATCCTGTGCTAGGCGCATCTTGGAGTTCACCGCCTGGCTGATCAACCAGTGTTGATCGCTTTGGTGCACCGCCTTGTTGCTGCCACTGATCATGTAGAGCCCGGCCAGCGCACCAAGGGTGCGGTCAGCGGCGGCCCTGGGGTAAAACGACTCGTGGGGGTAGAAGTGACAGTGCTCCAGCGGCACGACGGGACCACAGATGTTGCGGTAAAGCCCGTTGAAGGTGTCGAGCAGGCCGCGCCAACGAGGTTCGAGGAAGGTGTCGAACAGCGCCACATGGTCGGCGGGCTTGCCCATGAACATCAGGGCCACCTGCAGCAGTGAGGTCAGGTCGCGATTCTCCCAATGCTCGGCCTGTTGCTTCTCGTTGAATTGATCGCGCTCGAAGAACAGTTCGCAATCGTCACCGCACATGGCAAAAAACACGGGCCGCTCTTGGCCCGGCGCGAACGGGGCTGCATCCATGGAAGGCCTTGGGAAGGTTGGCTTACCACCATTGTGCCCGCGCCTTGGATGAATTGCAGTACACTGCGAAGTTGCCACCGAGGAGCCACCCATGCTTGTTGAACAGATCTGGACCGGCAACGCCTACCGCAATTTCAACTACCTCATCGCCTGCCCGGAGACCGGCGAGGCCTTGGCGGTGGATCCGTTGGACCACGAAAAGTGCTTGGCGTCGGCCAAGGCCAAGGGCTGGGAAATCACTTGGATTCTCAACACCCACGAGCACTTCGACCATACTGGCGGCAATGGCGCCGTACACCGGGCAACGGGAGCGGGCATCATGGCCCACGCCAATGCCGGCGACGCCATCGAGGGCATGGACCGGGGCTTGAGCGCGGGCGACGTGGTGCAGGTGGGCAAGACCGTCGAGCTGTTGGCGCTCGACACGCCCGGCCACACCATGAGCCACATCTGCCTGCTGTCGCAAACCGACCAGCCTGCGCTGTTTTGCGGCGACACGCTATTCAACGCCGGAGCCGGCAACTGCCACAACGGCGGCCATCCCAACGAGCTCTACGACACCTTTGCCGCCCAGCTCGATCGCCTGCCGGACGACACCCTGATCTACCCCGGCCACGACTACATCACCAACAACCTGGCCTTCACCTTGGACCGGGAGCCGGACAATGGAGCCGCGGCCAGCTTGCTCGCCGCCCTCGAGGAGAGCCACGACCCCGACGCCGCCATGGTCACGACGCTCGCCCAAGAGAAGGAGTTCAACACTTTTTTCCGCCTCACCAGCCCCTCGGTGATCCAGCGGCTGCGGGAGGCCTTTCCGGAGCTTGGTGAGTCGCCGTCGCCGAGGGAGGTGTTCCTGAAGCTGCGCGAGTTGCGCAATAGCTGGTAAGCCCGTGCCGTTCGGCGACCTCGATGCCGCGCTCGCCAACGCCCGCAAGCTGCTAGAGGAGCGGGCCTACCCGGCGGCGCTGGCCCAAGCCCAGGAGATCCGCAAGCAGTTTCCCCAGGAAGGCCGCGCCGCCTTCATCGGCGCCGTGGCCAAGAATCGTTTGGGTGAACACAAGGGCGCACTGAAGGATCTGCGCCGGTTGGCGAAAGGGGTTTCCAAGGCGACCCATAGCGCGGCGCCGATTCATCACGAATTGGGCTTGGCCCTGCGGGGCAACGGCGAGCTGGTTGAGGCCACCTCGGCCTTCAAGCGGGCGGTGAAGGCAAACCCAAAGCTGGCCCCGGCTTGGCAGGCCCTCGGCGAACTGCTCGCTGATCGTGGCGACGATGAGGCGGCGGATGCGGCCTTTCGCCAGCAAATGGCCGCATCCGGCCAGCATCCTGGGCTGCGCCAGGCCGTGCGCTTGGTAGCCGAGGGCAAGCTGGGCATGGCCGAAGGCATCCTGCGCGACTACCTGCATCGCTGGCCAACCGACGTCAACGCCATTCGGCTGCTGGCGGACATCGCGCTGCAGCTTGAAGCCTTCGACGATGCGGTGGCACTGCTGCGCCGCTGCGTGGAACTGGCTCCGGCCTACACCCAAGCCCGCAACAACTACGCCAACGCGCTGAGCAAGACCGGCAACTTCGAGGCGGCGTTGCAGGAAATCGAGGCCTTGGAGCAGCTTGAGCCGCGCAATCTCTCGCACCCGGTGCTGGCGGCTTCGGTGCTGGTCAACACCGGCGCATACCGGCAGGCCATCGAGCGCTATGAACGGGTGCTCAAACAGGCGCCGGGCCACGCCCGCTTGCAGATGAGCTACGGCCATGCGCTGAAGACCTTGGGCAGGCAGGCGGAGTCGATCGCCGCCTACCGGCGGGCTGTCGAGGCGGAACCGAATCTGGGCGAGGCATGGTGGAACTTGGCGAACCTGAAGACCTTGCGCTTCGATGAGCGTGACATCGCCGCCATGCGGCGGCTGGCGGCGCGGAAGGATCTCGCGCCCCGCGACGAATTTCATCTTGGCTTTGCCCTCGGCAAGGCGCTGGAGGATGCCGGCGACATCGACGGCGCCTTCGCTGCCTATGCGCGCGGCAACGCCATCAAACGTGCCCAGAGCGGCTATGACGCGGACGAGAACAGCGCCATGTCCGAGGCGCTGGCGGCATCCTGCACCCGGCAACGGCTTGCGGCGCGCAAGGATTGGGGCCATTCCGCGCCGGACCCCATATTCATCGTTGGGTTGCCCCGTTCGGGCTCGACGCTGCTGGAGCAGATCCTGGCCAGCCATTCGCAGGTGGACGGCACCATGGAGTTACCCTACATTCCCCAAATCGTGCGTCGATTGGCGGGCCGCAGGGACCCTACCGGCCGGGCGAAGTATCCTGAGGCGCTCTGGGAGCTGACTGCGGAGCAGTGCCAGTCGCTGGGTGCGGAATTTCTGGATGCCGCCCGCATACAGCGCGGCGCCGCTCCCTTTTTCATCGACAAGCTGCCCAACAACTTTGCCCATGTAGGCCTGATCCACCTCATCTTGCCCAACGCCCGCATTATCGACGCGCGCCGTCATCCCATGGCCACCTGCTTCAGTTGCTTCAAGCAGTTGTTTGCGGCTGGCCAAGAGTTCACCTACTGCCTTGAGGACATCGGCCGCTACTACTTGGACTATGCGGCGTTGATGGCCCATTGGGACGCGTTGCTGCCGGGGCGGGTGCTGCGGGTGGACTACGAGCGGGTCGTCGAAGACCTGGAAGGGGAGGTCCGCCGGCTGCTCGACTATTGCGAACTTCCCTATGAGGCAGCCTGCTTGGCGTTTCACCGCAACAGTCGGCCCGTGCGGACCGCCAGTTCGGAGCAGGTCCGCCAGCCGATCTACCGCGATGCCATGGCGCAGTGGCAGCGCTTCGAGGCGCATTTGGAGCCGCTCAAGCAAGCGCTCGGCGAGCTGGCGGAAGGCTGACGCCACTAGGCGCTCCCGGAGCGAGGGCATAACGAACCGAGGGTTCGCGTCCTCGCATCGTCGGGATGGGCGGGTCGTTCCCCGCGCGGCAGCGCGGCGTGAGCGCCGAGAGAGCGTTTGGCGGTCAACCAAACGACTGAATTGGTTCGGCGCCTACGCGCAATTCAAATCGAGGGCGCGAACCTGCGGTTCGTTATGCCCTCGCTCCGGAAAATGACGCTGGCGCCGAGGTGAGTGTTGGCTTTGATCAGGATTTTGCGTAAGGTTGCGCTGCTTTATGGAGAGGAATTCAGTGATGGCCCACAACAGCCCTAACCAATCGTTTGCCTTGAAGCCTGTCGTTCGGGCAATTCGTCGGCAGTCCTTGGCCTCCGCCGGGGCGATTGCCTTGGTTTCCGGCGTGGCGGCGGCGCCGATGGCCGCGGCGCAGGAGGGCTTGACCATCGAGGAGGTGATCGTCACCGCGCAGAAGCGGGACGAGAGCGCGCAGGACGTGCCCATCAGCATCGACGTCCTCAGCGAGACCCAACTGGAGGACTTGGGCGTTACGGACCTTGAGGACTTCGCGCAGTTGCTGCCCTCGGTGAGCTACGTTGCCTTGGGGCCGGGCAGCGGCAGCATCTACATACGCGGCATTTCGGGCGGCGGCGAGAACGTGCTTGGCTCATCGCCCAACGTGGCGGTCTATCTCGACGAGCAGCCCATCACCGCGGTGGGCGGCTACCTCAATCCCCACATTTACGACATTGCCCGAATCGAGGCCCTGGCCGGCCCGCAGGGCACTCTGTTCGGGGCCAACTCCCAGTCCGGGAGCATTCGCCTCATTACCAACAAGCCAAATCCGGTGGGTTTTGAGGCCAGCTACGCTGTTGAGGGCAGTTCCATCAAGAGCGGCGACATCGGCTACCTGTTCGAAGGCATGGTCAACATTCCCTTGAGCGACCGCGCCGCCCTGCGGCTGGTGGGCTGGCACAAGGAGGATGCCGGCTTCATCGACAACGTGCCCTACAGCCACACCTTCAGCAACGCCAACATTCGTGCCGGGCTGACCGATCCCGCCCTCATCGCCAAGGCCGCGGACATCACCGTGGACAACGCCGACGTGGTGGAGAACGACTTCAACGAGGCCACCACCACGGGTGCCCGAGCGGCCTTGGGCATCGACCTCAACGACAACTGGACGGTGACGGCCAGCGTCATGCGCCAGGAACTGGAGGCCTCCGGCGTGTGGGACCATGATCCAGAGGAGGTGGGCGACCTTGAGGTCACCCGCTTGCTGCCGGACGAAAGAGACGACGAGTGGACTCAAGTGTCTCTGGTGGTGGAGGGTGAGATGTCGGGCTTCGAGTTGACCTACGCCGGCTCCTATCTGGACCGTAAGTCTTACGCCACGGTGGACTACTCCTTGTACACCGATTGGTACATCAGCGGCGGCTTCGTGCAGCGCTACTACTCCTGCTACGTCGCCTACTTCGGGGAATGCACCGATCCGCGAGTGAATTCCACATATGACGACAACGTCAAGCGGGACAACCACGAAATTCGCATCGCCTCGCCGCAGGACAAGCGTTTTCGGGCATTGCTAGGTCTATTTTACGAGGACGGCAAGCACGATTTCGACTGGGAGTGGCATGTGCATGGAATCGTTGGGCTAACCGGCCCTGGCGGGACGCCGGCCGCCGTGGAGCCGCCGGACATCTACTGGACCACCGACATGGTGCGCGGTAACGAGGAAACCGCCATCTTTGGCGAAGTGGCCTTCGACCTTGCGGACAACTTCACTGTCGCGGGCAGCTTCCGTAGCTTCGATTCCGAAGTGAGCCTACGCGGCTTTTACGGCACATTTTGGTATCCGTCACCGCGATTCGGGGCGCGAACCCCCGATGAACAAAACGCCGATTTGGTCACCAAGGACAAGGACACGGTGTTCAAGGGCAACGTTTCTTGGCACGTCACCGACGATGTCATGCTCTACGGCACCTATTCGGAAGGCTATCGACCGGGCGGACTGAACCGAGATTCGGCCACGTTGGCTGGATGTTGCTACGCCCCGGACTTTGTGGAGAGCTGGGAAGTCGGCGTCAAGGCCTCGGCCATGGGTGGTAGGGCGCGCTACAACTTGGCCGCCTTCACCATGGATTGGAAGGATTTCCAGCTAAGCCGACAGGATGCCTCGGTCTCGCCGCTTACACTGACCTACAACATCGGCAACGCCCGCAGCCGCGGCATTGAGGGCGACGTGGCTTACCTGCTGACCGAGAACTGGGACGTCAGCATGGCCTTTTCGCTGATCGATGCGGAACTCAGCGAAGACTACTGGATCAACGCGGCCAACATCGGCGACGGCAACCCCGATGCGGCGAAAGGCGATGCATTGCCTCGGGTGCCGGACTTCAAGGCCAACGTATCCACCCGCTACAGTTTCCAACTGGCGGATTTCGACGGCTACGTGCAAGCCTATTGGGTGTACACCGGGTCATCTTGGAACTCCTTGGTTGATAGTGGCGCCACCGAAGAGCGTGCCCGCAAGAAGCAACACGCCTATGACATCCTCAACGTGGCGGTGGGCATCGACGGAGGCAATTGGAGTGCCGAACTGTTCGTGCGCAACATCACCGACGAGCGGGGGGAGGTGTTCAAAAATGCCTTTTCCTACGACAGCCGCATCACCACCAACCGGCCGAGGACCATCGGACTACGCTGGCGGCAAGAGTTTTAGGCCCTCCCGGTGGGCCGCTTATCGCAGCTCTGCGTGAGCTTAGCGCTGGTGGGCGCGTTTGGCATTGCCGGAGCCGCTGAGTATTCGGCTCCGGCTGGCCAGAACTACCCCAAGAACCTCTACTGGGGCGATACCCACCTGCACACCCGCAACTCGGCGGATGCCTATTCGCTGGGCAACATGAACCTGAGCCCGGCCGACGCCTTCCGCTACGCCCGCGGCGAGGCGCTCACCGCCCACAACGGCATGCGGGTGCAGTTGCGCCGTCCGCTGGACTTCCTAGTGGTCTCCGACCATGCCGAGTACCTGCAGGGCTTCTACCGCTTCTTCGTGGAAGACCCCTTGGTGACCGGTACCGCGGCGGGCAAGCAGTGGCTTGAGTACCGGGAGACGGGGGACATGGTGAGCCTGTTCGGCGCCTTCGTCGCCAGCATGGAAGATCCCGAGAACCATCCGCCGTTCCCGGAGGAAACGCGGCGCCTGATCTGGCAAGACGTCGCCGAGACCGCCGACGACCACAATCGGCCTGGCCGCTTCACCGCCTTCATTGGCTACGAGTGGACCTCCATGATCGACGGCAACAACCTGCACCGGGTGGTCATCTACAAGGATGGCGCGGAGACCGTCGGCCAGCTGCCGCCTTTTTCCGGCCAAGACAGCTTGGATCCGCGGGAGCTCTGGAAGGCGCTGGCCCGCTATGAGGCGCAGACCGGCGGCGAGGTCCTCGCCGTGCCCCACAACGGCAACCTGTCCAACGGCATGATGTTCCCATCGGAGACCGTGGACGGCGAGCCGATTGGCCCGGAGTACGCGAGCCTGCGTGCCCGTTGGGAGCCGATTTACGAAGTCACCCAGGTCAAGGGCGACGCCGAGGCGCACCCGACCCTGTCGCCCAACGATGAGTTTGCCGATTTCGAGAACTGGGATTGGGACAACATCGGCCGCAGCGAAGCCAAGGAAGATTGGATGCTGCAGCATGAGTACGCCCGGAGTGCCCTCAAGCTAGGGTTGGGCTTTGATGCGGAACTCGGCGTCAATCCCTTCAAAGTCGGCCTGATCGGCAGCACCGACGGCCACAACAGCTTCTCCACCCCGGAGGAGGACAATTTCTTCGGCAAGTTCCCGGAGTCCGAACCCGGCGTTCAACGCATCGAGAACATCATGGCCGGGCGCCTATGGCAGAACTGGAACATCGTTGCCTCAGGCTATGCGGCGGTCTGGGCCAGGGAGAACACCCGGGCGGCGCTGTTCGACGCCATGAAGCGGCGGGAGGTCTATGCGACCACCGGCTCCCGAATCCGAGTGCGCTTCTTTGGCGGCTGGGACTATGCGCCCGGCCTGATCCACCAACCCGCCTACCTGGACGTCGCCTACGGCAACGGCGTGCCCATGGGCGGTGATCTCGCCGAGCCGCCCGACGGCGCCTCGCCGACGTTCATCCTGGTTGCGGCCAAGGATCCCGATGGAGCCAATCTGGACCGGACGCAGATCGTCAAGGGTTGGCTGGACGGGGAGGGCGCCTTGCACGAGAAGGTCTATAACGTGGCTTGGTCGGGCGACCGCACGGCAGATCCGGAATCCGGGAAGGTCGGCCCCGTCGGCTCAACCGTCAACCTGGCCGACGCCACCTTCGACAACAGCATCGGCGCTGCGGAATTGGCCGTGGTCTGGCGCGACCCGGACTTTGACCCGAACCAGCGGGCCTTCTACTATGCCCGCGTCATTGAAATCCCCCGCCCGCGATGGACCACCAAGGACCAAGTTTGGTTCGGCGTCGAACTGCCGGACGACCTGCCCTTGACCATCCAGGATCGCGCCTACACCTCGCCCATCTGGTACACGCCTTAAGTCTTTGGATGAGGCACTAGTGGAGCTCTGGACCTCCCACCACGCCGCACCGACCCGAGCGGCGGATTTTGCCCGGCAGGCCGAGGCGCTCGGTTGGCATGGCATCACCACCGTGGACTCGCAGAATCTGTCGGGCGATCCTTATGTCTTCCTCGCGCTCGGTGCCACTGCCACCCGAACATTGGGCTTGCAGACGTCGGTCACCAACCCGGTGACCCGGCACGCCGCAGTGACGGCCACCTCCGCGCTCACCGTACAGAAGCTATCCGGCGGTCGAATGATCCTAGGGATTGGGCGCGGGGACAGCGCGCTGGCCCATTTGGGCCGGGCGCCGGCGCGGCTGAAGTGGTTCGAGAACTACCTGATCAGCCTGCAAGCCTACTTGCGCGGCGAGGAGGTGCCATTTGCGGCAGCAGACATCGCCGACGAGGCTGCCCCACCGGTCGAGAACCTCGGGCTGGCCGATGCGCCGTCCTCAAGCCGCATCGGCTGGGTGAAGGACACGGCCAAGGTGCCCGTGGAGGTGGCCGCCACCGGCGCCCGAGTGATCCGCATCGCGGCCCGGCATGCCGACCGCATCATGTTTGCCTTGGGTGCCGTGCCGGAACGGCTTGCCTGGGGGATTGAAACGGCCCGCCAAGCCGCTGCCGAGGCTGGGCGGGACTTGGAGACCCTAAGCTTCGGCGCCTATATCAATCTCGCCTGCCACGAAGACCTTGAAGTGGCGCGCAAGCTCGTGCGGGTCGGCACTGGGCTGTTCGCCCGCTTCTCGGTGATGCACGGCGCGATTGCCGGGCCCGCCAGCGACAGTCAAGTGGAGGTTTTCCGAAACCTCCACGCCACCTATGACATGAACGCCCACGGGCACCAAGGCGGGCAGCAGAACGCGGCCTTGACCGATGAGTTCATGGATGGCTACGCCGTCATCGGCGATGCGGACCACTGCCTGCGGCGCTTGGAAACCGTGCAGGCGTTGGACATCAACAAGATCGCCGTGACCGGCCCCAACTTTGCCGCGAGAGCCCCTGAAGCTCAGGAATCGGCCGCTCGATTCACCGACTTGGTGATGCCGAGATTGGGGTAAGCGTTTGACAGCCGCAGGCCGGCCCCTTAGCATTCCTGCCCTTCCGCTTCCTGCCGTGGGGCCATAGCTCAGCTGGGAGAGCGCTACAATGGCATTGTAGAGGTCGGGAGTTCGATCCTCCCTGGCTCCACCACCTTCACAGCAAGCATGCCGGACATTCAGTTTCACTTCACCGAAGAGCAGCGGCAGTTCCGCGACATGCTGCGGCGCTTCATGGCGGCGGCCTCCCCGACTTCTGAGGTGCGCCGCCTGATGGACACCGAACCGGGGTTCGATCCAGCGGTGTGGCGGCGCATGGCGGACGAACTGGGACTGGCCGGGTTGATGATTCCCGAACGCTACGGCGGGAGCGGCTTTGGCTTGGTGGAGTTGGGGCTGGCCATGGAGGAGATGGGCCGCGTTCTCCTTTGCGCACCCTACCTGGCCTCGGCAGTGCTGGCGGCCAACGCCCTGTGCCGAATCGGCAGCGAGGCGCAAAAGCAGCGCTGGTTGCCGGGCATCGCCAGCGGAGAGACCTTGGCGACGTTGGCGTTTGCCGAACCGGGCAGTGAGCCGGGGATTGAGCCCATCGCCATGCAGGCGGCAGCCATGGATGGCGGATACTCGCTCACGGGCTGCAAGGACTACGTGGTGGACGGCTGCAACGCGCACCTGCTGCTGGTCGTGGCCCGAACGGACGGGCAGGGCGGTTTGGCAGGGCTGTCGCTGTTCGCCGTTGCGGCAGACGCGCCGGGCGTTAGCCGGCGGTGCTTGCAGGTTTTGGATCCGACGCGCCAGTTGGCCAAGCTTGAATTTGAAGGCGCGCCCGCAGAGCTGCTCGGGGGCTTGGGCGAGGCTGGGCCAGCCTTGGTCGAGACCTTGGACATCGGCGCCATTGCACTTGCCAACGAGATGGCGGGCGGAGCGCAGCGGCTGCTGGAGGATACCCTTGAGTACATCAAGCTGCGCATGCAATTCGGGCGCGCCGTCGCCTCGTTTCAAGCCATCAAGCATCGCTGCGCGGAACTGCTGCTGCAAGTCGAACTGATGAAATCGGCGGCCTATCACGCCGCCCAAGTGGCTGACGCCAATCCCGAAGAATTGGCTTACGAGGCCAGTTTGGCCAAGGCGGCTGCCAGCGAGGCCTACCTGCAGACCGCCATCGAAGCCATCCAATTGCACGGCGGCATCGGCTTCACTTGGGATCAGGACACGCAGCTTTGGTACAAGCGCGCCAAGAGTTCCGAAGTGCTGCTGGGCGACCCGGCTTGGCATCGCGAGCGAATGATCCAGTGCCTTGAGCAGCGCGAGTCCACATCTGCGCCGACCGGAGCCTTGGCATGAGCGCGTCCGCCGAAGCGGCTGTTCGCGACGAGGTCAGGGCTTGGCTGAACGACCATTGGGATCCCAACGCCGGATTGGTCGAATGGCGCACCAAGCTGGTCGAATCCGGCTGGGGCGCGCCGGATTGGCCGCCCGAATGGCACGGCCGGGGACTGTCTGCGGAGTTGACCCGGCTGGTGGAGCGGGAGTTCGCCCGCATCGGCGCCGTCGGCGTGGCGACGGGCGGCATTCGACTGCTCGCCGCGGCGACCTTGCTGGAGCACGGCAGCGACGCTCAAAAAGCGCAATTCCTGCGCCGAATCCTGACCGGCGAGGACGTTTGGTGCCAATTGTTCAGCGAGCCAGGCAGCGGCTCCGATCTGGCCGGTGCGCTCACTCGCGCTGAGTTTGACGGCCAGCGCTGGACCGTCAACGGCCAGAAGGTTTGGACCACCAGCGCCCACCACGCGGATTGGGGCTTGCTGCTGGCGCGCACGGATTGGGATGCGCCCAAGCACCAAGGCTTGAGCTACTTCGTCATCGACATGCGCCAGCCGGGCGTCGAAGTGCAGCCGCTCAAGCAGATGAACGGCTATGCGTCCTTCAATCAGGTGTTCTTCAACAACGCCGAGGTCAAGGCGGAGCATCTGGTGGGCGAACTGGGGCAAGGCTGGAGCGTGGCCATGACCACCTTGGCCCACGAGCGCCGCCGCGCCGACGGTTTGCGATCGGGACGGGCGGACGTGGCGAGCGAGGCACGGCAGCGGGGAACCATCCACGAGGAGGAAGCCCAGGAGACGGCGACGGTGATGGCGCCCTACAAGTGGTACCCGCAGCGAGCAGGACGAGTCGACCTCGCGCTGCCGAATGCCCTGGCCAGCGGTCGCATCGGGAATCCTGCGTTGCGCCAGGAGCTGGCGCGCTTGCTTATTCTTTCCAGCAGCGCCGAATGGACCGCCCGCCGCGCCAGAACCGCTCAGCAGCAGGGCCAGCCGCAGGGGCCGGAAGGATCGCTCGGCAAGCTTGCCGCCAGCCATGTGGCCCGCTTGGCGGCTCGGGTGCATACGATGATCGCCGGGGCCGATGCGCTGCTGGCGGGCGAGGACGGGCCGGAGAACGGCCTGATCGCGGAGATTTTGCTTTCCGTGCCGGCAGTCTCCATCACTGGCGGCACGGACGAGATTCAGCGCAACATCATCGCCGAGCGGGTGCTCGGCATGCCCAAGGAGCCGAGGTTCGACCAAGGCCCGTTCCGGGACGTCGCCACCAACCGAAGCCGGGACTAGTGCGCCATCCAACTGACAATCGCGCACAGCCATTCTCGCTGTTGGTCGCAGCCCTTCTGCTAGGCGGCTGCGGCAACGGCGCCGAGGAGGTCATTGCGGAGCAGTCCGTGCGTCCGGCCAAAGTGATTAGGGTTGAAGCGGTGGGGGTCGTCATGGCCCATGAATTCGTCGCGCGGGTGGACGCGGCGCAGTCGATAGACGTGTCCTTCGAAGTCGATGGGGTCTTGGCGGAACTGCCGGTTCTGGAAGGTCAAACCATTGACCGCGGCCAACTCGTCGCCGCACTCGATCCCACTGACTTTCGCTTGGCGGTGCGGGAGGCGGAACTGCAGGTCGAGTTGGCGCGGCAGGATTGGGAGCGCAAGAGCCGGCTGCTGGCGCAGCGGGGCATTGCTGCTTCACTGGTGGACGATGCCCGTTCCATGCACGAACTGCAGCGGGTGCGGCTGGCGCAGCGGCGCGAATCCTTGGCCAAGAGCCGGATCACGGCCCCCTTCGATGCCTATGTGGCGCACCGCTATGTCGACAACTTCGTGCAAGTGGGCGCCAAGGACCGGGTGGTGCGGCTGAACGACCTGCACGAGCTGCAGGTGGTGGCCGGCGTGCCGGAACAGTTGCTGGTCACCGTCGGCACCGAACAGGTGGTCGGCATCGACGCCATCTTCCCCTTTGCCCCGGAGCAGCGTTTTCCGTTGGCCTTCCGGGAAAACCGCGGCGAGGCGGATGCGGTGGCCCAGACCTACGAGGTTTCGTTCACCATGCAGCGGCCAGCCGAGTACAACATCCTGCCGGGCATGACCGCGGCCGTGCGCGTGGCCCTGCGCCCCGAGGCGGGCGCCGAGGCTTCGGCGCGGATTCCGGCCAGCGCCTTGGTCAGCGGGCCGGGCAAGGGCTTCTTCGTCTGGCTTTACGATCCCGAGACGCAGGCGGTGCGCAAGCAGGCGGTGCAAGTCGGACCACCGGCCGCCTATGGCCTGCCCGTTACCTCCGGGCTTCAGGGTGGTGAGTGGATAGTTGCCACCGGTGCCAATCAGCTTCAGGAGGGCATGCGCGTTCGCCCCATGAACGCTGCGCCCGGTGGTTCGTAGTGGCGCAAGGGGCCGCACCGCCGCGCCAGCCGCCACGGCGGGCATGGAACATAGCCCGGTTTTCCATTGAGCGCCCGCTCTATCCTTGGCTGTTGATCCTAGGCTGCCTAGTTGGCGGCGTTATCGGCATCGACAGCGTCGGACGGCTGGAGGATCCGGCCTTTCCCATCAAGATGGCCTTGGTGCTGACCGAATATCCGGGCGCGTCAGCCCGGGAAGTGGAGCAGGAAGTCACCGACGTGGTCGAAGCCGCTTTGCAGGAGCTGCCCTACGTTGAGGAGCTAGTGTCGAAGTCGGTGCCGGGGAAGTCCGAAGTTCAGGTCGAAATCAAGGAGGAATACAGCGCCGCCGAGACCCAGCAGATCTACGACGAACTGCGGCGACGCGTCAGTGAAGCGGCGAGCCAGCTCCCGCCGGGAGCCGAGGTGCCCTTGGTCGAGGACGACTACAGCGACATCTACGGCATTCTCTACGCCCTTTCGGCGCCGGGTTATGGCACGGCTGATGTTCAGGACATCTCCAGGCGCATTGTCACGGTCCTGAAG
This sequence comes from Gammaproteobacteria bacterium, assembly GCA_028820495.1. Classification (GTDB taxonomy): domain Bacteria; phylum Pseudomonadota; class Gammaproteobacteria; order Pseudomonadales; family Azotimanducaceae; genus Azophilus. Next base: position 20,835 of record JAPPIX010000302.1, read on the forward strand.
TCGGTTCCCGGCGTGGCCAAGGTGCAGGCTGGGGGCGAGCCGGAGGAGGCTATCTTCGTTGAGGTGGACCAAGTTCGCCTAGGCAGTCTTGGCCTGCCGATGGATGCCCTCTTTTCCGGCATTGGCGCTGAAAACGACATCACCCCCGCCGGTTCGATCGCCTTTGAAGGCCGCAGGCTGCGCATTGCCCCGCAGACGGCCTTTGACAGCACCGCTGCGGTGCGCGACATGCGGCTCGGACGCCCCGGCTCCAGCGAGATCGTGCGCTTGATGGACATCGCCAACTTGGTGCGGGAGCCGGTCGAAGCGCCGCCGGAGATCATTCGCCACAACGGCGAGCGGGTGTTCATCGTCGGCGTCTCCGTGATCCCCGACGAGAACGTAGTGGAGGTGGGACGCGCCGTGGATGCCCGGATGCAGGCGCCGCTCAGCGAACTCCCGCTGGGTGTCACCGCATCGACCATCTACGCTCAACATCGGGTGGTGGATGAAGCCATCAAGCAATTTCTCAGGAACCTGGCCCTGTCGGTCGCCACCGTGGTTGTGGCCCTGTGCCTCTTCATGGGCTGGCGGGCGGGCGCCGTGGTCGGCGCCGTGCTCCTGCTCACCATTCTCGGCACCCTATGCATCATGGCGGCGCTCGGCATTGAGCTGCAGCGCATTTCATTGGGGGCATTGATGATTGCCATGGGCATGCTGGTGGACAATGGCATTGTGGTGGCGGAAGGCATGGTGATTGGCGTGGGCAGGGGGTTGAGCCCCGCTGAGGCGGCGGCCCGCTCCGCAAGGCGCACCCAGTTCACGCTGCTCGGCGCGACCGTCATTGGGATCGTCGCCTTTGGGCCGATCAGCCTGGCTGACGACCACGGCGGCCACTTCCTGCGTTCGTTGTTTTACGTGGCCGCCATCGCGCTGCTGCTCAGTTGGGTGTTGGCCATGACCGTGGTGCCGTTGCTCGGCAGCCAGCTGCTCAAGGCTCGGCCGGCACAACCGGAGAGTGCCCTCTACGCCGGTTGGGCCTATGCGCCCTATCGGCGTTTGCTGACCTTTGGCCTGCGCCGGGCTTGGCTGGCCACGCTCGTCATTCTCGCCATTTTGGCCGTCTGCCTATGGGGCTTTCAGTTCGTCAAGCAGGGTTTTTTCCCAACCACCAGTGCGCCGCTGTTTTATGTGGACTACCGGCTTGCGGAGGGCACCGACATCCTCACCACTGCCGCCGACCTGGAAGAGCTGGAGCAGGCGCTGTTGGCCGACCAGGATGTTGTGGCGGTCAGCAGCTTCATCGGCCGGGGGGCGCCGCGCTTCACGGCCATCATGGAGCCGGAACAGCCCAACCCGGCCTATGCCCTGGTGGTGGTGCGGGTGGCCGACGTGCGCAAGATGGATGCCATGATGGTGGAGACGCGGCGCCGCTTGGTCGAATGGCGCCCGGACGCCGCAGTGGAGGTCAGCCGGGCGGAGTTCACGCCAGGCGGCGATGCCAAGATTGAAGCCCGTTTCTCCGGCCCCGACGCCCAGGTTCTGCGCACCTTGGCCGACCAGGCGCTGGCGATTTATCTGCAGCAGGGCCTCATTGAACGCCGCACCGATTGGCGCCAGCCCGCGCTGCAAATCACCCCCCAATACGATGAGGCTCGGGCGCGTCTGGCGGGCGTGACCCGCCGCGACGTCTCAGTGGCGCTGGCCTACGCCACCTTCGGGGTGCCCATTGGCCTATACCGGGAAAACGAGAAGATGATCCCGATCATTGCGCGAGCGCCGAAGGCGGAACGCGCCGATGTCGCCAGCCTGCCGGACCGCTTGGTGTGGAGCCAGTCCCAACAACGCTACATTCCCATGCGTCAAGTGGTCTCGTCCTTCGACTTGGCAGCCGAGGATGCGATGATTTTTCGCCGTGATCGAATCAGGACCATTCAGGCCCAAGCCAATCCCCAGCCGTGGCAGAATGCGGTTCGCGCCTTTGAATCAGTGCGTCCCCTCGTTGAAGCCATCGAACTGCCCCCTGGCTACAGGTTGGAGTGGGGGGGCGAGTATGAGTCGGACCAGCAAGCTTATGAGGTCCTGCTGCCGAAAATACCCATGGCCTTCGCCGTGATGCTGCTGATCACCGTCTTGATGTTTGGCCGCATCAAGGAGGCCTTGGTGATCTGGCTGTCGGTGCCCATGACGATCTGCGGTGTCGTGCTCGGCCTGTTGGCCACCGATCTGACCTTCACCTTTCCCGCGTTCCTGGGCTTTATGAGCCTTTCGGGGATGCTGATCAAGAACTGCATCGTGCTGATCGACGAAATCGACAAGCGCCTGAAGGAGGGCGCGGCCACCTTGCAGACCATGGTCCAGGGTGCGGTCAGCCGTCTGCGCCCGGTCATGCTCGCCGCTGGCACCACCATCGCCGGCATGTCGCCGCTGTTGGCCGACCCATTCTTCAGGGAGATGGCGGTCTGCATCATGAGCGGACTGGCCTTCGCCACGCTGCTGACGCTGGTGGCAGTGCCGGTCTTCTACCGCATTGCGCTCGGCAGGCGCATCGCAGAGCTGCCCTCTCAGGAGGCTTGATCGGTGCCGGACCCCGAAGCGCGTACGGCTTGCAGTTGCGCCCGGATGGCTTGATGCCTCTCCCGGCTAAGCGGGTAGTTCCAAGCGATGAGCGCGCAAAGCGCGAAGCCGATCGCCGGGCCGAAGCTGTAGAGCATGCGCAGGCCGAGGATTTCGCTCTCGGTGTTGGTGGCCCCTTCGGAAGGGTCGTAGCCCACCCAGGCCAGCAGGGCGAAGGCCAGTGCCGGGCCGACGGACTGGCCGACCTTGACGACGAACGACCACACCGCGAAGTACCAAGCGGCGCGGTCTTCGCCGCTTTCCAAGGTGTCGAGGTCGGCGATGTCCGCCAGCATGGAGGTCGGCACCACGGCAAAGGATGCTCCCAGGAAGCCGGTGCAGGCGGTGATGGGCAGCATCAGGTAAAAGTCGCCGGGACCGAGCAGCATTTACACGCAATGAAAGCCAGCGAATCCGAACAGGCCGAGGCACCAGGCGTGGTGCTTGTCGATCCGGCGCGCGACGCGCAGCCAGAAGGGCACGCCACTCAAGTTGAATGTGAAGAAGACCAGCAGCATCAGCATGACGTGCTCCTTCTGGTCCAGCGCATCCAAGATGAACAGCGCCACGGTCACCGTCGAGATGGCGGCGCCCAACTGATTGACGAACAGGGCCAGCACCAGCCGTTTGAATGGGCCGTTGTGCCACATCACCTTCAGGCCGGGCAGCAAGGGCAGGCGCGGGGGCAGGTAGTCGGTGCGCTCGTTGACGCCGACTAGGGTGCCGCCCACCGTCAATGGCAGCAGCAGCAGCATCATGATGCCGATCAGCAGCAGGTTGTCGCCGATGGCGGCCATGCCTAGGAAAAACCCGGCCAACACCGGCACCAGCTTGCTGACCACGCTGGCGCCCAAGCCGATGCCGGTGCGCCAAGCGGTGACGCGGGTGCGTTCGTTGTAGTCCGGCGAGATTTCCGCGCCCCAGGCGTAATAGGGAATGAACAGCATGGTCCAACCGAGCCAGAAGACCACCAGCCAAGTCAGCATGTAGAACGCATCCACTGGCCCGCTTGGCAGAAATAGCTTGTAGGTGGCCAGCATGAAAACGGGCACCGAAGCGGCCATCCACAGGCGGCGGCGTCCGTAGCGGGAGTTGGTGCGGTCGCTCAGCCAGCCGATCAACGGATCCGTGACGGCATCGAACAGGCGCGACCCCAACAGCACGGCGCTGGCGGCGGCCACGCTGACGCCGAGGCTTGAGGTGTAGTAGGCGGGCACCAGCGACAGCACCGGAATGGCCGCCATCTGGATGGGCATGTCAGCCAGCCCGTAGCAGAACAGCGTACGCCGCGGAACGGGTTCGACGGCTGGCGGCTGGTTCATGGCTGCCTCGGCGCTCATGGGCTATCGCATCGTACGGAAGGCGTTGCGCACCTCATCAACGAACAGTTCCGGCTGCTCGAAGGCGGCGAAGTGGCCGCCGCGGTCGAGTTCGTTCCAATGGACGATGTTCGGGTAGCGGACCTCCGCCCAGGAGCGTGGCGTCGGGATGATCTCCTCGGGAAAGATGCTGCAGCCAGTGGGCACCGCCACGGTCTCGCCGCCACCGCCGGAGAAAGCCTTGCCGAAGCTCTCCCAGTAGAGGCGGGCGGAGGAGGCGCCGGCGCCGTTGAGCCAGTAGATCATGATGTTGTCGATCAGCTCATCCCGGCTGAGCGCGTTTTCCGGATGACCGTCGCAATCCGTCCACGCCCAGAACTTCTCCAAAATCCACATGGCCTGCCCGGCGGGCGAATCAACTAGGCCGTAGCCGAGGGTTTGCGGACGGGTGCTCTGTTGCTTCGAATAGCCGGAATCCCACTCTTGATAGTAGCTCGCGCCCTCCAAGGCCAGCTTGTCCCGGTCGGTGGGATTGGCCAAGGCCTCGGCGGTGGGCGCTGCGAAGGGCATGTTGAGGTGAATGCCCGCGCAGCGGCCCAGGTTCTGGATGCCGATGGCCGTGGTGACCGCCGCCCCCCAATCGCCGCCTTGGGCGAAGTAGCCGTCGTAGCCCAAGCGCGCCATCAGTTGGTCCCAGGCCGAGGCGATTTTCTCCACCCCCCAGCCGGTGGCCGCGGGTTTGCCGGAGAAGCCGTAGCCGGGGAGGGACGGGCAGATGACGTGGAAGGCATCGGCCGGGTCGCCGCCGTGGGCGGCGGGGTCCGCCAGCGGCTCGATGACCTTGTGGAACTCCACCACTGATCCGGGCCAGCCGTGGGTGATCAGCAACGGCCTGGCCTGGGGCGACGGGCTTCGGTAGTGAATGAAGTGCAGCTCTAAGTCCTCGATGGTGGTCTTGAACTGCGCAAAGCGGTTCATCAAGGCTTGACGGGCGGACCAGTCGTAGCTTTCCGCCCAGTAGCGGCAGAATTCCTGGGCGTAGGCCAGCGGGACGCCTTGGCTCCAATCGTCCGGCGTTTCGGCATCCGGCCAGCGGGTTGCGGCCAAGCGGCTTTTCAGGTTGTCGATGTCCGCGGCCGGCACGTCGATGGCGAAGGGTTCGATGGTGGTCATGGGTGGTGTTGCTCCTGTTTCGGACGAATAAAGCTCAAGTATGGCGAATGTCGCACAAGGTGTGCAGCGAAATCGACTTCCCGCGCCCAAATTCATTTCCATAATGGCACCAACTGGCCAACGGAGAGCAAGTCATGGACGCCCAGGAACTGATGGAGCGGCACAAGCCGCAGTTGATCGAGACCCTGAGGAACGCCTCGCCCGCCGTGCAGGGCAATGCCGAAATCATGGAATTACTAAGCAGGATCCTTGATGACGAGGAAAAAGTCGAAGTCATGCCGCCGCGCCGTCTGGTGCTGCCAGGCGAAGACGTGTTCTGGTGGTGCGTCGAGCAGCTCTTGCTGCTCACCGACTTCGTCCGGCCCGCCACCGACCCCTACTTGCTCATGATTATCGAGGACCTAAAGTCCTTCGCCGCGCGCCTCGAGCGCAATGAACCCCTCCCGCCCGGCTACCAAGTGGGGTGGCTGGACTTTGACGAGCCGATTAATGATGGGAGTTGAAGCGCATCCGCGCCTCGCCCTGGACGTCCTTGACGGGGGTGGCGTCCACGCCGATCCGGCTGCGCTGCGTCGATCGTGGGCGGAGCCTAGGGCATCGGAAACGGGCGGCGTCAATCGCGCATGGAGTGGTGGCATGTGTGCAGCTCCCGATTTAGACTTCCATAATTCCTCCACGTCATCTGTTTCAAAACCTTTTACACTTGTCTCATCTATTGCGACACTGCCTCCATGAAAGTGAGGCACAAGAGACTGAGGCAGTTTGCGGAGACGGGTGTCGCCAAGGGCATCGACGCCGCCATGGCGCGGCGCCTAGACGAGGTTTTGACGGCGCTGCGCGGGGCATCGGGGCCGAGCCAGCTGGACAACCCTGGCTGGCGGCTGCATCCGCTGAAGGGCGACCTAGCGGGGCACTGGAGCGTCAGCGTGACGCGGCACTGGCGGGTCACGTTCCGCTTCGAGGGCGGCGAGGCGGTGGACGTGGACTTGGTTGACTACCACACGGGAGGACCGAGATGAGCGATGACTGGATCGATCCGGGGCCGGATGCGAGCATTGAACTGGTGCATCCGTGCCATCCGGGCGAGCTGCTGCGCAGCTGGATGGAGGGCCACCGGGAGACGGCGCAGGCGACGGCGCGGCGGCTGGGGGTTTCGCGGGCGACGCTGCACCGGGTGCTGTCGGGGCGGGGGCGGCTGACGCCGGAGCTGGCCGTCAGGCTGGAGGAGATGGGCTGGTCGGACGCGGACTTTTGGTGCCGGCTGCAGTCGCAGTGGGAGATTGCGCGGGTCCGGCGGGAGCGCGAGGCCGCCTGATCCAAGCAGCGATGAGCCTTAACATCAAGAACGACGAGACTTGGGAGCGACTGGAACGGGAACGGCGTCGGCGCGGCCTCGAATCCCGGGCACGGCAGTTGCGCACGATCGCCGAACGTTGCGCGAAGCTCACGGGCTCGGAGCCGTCAGCAATCAAGCATGGTGACCTGCTCTACGATGAACGAGGGCTACCCAAGTGATTATGGACTGTTCCGCAACGCTCGCGGTCTTCAATCGCGAGCCTAATTCGTCTGCTACCAACGGAGCAAGGGCGTCCCGCCCTCGAACTTCCCCGGGTAATTCCCTTGCGCACTTAATTTTCGGGAAATCGGATACATTGTTAGGATCGTTGATTGTGAAGGTGTTGTTTAGTGGAATTGACTAATGAGGGTCGGGGCGAGGCAGTCAGGCGCTCCCGGCGCTTGGCTGTCCTGATCGATGCCGATAACACCTCTCCAAAGTGGGCGGACGCCATTTTCCAGGAGGTGGCCACTTTCGGCGATGCGATCGTGCGGCGCATCTACGGCGACTTTGCAAGCGGGGGCTTGAAGGGTTGGGAGGACGTGCTTCGCAGTCATGCGGTGATTCCGCATCACCAAATTGCCTACACGAAGGGCAAAAACTCCTCCGACATCGCTTTGGTGATCGATGCCATGGACCTGTTGCACTCCGGCCCTTGTGAGGGGTTTGTGCTGGTGTCTTCCGACAGCGATTTCACCCGGCTGGCGAGCCGGGCGCGGGAGGCCGGGTTGGATGTTTTCGGCATCGGAGAGAAAAAAACTCCTGACGCCTTCCGCAAGGCTTGTAAGCGCTTTATCTTCGTGGAAAACCTGCTGGCTGAGGACATTGAGGCTGACGAAGAAGGGGGGCGCCAGCCTGAGAATATTGAGGCTGGCCAGCAGGGGGCGCACCAGCCTAACGTAGCCACAAGCGATGGGGGCATGAAGAAGTTCCCGCCGTCCAAAGTGGTGCCCCTTGTCCGCAAGGCCATGGCCAACCCGGATGGAGAAGAGTGGGTCTCGCTGAGCGCGGTGGGCTCCTACCTGCACAGGGCCGATCCGGAATTCGATGTGCGCGCTTATGGCTGCGCCAAGCTGAGCGATTTGGTGGAGAGGACGGGCAACTTTGAAGTGGATCGGAAACGCAATCGGCTGCGCGTGAAGGATAGGCCCAGCAGGTAACGCCTTGATCTGGGCAGACCGTCGCAGGGAGCGAGTCCATGCTGCTGGGCAGCGGGTTAGTATACGAAAGGCGAATTGCCCTTGACCTGAGTGAGGAGGAAGAAGTTGCCACGCATTGAGATTCCGGGCACCGAAGCGCAGCTTGAGGCGGCGCTTGAGGATGTCAACCTGCCGACGCTGTTGGTTACCTTGGCCCACCTGACGGGGGACGACGCTTGGTTGGCGCCACGCTACGCGCCGACGCCCATCGCCGTGCCTGAAGGTGAGCTTTTTCCGGACAACACGGGTGGTTATTCGGCGGACGTTGCGGCGGAGATTCGCGTCGCGGCCTTTGATGCGCTTCGCCGCCTAGGCCGCGAACGTCCCGAGCTGCCGCCGCCGCCAAGTGTTGGGCAGCTGGCGCAATTGATGGCCTTTTCCGTGGCCGAACCCATTGATGAGGCATACGCGGCCATGCTTCTGGAGGAGACCAACTTTGTTGACCGGGACGTGCAGTGGCAGCGGCAACTGGCTGCGGCGCCCGGCGCGGCGGCGGACTTCCATGTTGCCGTTATCGGCGCCGGCATGTCGGGTATCTGCATTGGGGCCAAGCTCAAGGCAGCGGGCCTTGCGTTCACCATTCTTGAGAAGAACGACGCCGTGGGCGGCACTTGGTACGAAAACGCCTATCCGGATTGCGGCGTCGATACGCCCAATCACTTCTACTCCTACTCCTTCGCGCGCAATCCCGATTGGTCGGGCTACTTCTCCAAGCGCGATGAACTCCACGCCTACTTCGAGCGCTGCGCGGACCAGTTCGGGCTGAGCGAGCACATCCGCCTGCGAACCGAAGTGACGGCGATGGCCTATGATGAAGCAGACAGTCGCTGGCGCATTGAAGTGCGCAATGCGGCGGGCGAGGTGGAGACGCTCACCGCCAACGCCGTGGTCAGCGCCGTCGGCCAGTTGAATCGTCCGGCCATGCCGGACATTGAAGGGATCGAGTCCTTTGCCGGGCCCTTGTTCCACTCCGCCCGCTGGCGTTCGGATGTCGATTTGACGGGCCGCAGGGTGGCCGTCATCGGCACCGGCTGCAGCGCCGTGCAGTTGCTGCCGAAAACCGCTGCGGCAGCCGCCAAGGTGAGCGTCTTTCAACGGACGCCACACTGGATCTCACCCAACGACGACTACTACCGGCCGGTGGAGAAGGGACAGACCTGGGCGCTTAAACACATCCCCTTCTACGCGGAGTGGCATCGCGCCCGCATGGTGTTCGCCTTCTCGGACCGCAATTGGCCTGCGGTGGTGGCCGACCCCGAATGGCCGCGTCCTGAGCAAGCCATGAACGAGGTCAACGATGCCACGCGCGAGGCGCTGACCGGCTACATTCTTGACCAGCTTGGCGAGCGCCGTGATCTGGCCCCTCGCTGCACGCCGGAATTTCCAGTGTTCGGCAAGCGGCTGATCATCGACAACAACTGGTACGGCACCTTGGCGCGGGATAATGTGGCCTTGGTGACCGACCCGATCGAGCGCATCGTTCCCGACGGGCTGGTGACGGCCGGCGGCGCGCTGCACCAAGCGGACGTGATCATCGCCGCCACCGGCTTTAGGACCAACCAGTTCCTCTGGCCAATGGCTGTGGCCGGGCGTTCCGGGGAAACGCTGGATCGCCGCTGGGGGGATTCCCCGCGCGCCTTCAAGGGCACCGCCGTGCCGGACTATCCCAACTTCTTCTGCCTATACGGCCCTAACACCAACATCGTGCATGGCGGCAGCATCATCTACCAAGTGGAGTGCCAGGTTCACTACGTCATGCAGTGCCTCGCCCTGATGGTCACCCAGGGATTGCGCTCGATGGAGGTACATGAGGCGGTGAACGACACTTACAACGACGAGGTGCAGGCTCTAAGCGAATCCCTGGCCTGGGGCCATCCGGACGTGTCGAGTTGGTACAAGAACAGCCAAGGCCGGGTGGTGAACAACTCGCCGTTCAGCCTGCACGAGTTTTGGCAGCGGTTGCACGACTTGGAGCCCGAGCACTACGCGCTTGTCTGAACGGGCGGGTTTCAACCTATAATTCACCCCTTTGCCGACTCGGCTCGAGCCTCAAAGCTCGAATCCGGTGCTGGCAGTCGAGGTCGAGGCGATGGACAAGGTCTTCATCTATTGGGACAACTCCAACATCTTCCACGAGGCGCAACGTCTCGCCGAGGAGCTAGAGGGCACACCGGATGCCCGCTACGCTGTGCGCATCCACTTTGACAATATGCTGCGGCTGGCTAGCGTCGAGCGTCCAATCGGGCGGGCGTACGCAGCAGGGTCCGTGTCGCCCGAACTGCGCATGCTTTGGAACCGGATGGAGAACAGCGGCGTCGAGGTAAACTTGTTCGACCGCGGGGCTCGGGACCGGGGCGAGCAGGAACGCCCGGATCAGTGGCTACAGTTGCGGATGTTGGAGGATTGCGTGGACTTTAACGGCAGTCCGGGCATCGTGACCCTACTCACCGGCGATGGGGCGGGCTACGTTGAAGGCCGTGGCTTTCACAGCACCTTGCGCCGCATGAGTCAGCGGGGCTGGCGCATCGAGGTGCTTTCCTGGGCGCACTCCTGCAACCGCGCCATGCGGCATTGGGTGGAAGCCAACGGCGTTTTCGTGCCGCTGGACGACCACTACAATTCCATCACGTTTCGCGAGCCATCCCGGCCCGGCCACGAGCTTGCGCCGTCTCGTGATGCCATCGCAGTTGAACTCTCCAAACGCCCGGTCGTTGGCTGACGGCTGGCCTTACCGCACATCTGATCAAAAGGACCAACCCATGAGGCTCTACGACAGCAAATTGGCCCCCAACCCGCGCCGAGCGCGCATTTTCATGGCGGAGAAGGGCATTGATTGCGATACCGTGCAGGTGGACATCATCCAAGGCGAGAACTTGGGCGATGACTTCCTTGCCATCAATCCGCGGGGGGTGTTGCCCACCTTGGTGCTTGATGACGGGACGGTGATTGACGAGTCCGTGGCCATTTGCCGGTACTTTGAGGAGATTCAGCCGCAGCCGGCGCTGATGGGCACCGATCCGGTGAGCAAGGCGCACATCGAAGCACGCCAGCGGCACATGGAGTTCGATGGCCTGATGGGCGCGGCGGAGGCGTTCCGCAACGCCTTTCCAGGCTTCGCCAATCGGGGGTTGCCGGGCAACGCGGGCACGGTGGACGCCGTTCCCGCGCTGGTGGAGCGGGGCAGCAACACGGTGCGGCGCTTTTATCAACGGCTGAACGAAGACCTGGGCGAGTCGGAGTTCGTGGCTGGCGACGCCTTCAGCATTGCCGACATCACGGCGCTTTGCGTGATCGACTTCGCCGCAGGAGCTGCACGGCTGCCCATTCCGGACGACTGCGAAAACCTCAAGCGCTGGCATGCGGCGGTGTCCGCGCGTCCCAGCGCTGCGGCTTAGCGGCGTTTACTGTGCGCCCGCTCGCTGCCGCACTTGCCCTGTTTCTCGCCCTAGCGGCCTGCGCCGCGCCTGAAGATGCGGCCGTGCCGGTCAGTGACACTTGGCGGGCGCCGCGGGGTCCGGATGGCGTTCATCCGGACTTGAACGGCATCTGGCAGGCGCTCAATGAAGCCAACTACAACATCGAGTTGCACATGGCCCGCTCCTCTCTGCAGGAGCGCGAGGGGCCGCACGGGCCGCTGCCGGCGCCCAAAACGCTCTACCTAGGCGCGGTGGGGGCGGTGCCGCCGGGCATGGGCGTGGTTGAAGGCGGCAAGATTCCGTACAAGCCGGAGGCCTTGGCCAAGAAGCGGGAGAACCAGGCCAACTGGATCGACCGGGACCCAGAGGTGAAGTGCTACCTGCCGGGGGTGCCGCGGGCCACCTACATGCCGCAGCCCTTTCAGATTTTTCAAAACGCCGACTCCATCTTCATCGCCTACCAATATGCCGGCGCGGTGCGCGACATCTACATGGAGGATCCGGGGCCAGCGCCGATCGACTCCTGGATGGGCTGGTCCCACGGCCGCTGGGAGGGCGACACCCTAGTGGTGGAAGTCACCGGCCAGTTGGATTCGACTTGGTTCGACCGGGCGGGCAACCACCACAGCGCCCAAATGAAAGTGACGGAGCGCTACACCCCGATGGGGCCGAACCATCTCCACTACGAGGCCACCATCGAGGATCCAGAGACCTTCACCGAGCCTTGGACCCTGTCCATGCCCCTGTACCGGCGCATGGAGCCGGACGTCCGGCTGATGGAGTTTCGCTGCGTGGAGTTCGTGGAGGAGCTAATGTACGGCGAGTGGCGTCGCAATCCACTGCCTCGGTCGATTCCGTAGTCGGCCAACCGGAACGGCAATACGATCGGCAATCAGGAGGTTCCAAAGATGACGAAATCCCTCTATCGCCTGCTTTGCGCGGGCTTGGCTTGGGCCTTGGCATCGGGCGCCCAGGCGCACCACGCCTTCGGCGCTGAATTCGACCCGAACCGGCCCATGGTGCTGCGCGGCCCGGTGGTCAAGGTGGAGTGGGTGAATCCGCACGCTTGGATTCACATGGAGCACACCACCGAGACCGGGGAGAAGGAGGTCTGGATGGTGGAGGGCGGTACGCCCAACACCTTGCTGCGTCGCGGCCTGAACCGCAATTCGCTGCTGCCGGGCACGGAGATTGTCGTGGACGGCTACCAGAGCAAGGACCGCTCCAAGCGGGCCAATGGACGTGACGTCACGTTCACCGACGGACGCAAGATATTCATGGGCTCATCGGGCACCGGGGCGCCCCGCGACGGGCGCGATCCGACGGAGCGCTAACGCGCAGGAAACGCCTTTCGAACCCACTAGCTACAGCAAATTGACGATGCGGCTGTACTTCAGAATGATCTCGCGGTGGGGCTCGCCGACGAAGTCCCGGTCGTCGAATTCGTTGTAAACGAGGTACAAGCCGGCATTGGCGGTTTGCAGCCAAGCGAAGCGCAGGTTGGTGGCTAGGGCGTTTTCGCGGTCATCGTATTGAACGAGGGCCTGCAGCGACATGCGCGGGGTGAATGAGTAGGTGGCGCGTAGGCGGGCGACGTTGACGGTGAAGTTCCCGCCGGGTAGGTCGAAGTCGTTGTAGATCCACGAGAAATCGGTATTGAACTTCTCGCCGATGCGCCAACGCAGATTGTTGTCCAAGTTTATTCGGTCGCCTCCGAAGCGGCCTCCGATCCTAGAGCGGATGGAAATGCTCAGCGGCGCCGCTTGATCGGTCCAGAAAACGAGCTGGGCCTCCTTGTGGTCGTAGCCGCCCGGCGGAACCACCACGCCATCATGGATTTCAAAGGCTTCGCGCACGCCCTCGCGGGTGAAGTTGATGCCGGTGTGAATCTCCAGGCCCGACTTCCATTCCCAGTGATTGTCGATGTGCAGGAACATCGACTCGTGGTAGTCGTCGCTGTAGCCCCAATGGCCGATGTAGGCGATGTGCGGGCGCAGTTCGTGCAGGCCCCAAAGGTCTTTCGGGCGGATGCGCCGCAGTGTGCGCCCGCTCACCTTGCGGTAGGCCCGCCGGGCAAGGAAGCCCACTTCGGGATTGAAGTTAGTGGCCACCTCGGTGTACGAGACGGCGTTCGCCCAGTTTTGGGAGTTGTAGTCCGCGCCGAGCTTGAAGGCGTGGTCACTGCCGCTCAGATGCGGCGAGTCGGTCTTCGCGGCCCACCCGTTGATGGAGGCCACATCGCCCAAGCCGAGACGTCCGTCGATGGCGTAGGTGCGATTGGAGCCGGCGCCGCCGATTTCATGCGCACCATCGCGGTTGACGAACATGACGCCCAAGGAGGAACGGTTGGGCAGTTCCTGCTTGAGGCGCGCCACGGAGTAGTCGTTGCGCGGCGTCACCCCGGTGACGGCATCGGAACGCATGTGCAACAGGCCCACCAGGGTGTTTGTGCCCACTTTGCCCGACAGGCGCAGGCCGCCTTCAATGGGAATCCGGCCACCGTCTTCGCTGATGCCAATGCGGCGGCTGAAGAACAGTTCCGCTTGGCCCGGGTCGCCGACTGTGAACAGGCCCGCGTTCTCAAGGAAAAACGGGCGCTTCTCGGCGAAGAAGAGGCTGAAGCGGTCGAGATTCACTTGAATTTCGTCCGCCTCCACTTGGGCAAAGTCCGTGTTGTAGGTGGCATCCAAGGTCAGGCTGGGGGTTAGCGAGTACTTGATGTCCACGCCGAGTTCGGTATCCGTTTTGGTGCCCTGGAGCGACGGTCCGCCCTTATGCCCCATAGCCAAGCCATAGGGCATGAACTGGAGGTTGCGTTGGGGCGGCACCTCCAACCCGGTCACGGCGCCCGCCTGCGAAACCCTGAGCAGGTTGTGCTGGCGCGGCAAGGGCGCCCAAAAGGCCTGCTCGTAGTTGCGGCGGATGTTGCGCTGGAAGTTAATGCCCCAGGTCTGGACGGCGTCGCGGTCGTAACGCAGGGAGGTGAAGGGGATCAGAAACTCGGCGCTCCAGCCGTAGTCGCCAATCCGGCTGGCCACGGTCCAGCTCGTATCCCAGTTGAGGTTGAAGCCCCCGACGCCGCCGGCGCCAAAGCGGCGCCCAACGCCTTCCTGGGTGACTTGGCCATCGTATTCCACGCCAGCGGGGTTGGTGCCAAAAATGAAACCGTTCTGGCGGTCCTGAAAGGTGTCTAGGAGAAACTGAAAGCTGTCCGTTTCGTTCAGGTCGCTGTCGCGCCGGCTGTCGGCGACGATGATCCCGCTTGGCTCGCTGTCGTAGCAGACTGCGCCGATGTAGAGGGCGTCCTCAGTGAAGCCGACCCACACTTCGGTGCGCTGGCTGGCCGGGCGCCCTTCATAGGGCCGCGTTTGAGTGAAACCGGTGGCCGCGGGTAGGGATTGCCAGGCGGGGTCGCCGAGCACGTCGCCATCAATGACGGGCGTCGCTTCAAGGGCCGATGCGGTGAGGGCCGGTGCCGCTGCGAAGCCGTTGGGGCATGCGCACAGCAGGCACAGGGTCAGCGTTGCGACGCGCCGCTGCATCAGGCGGAATGGTACTTGGCGCGCATGGCGCCTACCGATTCGCGGATCAGTTGGCAAAGCACATCGTTGTCCACGTCATCCAGTTTGTTGATGTAGAGGCAGGATTTGCCGGTCTTGTGCTTGCCGAGCCGTTCCAGCAGTTCGGCGCTTCCCGCAAAGCCGGGCATGATGTACAGCACTAGGGATTGCTTGCGTGGTGAGACGCCGATGAGCGGCATTTCGCCCTCCCGGCCGCTCTGGTAGGCGTAGCGGTAGCTGCCGAACCCAATGATGCTCGGCCCCCACATCTTGGGCGCCTCACCCGTCTCGGCGGCCATGAATTCCATGACGGCGCGGCAATCGTGCTGCCGCACGGAGTTTTCCACGGCATCCAGGAACTGCCCTACGCTGGCGCCGGTGGGAGCCGTCTTGTTCCCGGCTCGTCTTGCCTGTGTCATTGCACGCTGTCCGAGTCTATGGGCATCTCTAGGTCCATCCCAATCAATGGGCGCGGAGCTTCGCGCTAGCGAAACTCCAACGAACCCGCGCAGCGGGTTCGCCTTGACTTCCTCCAAAATGTTTCAATAATGTGTTGTCTATGTTTCCATAGACGTAACAAAGAAAGCAGATTGAAAGTAGGTGATTTTCTGGATTTGGTTTACAATTCAGCCTGCGTTCAGAATTCGCCACCGGGTGGAACGATGCGGTTGTGTGAAGGAATGAGGGTGAACTGAGGGGCAACGAAAATCAATAATTTGGGCTAGGCGGGGTAGATTGGCGTTGGCTGCACTCCTTTGTCACGGCCCAATTCTACAAGATAAAACGAACATTGGCATATGTAGGCGCAACCCCGACGGGAAGCGGAATTCCGTGTCCGGAGGGAGAATTCGAAGGGCTGGCTGAAGCGCTGGATTTCGCGGCGCAAGGGCGTACCGGCTACAACTTCTATGGCGGCTCCGGTGAGTTGGAGGCCGTCCTGCCCTATGCCGCGCTCCGTGAACAGGCTCTCGCCACCGCCCGCCGATTGGCCCACCTCGACCTGCCGCGTTACTCCCGGGTGGCCATCATCGCGGACACGAATCCGCTATTTCATCGTTTCTTCTTTGCTTGCCAGTATGCCGGATTGATTCCCGTGCCCATGCCCGCCGCCTTGCAGATGGGCGGCGGCGACGCCTATGTGGGCCAGATTCAACGCATGATGGAAAGCTGCGGGGCGGCCGCGGCCGTGGCGCCGGACAGCTTTCTAGACCTGTTGCAAACCGCCGCTGAGCCTTTGGGCTTGGCCTTTGTCGGCGGCGAGGCGGATTTCGACGCCTTGCCGGAATCCACCACGCGGCTGTCCCCTGTGCGCGACGATGAGCCCGCCTATCTCCAGTACACGTCCGGCAGCACCCGCTTTCCGCGGGGCGTGGAGATGTCACAACGCGCCGTGTTGTGCAATCTTCGCGAAATCTCGGAAGTCGGCACTGAGATTCGCGACGATGACCGGCTGGTGTCCTGGCTGCCGTTCTACCACGACATGGGCTTGGTGGGATGCGTCTTGGCACCCTTGATTCGCGCCCTGTCGGTCGATTACCTCAGCCCCCGCACCTTCGCTATGCGTCCGCGTCTGTGGCTGAAGCTGATTTCCGAGAATCGCGGCACGTTGTCATCGAGCCCGCCCTCCGGCTATGGCCTGTGCGCGACTCGGCTGCGGCTTTCCGACCGCGAGAAGTACGATCTCTCGTCTTGGCGCGTTGCTTGTGTTGGCGCGGAGCGCATCAATCCACGGCTGCTTGAGCGATTCAGTCAGGTATTGGGCCCCACCGGGTTCAACCCCAAGGCCTTTGTCGCCTGTTACGGCATGGCCGAATGTGGGCTGGCCATCAGCTTTGCGCCCTTGAACAACGGCCTTGATGTGGACGTGGTGGACAAGGAATCGATTAGCGCTTCCGGCTTGGCGAAGCCCGTCACCGGCGAAAGCGGCGCTCTGAAGCTGGCCGATTGCGGGGCCGTTATGCCGAGCTACGAGTTCCGGATTTGCGATGATGAGGGCCGTGAAGTGGCGGAGCGCCACTGCGGACACATCTTTGTGCGTGGCCCGAGCGTCATGCGCGGCTACTTCAACGACGCCGAGGCAACAGCTGAGGTGTTGGACGATTCAGGTTGGTTGGACACTGGCGACATTGGTTACCGCATCGGCCGTCATCTCGTCGTCACCGCCCGCAGCAAGGACGTCATTATCGTCAATGGCCGCAACATCTGGCCTCAGGATTTGGAGCAGTTGGCGGAAAGTTCCCCAGGTGTTCGCATTGGCACCACCACTGCCTTTGAAGCCACTCGGCCGAATGGCGACCCGTTGGTCGTCCTGGTGGTGGAGAGCAAGCGAGCCGAGCCCGACCTGCCGAGGCGCATTGAATCCTTGGTGCGCGAGCATTTCGGCGTCACTTGCTACGTTGAGATCGTGCCGCCGCGGACCCTGCCACGCACCTCCTCGGGCAAGCTCTCCCGGGTGACTGCGCGGGCCGGATTCCTTGACCGGACCCATTGGGATGAAGCCGGCAATCCAGCGCCTGCCATGGAGAGCGCCCGGCTCGCCAGTGGCTGAAGCTGAAGGCTCCATTCGTTCCCACTAAGCCAACCACTGTTGCCGTCACCGGTCTGACCGGCTTCATCGGCAGGCGTCTGGCGATCAAGCTCACTGACGCGTTCATCGAGACGCGGGCCATCATCAGGCGGCCGGCCGCCGGGCTGGATGCGCGCATCTCGCCTTGGATGGCAGCCTTGGACGATGTGGATGCGTTGGCCGGTGCGCTGTCTGGAGTGGACGCCGTTGTGCATCTCGCCGGCACGGTGCGCGGTGCGCGGCCCTGGGATTTTGCCGCCGCGAACAGTGAGGCGGTTACTCATTTGTGCGCTGCTGCCCTGTGCCAGGCCAAGCCGCCGGCCATGCTGCTGGTTTCGTCGCTGGCCGCCACCGAGCCGCAGCTTTCCGACTACGCGGCCAGCAAGCGAGCCGGCGAGCAGGCGCTGGCGGCACACCCGCAGATAGATTCAACCATCATTCGCCCGCCCGCCGTTTACGGCCCTGGGGATCGTGAAATGACGCCCCTGTTCCGCCTGATGCGGTGTGGCTGGATCTTGGTGCCCGGCAATCCCGCCCAAAAGTTGTCCTTTCTCTATGTCGATGACTTGGCTGACGCTATCCTCTGCTGGCTGAAGGCGCCGCGGCGCTTCCGGAGACGGCAGTTCAGCATCGACGATGGCGCCGAAGACGGCTACGATTGGCCCGCCATAGCGGCGGCGGCGGGTGCCCGCAAGACTCGGATGCTGGTGATTCCCACGCCCTTGCTGCAAGGAGCGGCCAAGGCAAACGTCGGCTTGTCGCGTCTCTTGGGCCGTGCGCCGATGCTGACCCCGGGCAAGGTTCGAGAGCTTGGCCACGATCGTTGGGTGGGCGGTGGCGATGACTTCGCCGCCGCCACCGGTTGGCAGCCAAGGCATAATTTGGCCAGTGGACTTGAACTGACATTTAACGGCTAAGGGCCATAAGAAACGCGATGGACAGCCCTCTTGAACTGGAATTGCGTGAGCTGCTTGGCGGCATAACGCCATTGCCCCCGGACTTCACATCGGATACGGACTTGCTGGATGCGCTAGCCCTTGAATCGGCGCAGATCATGGAGTTCGTCATGGAAGTGGAGGACCACTTCGATGTCATCATCGACCAGCGGCAACTGGCCGAGGTGCGCAACATTGCCCAGTTGGCGGCTGTGGTCGGCAAGGCCGTCGCATGAGCCTGCTGGCCAAGTTTGCCGCGGTGGATGAAGCCCGACGCGCCCTGGGCGAGGCCGACCCTGCCCGCACGGTTATTGAACGCTTGGAGTCCGCCACCTTGGGGATCATCAAAGGCGCCCCCATCACTTTGGCTGGCACCAACAACTACCTAGGGATGACCTTTGACGAGGAAGCGGTCGAAGCGGGCCGCGACGCATTGACGGAAGCCGGCACCGGCACCACGGGGTCTCGCATGGCCAATGGCACCTATGCGGCCCACGTCGCGCTCGAAGCGGAGCTGGCGGACTTTTACGGCTATCCGGCAGCGGTGGTGTTCTCCACCGGCTATGCGGCCAATCTGGGCACCCTGTCGGCGCTGCTCGGCGCCGGCGATGCGGTGCTGCTCGACGTCGACGCCCATGCCAGCCTGTTCGATGGCTGCCGCCTGTGTCCCGCCGATCTCTACACCTTCCGGCACAACGATCCAGCCAGCTTGGACAAGCGCTTGGGCCGTCTCGGAGACCGGGCGCGAAACGCGTTGGTTGTCGTGGAGGGCCTTTACGGCGTGCTCGGCGACCGTGCGCCCTTGGCCGACATCGCGGCGGTCAAGGATCGCCACGGCGCCTGCCTGCTGGTCGATGAGGCCCACTCCCTCGGCGTGGTCGGCGCTGAGGGACGGGGGGTGGTCGAGGAGGCCGGCGTCATGGACCAGGTGGACTTCGTGGTGGGCACCTTCAGCAAGAGCCTGGGCACCATGGGCGGCTTCTGCGCCAGCCGCCATGAGGAAGTGGCGCTGTTTCCCTATGCCAGCCGGCCCTACATGTTCACCGCCTCGCCGTCCCCGGCCACCATTGCCTGCACCCGGGCTGCCCTGCGGACGCTGCGCGCCCGCCCGGATCTGAAGCAACGCCTATGGCGCAACGCGAACCGCTTGCACCAAGGCCTCTCCCAGCTTGGCGTGGACGTGGGCGAGGCTCCCAGCCCGGTGATGCCCGTGCGCCTTCAGCAAAGGGAAGCGGCCTTGGCGGCATGGAACGGCTTGTTGGCCGAGGGCGTGTACGTCAATCTGTTCCTGCCTCCGGCGGCACCGGGTGGCGGCAGCCTGCTGCGCATGAGCGTTAGCGCCGCTCACACTGACGATCAGATCGACTGCATCGTCGCCGCCGTGGCCAAGGTGATTAAGGCCATTGGCGCAATGGATTGACCGTAACCAGTGTGCCGTCCCGCCAATAAGTGGGTTTTAGTCGCTAGGCCATTTTGGTTCCCGGCAAGGCGCGACG
>JAPPIX010000222.1 GCA_028820495.1 Gammaproteobacteria bacterium
CCCCGCCTTTCCTTCGCGGCGATGGTCAGGTACCCGGTCTGGAACAGCAGCGCGTCGATGTCGATGTCCTCCACGTCGAACTTCGACAACTGCCTGGAGTCCACCGCCAGCCCCTCCAGCTGCAGCGGGCTGACCCCCCGCTCCATCATCATCCGGAACAGGAACGTCGGGGAGCCGGTCTCGAACCAGTGGGCCTCGAAGTTGCGGGTTTCGAACAGCAGCAGGAGGTCGAAGGGGTTGTAGAGCCGCTCGTCCCCGAGCCAGTGGTAGCCGTTGTACCATGCCCGGACCTCGTCCCGGTCGAGCCCGGGAAGTTCCGGGGCGAACACCCTATCCAGATCCCCGTCGGTGTAGCCGCAGATGCTGGCGTAGTTGGGGTCGAGGCTGATGTTCCGCAAGTTGTTCAGGCCCGAGAAGAGGCTCACCCGGGAGAACATGCTCACCCCGGTGACGAAGGTGAAGCGGACGTCGTCGGCGCTGCCCTTGACGATGCCGTAGAGCCCGCGCAGGTAGTCCCGGTTGGCCATGGCCATTTCGGGCCGGTCGATGACGTCCAGGATCGGCTTGTCGTACTCGTCCACCAGCACCGCCACCCGCTGGCCGGTGGCCCGGTGCAGGCGGCGCAGGAGGCTCTGGAGCCGGTCGGGCCCGGTGCGGGCCGATGGCGCCCGGTCGAGGCCGGCATCCTGCTCAATCATCGCCAACTGGCTGATGACGTTGCTGTGGAGGTTGCCCGGTTCGCTGTAGCTCCCGTCGAAGCTGAGCCGCACCACCGGGTGCCTGACCGACCAGTCCCAGCCTTGATGGATGTCGAGGCCCCTGAAGAGCGGCTCGTTGCCTTCGAACAGCTCCCGCAGCGTATCGACCAGCAGGCTCTTGCCGAACCGGCGCGGGCGGGACAGGAAGTAGTGGTCGCCCATGTCCAGGAGCCGCTTGATGTGCGGGGTCTTGTCAACGTAGTAGCAGTCTCGCTCCCGGAGCCGGCGGAAGGACTGGATGCCGATGGGAAGCAGGCGACGGGCCATGGACCGTGCTTTGGGGCGACGTTGCGGGAATCATATCATGCCCTTGTGCGGGTGTTTCACCGGCCCCGAGGCGGGCGGCTGCAGGCTTTTCTCCTGCGAGGGGCGGCCCCTCGCGCACCCCAAGCTGAAGGCTCTTTTCCTGCGAGGGGCGGCCCCTCGCGCACCCCAAGCTGAAGGCTCTAGACTTGGTCGAACTTCGAGCGGTGGCGCTCGATTCGGGAGACGTAGCGCCGCCCGGACGGGCGCTGCCGCGCATTGAAGCCCACGTTGTAGCTGGCCAGTGCGCATTCCATGCTGCCGCAGCGCTCCTCAAGATAGGCCAGCACCTGGGCGCCGCAATGGATGTTCCGCTCGGGGTCCGACAGGTCGCGCACGCCGCAGAAGTCAGCCCAGTAGCGGGGCTTGATCTGGGTCGGGCCAACGGCCCCCGCCGGCGAGCGAACCCGCTTGCGAAAGGAGCTCTCGGTGAACACGAGGCTGGCGATCAGCTCCGGCGCCAGTTGCTGGCGGTCGGCGGCCTCAAGTATCCAGCCGGAGAACTCAATGGCGCGACCCAAGGGAATGCCGAGGGCCTCATGCACCCGCCAGCCGAACGCCGCCTGCCGCTGCTCCCAAGACTGGCTGGCGTGGAAGGGCTTGGCCACGGGAAAGGTCACCAGGCCTGCGGCCTCCACGCCGCCCACCTTGAAAGGAGCCGTCGGCGCAACGCCCCTAGCGCAGCTGGCGAGCAGGACGACGATCAAGGGCACCCAAAGGCAACCCGCGAAAAGAGCGCTACGATGCCCTGAACCCATGAGCATGAAGGTGGCTTCCCCGACAAAAGGACGGCGAATATATAGGGAAAGTCAAAAGAAGTGAAGGTCTGGTCTGCGTCTGCCGGACCTTGAGCGTCTGGGTTTCGTTCTGGACCAGCTGCCGGACGGGGGGATCGTTTCGGCCTTGGAGGCGAAGCGCGGGCGCGGACTGCATGCTGTCGGTCAAGGTGCTCCCTTACGCGATGTCCACCCAGGCGTCGAACTCATGCACCGGGTCGCAGATCGCCGCTAGCCCGGTGGCGCCCCGGTTCCCGATCTGCACCCCGTGGAACCTGGTTCCGGCTTCCCTCGCCGACCGCACTTTCGACACCGCGCCACCGTGCGGCGTCGGCCATTCGCCGTCGCTCGCAACCAGGATGTCCGCTTTCCTCCACGCCGGTTCCGATAAACGCTTCACCACGAGCTTCATCACCTCTCTGGGATCGGTGCCGCCGTGGAAAGACATGCCGAGAAAGTCGAGAAGACGCCCGATGCCTTCCGGTGACAGATCCAGTTCATGCTCCGCGGTCTGCCCCGGGCCGCTGAACGCGTAAACGTAGCACCGTCGCCGCTCCGCGTGGGCCGTTCTCAACGCTTCCAGAACCAGCGCTTTCGCAACCGTCTCAGGCGGCCCGTGCATCGAACCTGATGTGTCCACCACAGCCATGATCGGCCCCCGACCCCGACGGGGAGCCGGACGTTCGGCAACATCTTCCCGTTCGACCCATGGCCGCCCGATCTCGACACCTTCGACCCGATACGTGAGCAAGGCCCGCTCGGCCCTTCGCGCGTGCCACAAATACTTCAGGACCGGTTGGCCCAGCATTGCGGCTTCGGAAGGCAGCATCCGCGGAATCACATCGCTGAGTTCGATCCCCTTGGTCTCCTCTGGAACCAGCGGCGCGCGGATCGAACGCAATTCCTCCTCCAAACGGCGCACTGGCCCGAACAATCGATCCGCCACGCTCTCGTCGGTTTCCTGCGAGTCGGTTTCCTGCAGGCGTCCCAGCGACTGGACGATCTCCCGAAGCTGCGGTAGTTGTTCCAGCAACTGCCGAAGTGCCGTTATCTCCCGCCAGCCCACATGTCGCAGGATGCCGAGTGTAAGGTCCCACCCACGCCCCAGCAGCATCCCCAGATCACCGAAGACTTCGGCGACCGCAGCCCACGCGCGCACCCGTTCTTCCCACAAACCTTCCCGGAACGCACTCACCCTTTCGCGCACATCCTTCAGGTCCGCCAGGAATTGTTCGATCTGGACGCGGGGATAGGCCATTGGCTCCAAAGCGGGTTCGTGCTTGGCCGTGAACCGGTTGTCCGTATCCTTGACGTGCTCGCTGATGCGGCCTTGACTGGAGCCATACCCGCCACGCTGCATCATGTCCTTGATTTCAGTCTTGGTGAATCCCTTGCCTCCGTTCGTGCGATCCACTCTCTCGTTTGGGTAGTACCGCACGGATTTCGGCCCTAGGAACAGCGGTTCCCCGTCACGATACGCTGGCCCTTCCTGGGCCGTCGTCTCGCCGCCATCGCCACTCACATAGAGCCGCTGCCCACTCTCATTCTTCCTAACCCGTTCGTCTTGGCGATGCTGCTTGAGCCGACGTTCCCACGCGCAGACCAGGCGGATGAGCTGCTCCGGCTGTGCGGCCACCGCGCCCACCCGTGAGGCGTACCACTCGTACACTTTGCTCCGGTCCTCCTCCTGTTCACCCAAGCAATGCTGGAGCAGCCAGCAGTCCCAGTCTCCTACCGAATCCCGTCCGTTGGTCCAAGCCGAGGTCCTGAGCAGCTTCGCGACCTTCCGCCAGCGCCGGTCGGAGACCCGAATTCCTTCCGCGATGCACCATTCCCTGAGATCGCCGAGCATCGCTAGGACGCCCTCCGGAATCCTCACTTGGTCGACCGCCGTCTGTATCCGCGAGAGGTCCTCCGACGTCAGCTTCAGGTCGTCCGCCAATTCGGGGTCTCCCTCGCCGCTCAACGTC
Organism: Gammaproteobacteria bacterium; assembly: GCA_028820495.1. GTDB lineage: Bacteria > Pseudomonadota > Gammaproteobacteria > Pseudomonadales > Azotimanducaceae > Azophilus. Next base: position 3,808 of record JAPPIX010000222.1, read on the forward strand.
ATCAGTTGCGGGAACGCCTTGCCGGAAACGGGCCCGACATGAAGGCGAAGGAGGAAGCGGTCGAGAAGCGCATCGAGCTCCTCTCCCTCCGGGAGTTCATTGCTGGCGCCAATGACCGCTACAAGCGGCGTCTGAACCGCTTTCGCGCCGTTGTGAAACACGCGCTCGTTGAGCAGGGTCAAAAGCGAATTCAGGATCGCGCTGTTGGCCTTGAATATCTCGTCCAGGAACGCAATGGACGCGGCCGGGAGGTACGACTGCGTAAGCCGTTCGTACCTATCCTCCTGCAACCCGGAAATCGACAGCGGGCCGAACAGTTCCTCCGGCACGGAGAACCGCGTCAGCAACCGCTCGAAGTACGTCCCTTCCCGGATCGCGAGCCGCAGCCGGCGCGCCACGAGGCTCTTGGCGGTTCCGGGCGGGCCGAGCAGCAGCAGGTGCTCGCCGGACAGCGCCGCGAGCAGCCCCAACCGGACGGCCAAGTCGCGTTCCATCAAGCCCTTGGTCAACCCATCGCGAATGCCTCTCAGCTTTTTGACCAGCGGCCCCATGTCCGCGTTGACGACCCGATCACCGTTCGCGGCTTCGCCCGCGTTCAGCCCATTTGTTTCCACCTTTACTTTTCCTTCTTTGTCCGGCCAGCGTTATGCGCCTTGAGTGCGCCTGAAGCGAACCGCATCACAATGGCATGTTTAGCTGAACTCCAACTGAACGTTGGGACCTGCGGCAAGACTTTGTCCCGGCCGGCTGTGCGAGATCGCTGGTTCCCGCCGCAGCCGGGTCGCTGCGCCAAGGCAAGCCCGGCCGGCCCAACCCGGAAAGCCCAACTCATTCATGGGGTTGCGGCCCTGCGCAGCCGCCCAGATGGCAAGGCGCAAAAAGCGTCATCGCCTACAGAAAAACCGCGTGCCGCCCGCCATCATGGGGGCATGGAGCACGACGCCCTCAGCAAGCTCTTCTTCGCCCTGCCACCGGTGCAGGCCGACGTCCTGCGCATCGTCGCCCAGGGATGGGTCCACCTCCTCGACCTCGAATCCTTGGAGCGGGTCAGCGCCGAGCACGCCGACCCCGGCCTCAGCCAGCGGGTCGGCGACCAGGCTTGGCGGGTGCGCTTCCAGCCAAGCGCGGCGGAGAGGGGCGAGCCGCCTTGGCTGCTGATCCCGGAGGAGTTCCAGTCCAGCGCTGACGCTGACATGGACGCGCGGGTCCGGGAGTACGTGGAGCGCGGCCTGGAGGCGCTGCGCCGGGAGGGGGCAGGGTCGCGGGAGGGCGGGACGCCGCTGGTGCTGCCGGTGGTGATCCATGACGGCCTGCACCCTTGGCGGCGGGGCGCCGATCCTCTGGACGGCGTGCCGGAGGCGGCGGCGC
>JAPPIX010000309.1:0-34492 GCA_028820495.1 Gammaproteobacteria bacterium
CCGCGCGGGTCGCCCAAAATGTAGTTGTCCATCTGGTTCATGACGTAGGAGAAGCACAGATGGGCGTCGGTGTCGATGACGATGGTGGAGCCGCCCGCCCCACCCCACCACAGGATGTTCGGATTCGGCCCCATGGCGATTTCATCGCTGCCCACGGAGTAGCCCATGCCGTAGCGCACATGGATGCCCAGCACCGCATCGATGCCGTTGGTCTGCTCATTGAGGGCAGTTCGGCAACCATCCGCCGTCAGCAACTCCTTGCCGAAGGCGCGTCCGCCGTTGGCCATGGCGGTTTGCGCCCGCACCACCGAACGGGCGTTGCCATGGCCGTTGGCAGCAGGAATCTCCGCTTGGCGCCAGCCGGGGGTGTTGACCGCGTCAATGACCTCGATGTTGGAGAACACGCGGCCCGGTATGGTGTCCGAGTCCATTTCCAGGATCGGCGCGGGTTCCGCCGAAGGGATCATCTCCGCGATCCGGTCGAAGTGGCTGGGGCCTGTGCCGATGCGGAAGTCCGCGCCCACCACGTCCGCGACCTCCGCCTTGAAGAAGGCGCCGAAGGATGAGCCGGTGATGCGCCGCACCACTTCGCCGATCAGGTAGCCCTGGGTGATGGCATGGTAGCCGCTCTGGCTGCCCGGCGCCCACCAGGGCGCTTGGCCGGCCAAGTCCGCGCAAGCCAAGGACCAGTCGTAGTGGTCCTCCGCGGAGAAGTGGCGGCTGAAGCCGGGCACCCCCGCCGAATGCGCCAGCAAGTGCCTCACCAGCACGCCTTCCTTGCCGTTGGCGGCGAACTCCGGCCAGTAGTCGGCAACCGGCGCATCAAGGTTCAACTGGCCCCGGTCGGCCAGCATCAACGCCGCGATGAAGGTCATGGTCTTGGTGGTGGAGAACACGTTGACGATGGTGTCCTCGGCCCAGGGCCGGGTGCGCCCGGCATCCTGGTGGCCACCCCAGATGTCCACCACGTACTCGCCCTCCAAGGTGGCCGCGAAGCTCGCGCCCACATCCCCCCGTTCGGTGAAGTTGCGTTCAAACGCATCGCGCACCCGCTCGAAGCGGGTGTCGCAGGAGCCTTCAGCCGGGGAGCGCGAGGGGTGCGCCCCTCGCACGAAAGAGCCTTCAATGTTCATATCTCAAACCTCCGTTCGCAATTGGGCGTTGTTGGCGATGCGGGCGCCGGACTTCGCGTAGGCCGCCTTGCGCTCCGCACTCCATTGATCGATCTCATCCTTGGGCACCCCCCAGCCCAGGCCGCGCTCCACTGCGGGCCGCGCCCGCACCCGCTTCACCCAAGCCTCGACATTGGGCTGGTCGGTGATGTTGATCTTGCTCCACTTCCAGCCGCGCACCCACGGATAGAGGGCGATGTCGGCGATGGTGAGCTGATCGCCGCAAACGTAGTCCCGCCCTTCGAGCCGGGCGCCCAGCACCGCCACCAAGCGCCGTCCCTCCTTGCCGAAGCGCTCCAGCGGATGCGCCTTCAACTCGGGGCCCACGTCATCCATGTAACGGGTGTAGCTGAGCTTGTTGCCAAACACCGGACCCACGTTGGCAGCCTGCCAATAGAGCCACTGCAGCACGTCCCAACGGGCTGGGCCGCTGGGCAGCAAGTCCGTGGGGTGCTTTTCGGCGAGGTACTGGAGAATGGCGCAGCTTTCCATGATGCTGAGATCGCCGTCGATCAGCACCGGGATCTTCTGATTGGGGTTTTTGGCGGTGAACTCCGGGGTGAACTGCTCCCCGGCCGCCAAGTTGATGTTGCGGACCTGAACCGCCGGCAGGTCAACGCCCGCTTCGATCAGTTCCTCGATCATGATGCTGACCTTCCAGCCGTTCGGCGTGGCCGCGGTCCAGATTTCCATAGGCGGAGCTCCCTTACCCCGTGGAATCCGGCTATTTTCCCTGATCGCGGGGCAAGATTGTCAAATTAGCCAACTATTGCGCCCGGCTACCGCCCTCGCAATTGTCTGACGCCTAGTCTCGATTGGACCCTTCCAGTTCGCTGCCCATGAACTCATCGACCTCGCTGCCGGGAATCACATGTTGCTCGCTGGCCCATTCGCCCAAGTCGATCAGCTTGCAGCGTTCGGAGCAAAACGGGCGAAACGGGTTTCGGGTCGTCCACTTGGCCGCCTTTCCGCAATTCGGGCAGGCGACTATCCGTGCTGTCCCTTCGGTCATCTCGCCCGCTCAACGCCCACGAAAAACGGGGGTGCGCTTCTCCCGAAACGCTCGGCCGCCCTCGGTGCCGTCCTCGCTCTTGGCGACGCGCAGCAGCTTCTCCCGCGCCAGCGCCCCAGCCTCCGCCGGGCTCTTGTTGAGGGTTTGCATGGCCAGCGACTTGAGGGTGGTCACCACCAGCGGCGCCGACTTGGCCAGCACGCCCGCCCATGCGCGGGCCGCATCGAGCTCCTCGCCAGCGGGCACGACCTTGTTCACCATGCCGGCCTGCAAGGCCCGCCCGGCATCGAAGTCCTCGCCAAGCAGCATGAATTCCATCGCCACCTTGTGCGGAATGCGGGCCACGGCGCTGGCGATCAAACCGCCGGTGAAGCCCAGTTGGGCCTCCGGGTACTTGAACACCGCGCTGTCGGCCGCAACCACCAGGTCGCACATCTGCACGATGACGTAGGCGCCGCCTATGCACCAGCCGTGAACCGCGGCAATGACCGGCTTGTCGAGCGCCACGCCGATGCCGGGCACGCCCTGCCACAGCTCTCGGGGCGGTGACTTGACGTCGGCACCCACCGAAAAGGCGCGCTCGCCAGCGCCGCACAGCACGGCCACCCGGTCGTCGCTGTCGGCAAACCGGCGCCAAGCGGCACCCAGGCCCTGAACCACGGCCTCGTCCAAGGCGTTCATGCGCTCCGCCCGGTCGATGGTGACCGTGGCCACGCCATCGGCGGATTGGTAGGTGACCACGGCGCTCAAGTTATCTGCAGCCAAGCGATGCCCGGCTTGCGCAAGGCGACTTCGAATCCCGTGAACTCCCCTGTGTTCATAGAGTTTCCCCCGGCTAGTTTTCTTGATCGCGGGGCAAAGTTGTCACACAAATCTCCTATTGCGCCCGGCGACCACCTTGTCGTCGGTCTGAGGCATCGCCGCGTTAGCCCATGAACATCCGCCAAGTCGCCATGTCCTTGACCGCCAGGTAGGTGTTCTGACGCCGGGTTTCGCCCATGGTGGCATTGGGGACGTGCCCGTAGTTGTGGCCCGGCAGCAGCAGCGTGTCGTCGGGCAGGGCCTTGAGCTTTTGCAGGCTGTGGTACATGTCCTCGGAATTGGAGCCGGGCAGGTCCACCCTTCCGCAGCCGTTGATGAACAGGGTATCGCCTGAAACGAGCGTGTTGCGGATGCGGAAGCACTGGGAGCCCGGGGTGTGGCCCGGCGTGTGCAGAAACTCCACCTCCACCTCGCCCACCTTGAGCACATCGCCGGAATCCACCGCCGCGATGTCGCTGTCGGAAAGCCCCGTGACCTTCTTCACGCCACCCACTTCCGCACGGTGCGCATAGGCCTTGACCGGGCTCTTGGCCATCAACTCGGCCAAGCCTTCGATCTGGTTGCGGGCGAACGAACCGCCGATGTGGTCGGGATGGTAGTGGGTGACTAGGGCGCCGGTAAGCTGGTAGTCCTTTTCCGCCACGTGCGCAAGCAGGCGGTCGATGTCCCAAGCCGGATCGACGATCACCACCTCGCGGGTCGAGCGGCAACCCACCAAGTAGGTGAAATTCTGCATCGGGCCGATCTCGATCTGCTCGATGATGAGTTCGCTGTCTTCGGTCCAGGGCATGGCGCGCTCCAATCGGTCAGCCGACTGCCGGTGAAGTTCGGCCCGACGTTTGACCGCCTTCCCGTGCAATCGAAAGGCCGCATGTTACCGAAATTCCACAGCTCGATTCGACTCATTGCTGTTGGCAACGGCGGAGTTGGCAACGGCACAGAGAGTGTTTCGACCGGACCAGCCGCACTATAATGAAAGCCTAGCGATTGGAAATCGAGTGTTCACCAATGCGAGTTTTTACTTCCGTAGTGGAACATTGTCCGGATACTGGCCTCTATGTCGGTCACGTCCCGGGCTTTCCCGGTGCCCACAGCCAAGGCGGGACGCTTGAGGAGCTCAATGACAATCTCAAGGAAGTCATTGCCTTGATCCTCGACCAAGGTGCGCCCGTCATGGAAGGCGAGTTTGTCGGCACCCAGGTCGTCGTGGTCGCTTGAGAGCGGATGTCGTCGGTCCCCGTCCTCAAACCGAGAGAGGTCATAGCCGTGCTCTCCGCGCTCGGTTTCGAGGAGGTTCGGCAACGCGGCTCGCACAAGCAGTTCCGCCATTCGGACGGACGGGCGACCACGGTGCCTGTGCATGGTGGGCGTGACATATCACCGATCCTCTTGCGCCGTATCGCCCGGGACGTGGGGTTGACAGTGCGGGAGTTTACGGCGCACCTCCGATAAGGCCTATTCGATATTCCACGAGAAGCGACGCCAGGTGCGGCGGATGTTTCGGCGGAGTAGTCATCCCGCTTAGGCCAGCGGAAAGGCACCCAGAGGCAACCCGCGACAAGAGCCCTGCGATGCCCTGAACCCATGAGCATGAAGCTGGCCTTCCCGTCAAAGGGATACGGGATGTACAGGGAAACTCAGAAAAAGTGAAGGCCAAGTCTTGTCCTGCCAGCGACCTTGGGAATTTGCTTTGACAGGCGGGCTGAGTGTGTGTGCCACGGGCAACGGGAAACGCATATACTTTGGGAGTCGATTCCGTCGGCCATCCGGGAAGCAGGTCAATGCAAGAGGATTTTCTGCCGCACGATGTGTGGAACGAACTTGTCGAAGCGGCCGTCAAGAGAATCGTCGGGACGGGCGATCTTGACGGTTTTCTCGCTTGGTTCAGTGACGAGGTGAATCGGCAACGCCTGTTGGCGCGCCTGCCGCTGGAGGCAGGCAAGACGAAGGCCCTAGCCGTGCAGCTCGGCCGTTCGCTTTGGGGGGCAACCCCCGCGCCGCACAACGGTTTCAGGCCGCAGCCGCTGCCTAAGCCAAGCCGCAACGCACCGTGCTTTTGCGGCTCCGGCCTGAAGTACAAACACTGCTGCGCCCGCTTTTCGACCTTGCCAGCCATAAGTTCGGACGATCTCTGGCCAGCCGTGCTCGATGCACTGCCTCAGCGGGACTGTAGGCAACTCGTCGCGGTCGGACGCGCGCCCGTCGAAAGCCTCATCGATGCGGCCCACGAATCCAAGTTCCTGGGTGATACCCGCAAGGCCATCGGCTTCTTGGAGCCAATGTTCGCCAGCACGCTCGCCGGCACGGGGCACCAGTACGGTCGTGCCCTTTCATTGCTATGCGACCTGTACGGCGATGCGGGCTGGTCGCGGAAGAAGGCGGAACTGATCGAACGGATCGTCGCGGAAGCGCCCCGATCCGAGTTGCGCTCCCTAGCCTTTCAGCGCATGGCCATATTGTGCATCGAACGGGGCGACCGCGACGGTGCTTGGGAGGCCTTTCGCCAGGCGCAGCGCGACACGCCCGGCGACCCGCTGATCGCCTTGCTGGAAATTCATCTTTTGATGGCCGAACACCAGCCCGAGCGGGCGCGGGAGAGCGCCCGCGTGTGGCGCAAGCGCCTAGGCAAGCGCAACGCCGAGGAAAACGACCGCGTGATCGCTTTCCTGACGGCGGCTGCTCAGGATCCCCACCGGGCCATGGCGGCAACGTTCAATGAGGCAACCGGCGGAGCGGGCCAACGGTTGCTCGAGGCGCTGCCGAACATCGTCAAGCGCCCGCTGCCCCGCTACGAAGTCGCTGCAGTGCCGGCGCTCGATCCGAGCGGCGAACTTGGGGCGGGCATCGCGAGGCAACTGCGCGGCATGGGCATAGCGGAGGAGGACGTCCGCGAGTTTGCGCCCGAACTGCTTGAACAGGCCCGGAGCTTGGCGCACGGTGACGGTTCGCCTGACGAGGTATCCGACGCAACCTCCGACGCGCATCTCACGCTCCAGGCACCGGAGCGGCTGCGGGTTCTGGAAGCCGACTGGCACGCCATCTATTCGCCCGGCAAGCCGTTCTCCATCAACGAAGTGCCGCGCCAAGCCGAGTTCCCTTGGGATCCCAACGAAGAGGATGCTTGGATGGGTTTCCTGGATCGTCATCCGGAAGCGTTCGACAGCATCGATGTCCTGGACGATCTCGCCACCGCGGTGGAGCTTCACCCGATGCGCAGTTCGGCGGGTTTTCGGGAAGCGATGCAGGTGCCCTTGGTCGAACGCGGCGTTCGCATCCTAGAGCAGGCCTTCGGCGAAGCCGGCCCGTCCGGCAACCTGTACTTGGAATGGGCCGATGCCCGGAACCGGCCTGTTTTGCGTTGCCTGGCGCGCGCCCAATTCCAGGCGATGGAGCAGGAGCATGTCGAGCGGGCACAGTACCTAGCGGAGCGCCTGATCGCGCTCAACCCCAGCGACAGCCACGGAATGAGGACCTCGCTCATGAATATCTACCTAAGAGCGGGCGACGACGAAGGAGCGGTTTTGCTAGCTTCGAGCTACGAGGACGACATGTTCCCGGAACTGCCCTACGGCCGGGTTCTGGCACTGGTTCGACTGGGCCGGATGGACGAGGCGTCCGAAGCCGCCCAGCTTGCGGTGAACCGATTGCCGGAAGTGCGCCGTCACCTGATGCGGGAGCGGGCCCGCCAGCCCCGCATCGATCCATATGGGGTCGCGTTGGGCAGCAAGGAGCAGGCCTGGCTCTACCGGGACGAGATGCGCGACCTCTGGGTGGGTGAACCCGAAGCGATGGCGCTGCTTAGGCATACCCGGCCCTCGACCGGAACCGACGACGGCTAAGGAATCGACTGGCCAAACGGCTGGAGGAAGAAAGCGCCTTGGTCGCCAACCATCAGGCCGGGGCCACTTTAACCGCCGCCAGGTTCCTGTCCTCCCGCCCGCGAGGTGGATTGGCTCTCCCCGGTCCCGGTTCTTCTCGGCATAGCCTCTTTCTCCCGTATCTGCTCAATGGCCTTCTCGGCCACCGAATCGCCGTTGCCCTGCCCATCAGCCATCTTGAACTCGAACACTTCGCCGCCGTGCAGCGCCGCCATGTCCGCCCGGCCCTTGCCTGAGGAGTCTTCCACCCGCAGGTCCAGGCCGATGGTGCGGAAGCAGGCGTAAAGCAAACCGGCGTACCATGCCTCGTGGCGGGCAGGACTGTTGGCGCCCTGCCAACGGTAGGGTGTTGCCGCGAAGAATGATCTGAGCCGATCAGCGAATCCCTCGAAGTCATTGGCGGCCCGCAGGCAGCCGAGTTCAATCCCTTGGTCCGCTGTCTCCTCCCTTCTGCCGGTGAGGTATCCCAGGAGCCCGTCGCTAAGGCTCTGGCGCACTTCGAGATTGGGATAGTCCAATTTGTACAGGGTTCTAGGGCCGCGCCTTTCCTCCGCAGCAATGGTCAGATACCCTGCAACCATGGATGAGTCCCAACGGGGCGGCAGTTGAACTGTGGTGACTGGTCATCAATACTAGTCACCTATGGAACGTATCAATGCCTCCGATTTCAAAGCCCGCTGCCTCTCCATACTCGACCGCGTCAAATCAAGTGGCGAGCGAGTGGTCATCCTGAAGCGCGGCCAGCCCGTGGCGGAGCTTGGCCCAGCGACCCAATCGTCGGATCACTACCCCCAGCTGCGGTTGAAGGGCACCGTGACCGTGGTGGGCGACATCGTTGGCCCGGTGGTCCCGGAGGATCACTGGGAAAGCAACCGTTGATGACCGCTCTGCTGGACACCCATGTGCTGATCTGGTGGCTGAACGATCCCATGCGGCTTTCGCCGCAGCAACGGGAAGTCGTGGAAGCCGCCACAGCGGATGCTCCGCTGCACGTCTCGGATATCTCCCTTTGGGAAGTGGCAATGCTCCAAGGCTTAGGCCGCATTCGACTGGCATTGCCGCTGCGTGAGTGGCTGGAAACGGCCGTCGCTCCGCCACTTGTTCGCAGGCAGGGCATTTCCCCGGCAATCGCCACCGAAGTGGCGGCCCTGCCGGATTCCTTCCACCGCGACCCAGCAGACAGGATCTTGGTGGCGACCGCTCGCATTTTGGGCGCAACTCTGCTCACGAGCGATCGTCGAATCGCGGACGCGTCGCTCATCGCAACCGCGGGTTGAATTGCGACCTGTCCTGCTGCGCTAATGGAGCTAGGGCACAGCAGAGACAGCAATGCGCGAACAAAGCCAACGCCGCTCTATAATGACACCCCGGCGATTGGAAATCGGGTGTTCGCTGATGCGGTTTTTTGCTTCCGTAGTTGAACATTGCCCGGATACCGGCCTCCACGTCGGTCACGTTCCGGGCTTTCCCGGTGCGCCCGTCATGGAAGGCGAGTTTGTCAGCGCCTCATCCGGGCGCCCCAACAGGCCATGAACGGCAACGACGACCACTCCGCGGACCCTAAAGGACCGATCGCCTACATGGCTGGCAACGATGTTGCCGCCAACCTTTTCATGCTTCTGATCCTCGCGGCGGGCCTCGTGTCCCTGTCCGGGCTCGAGCGCGAATCCTGGCCAACCATACACTTCAACCAAATCGAAGTCTCCATCGCCTATCCCGGCGCAACGCCGGAGGAGGTGGAGGAGTCGATTATCGCCAAGGTCGAAGAGCAGGTCAGTTCCCTTGACGACGTCCGTGCCGTCAAGTCCCTGGCCACTCCGGGGGTCGCCTCGGTCAGGCTCGAAATGAAGACGGGCACCGACATACCCCAGGCGCTCGATGAAGTCGATTCGGCGGTCGCCCGCATCCAGTCCTTTCCGGCGGGCGCCCAGCGCCCCGTAATCACGGAAATGACCAGCCGACAGAGCATCATCCGGCTGGTGGTCTATGGCGACATCCCCGAACGTTCGCTGAAGGAACTCGCCTACCAGATCGAAGATGAACTGGCGTCGCTGCCACCGGTGTCCATGGTCGAGACCAGCGGCGTGCGAGACTACGAGATATCCATCGAGATACCGCTGCGCCGACTGCGCGCCCTAGGTCTGACCCTCGATGACGTCGCCGCCTCGATTCGCCGCAACTCGATGGACCTGCCTGCCGGTCAGATCGACACCGCGCAAGAGCAGATTCGGGTGCGCACCGTCGCACAGCGCTACGTGCAAAGAGAATTCGAGAACATCGTCGTCCTGAGCCGCAGCGATGGCACCATCGTCCGACTCGGCGACATCGCCCAGGTCCGGGACGGTTTCGAGGACGCGGACCTGATCGTCCGCCACCAAGGCAAGCCCGCTGCGTTTGTGGAGGTCTCGCGGATGGCCGGCGAGCATGTCATGGAGGTGGCCACGGCCGTGCAGGAACAGGTTGCGAACGTCATCGTCCCGTCGCTCCCGGAGGGCGTGCGGGTGGACATCCTCAACGACGAGTCGCAGACCTACGACGAGCGCGTCGATCTGCTGCTGAAAAACGGCGGCATGGGCTTGTTGCTCGTTTTGGTCGCGCTGGCGTTGTTCCTGGAAATCCGCCTCGCGGCCTGGGTGGTTGTCGGCTTGGCCACGGCGTTCATTGGCGTCCTAGCCGTGATGCTGGCGTTCGACGTCCCGCTCCACACGGTCTCGCTGTTCGTGTTCGTGCTGGCCATCGGCATCATCGTCGATGACGCCATCGTCGTGGCAGAGCACATTCATCTCGAACGCCAGCGGGGCACCCCCGGTGTCATCGCGGCGATTCGCGGTGCGCGCCGCATCAAGGTGCCGCTGACGTTTGCCGTCCTGACTTCAATCGTGGCATTCACCCCGGTGCTTTTCATACCCGGCGGCATCGGCGAAATCTGGCGGGCGTTGCCGATCATGATCATCGCCATGCTGCTCATTTCGCTGTTCGAGTCGCTGCTGATCCTGCCCAATCACCTCTCCCGGCTGCACGGTCCCGATTGGGTGCCGACCGGCGGCATCGACCGGTTCTTCGCACGCACTAGAGAGGTTGTGGACCGCCGCCTAGCGCAGTTCGTGGACGGCCCCCTAGATCGGGCGCTGAAGTTTGCGACCGACCAGCCTGCGCTGGTGGTGGCCGGGGCCATTGGGCTTTTCATCGTCAGCGTCTCGTTGTTGCCGGCCGGCATCGTCCCCTCCACCTTTGCCGACGACGTACAAGGCGACTTCGTCACGGCGAGGCTCGACATGCCGGACGGGACCACCGCGCAGAGGACTTTCGCGGTCGCCAAGACGCTCGAGGCAGCCGGTCAACGGGCCATTGAGGCTCTGTCCGCCGAGCGGGGCGATGATGCGTCATCCTTGGTGACAGGCGTCACTGTGACGGTCGGCGAGGGACCCCGCCGCGAAGGCGGGGGCCTTGCTCCCGTAGCCACAAGGAATCCCCAAGCCAACGTTGCCGCCATCGAGTTCAAGCTCGTCGGCGCTCAGCAACGGAACATCTCCACCGCTGAAGTCGTGCAGGCGTGGCGCGAAGAGGTTGGCTTCCTGCCCCACGTGCGCGGCATCACCTTCAGCGGCGTGGTCATTGACCTCGGCAATCCCGTCGAGCTCGTGCTTTCGCACCCCGACACGGACCGGCTGGTGCAGGTCGCCAGCAGCGTGGCCGAAAGCCTGCGCGGCATCGACGGCGTGTTCGACGTGCGCTCGGACCACACCCCCGGCGTTACGGAGTTTCAGCTCAGGCTGCGTCCCGAGGCGCGCACCCTCGGACTCACCCAGCAAGCACTCGCCATGCAGGTGCGCGCCGCCTTCTTCGGCACCGAGGTCGATCGGGTGCAGAGAGGCCGCGACGAGGTGCGGGTGTATGCGCGGTTGCCGGAAGACGAACGGAACGCGATCACGGACATCGAAGCGTATCGGATTCGCACCCCTGCGGGAGGGGACGTTCCGCTAGGCCAAGTTGCAACACTGGATACCGGCGTCGCCCCGCCGGTCATCCGGCGCAAGGATGGCCAGCGTGTGGTCACGGTCACCGCCGACGTGGACCAAGCTGTCATTACCAGCGGCCAGGCCAATGCCATATTGGTCGATTCGCTGCTGCCGGAACTCACTGCGGCGAACCCCGACTTGACGTACACAATGGGCGGCGAACAGCAGCAGCAACTCGACTCGCTGGATGCGCTCTATCGCGGCTTCGCGATCGCCATGCTCGTGATGTTCGTCCTGCTGGCCATTCCGCTTCGGTCCTACACCAAACCGTTCATCATCATGGCGGTGATCCCGTTCGGCGTCGTCGGCGTCATCCTGGGGCACCTGGCGCTCGGGATCACTTTCACCACCACGGCCATCCTGGGCATCCTTGGCCTGAGCGGCGTCGTCGTCAACGACTCGCTGGTGATGATCGACTTCATCGACCAGCGGCTGCGGGACGGAGCACCCGCGCGCACCGCGATCATCAAGGGCGCAAAAGGCCGGTTCAGGCCCATCATGCTAACCTCCGTGACCACCTTCCTCGGCTTCACGCCACTGATTCTGGAACAGGCAATCCAAGCGCAGTACCTGCGCCCCTTCGCGGCATCACTCGGCTTCGGCATCGCCATCACCACGGCCATTTTGATGATGTTGATTCCCGCGCTCTACACAATCCGCCTCAACTTTCTCGACCGTTCCGCCCGCACCATTCCCCTAGCTTCGACCAACTAGATGCCAAGGACCACAGAATGCTAAACGCCCTACCCCGCAACCTCGCCCGGGCGTACCGCGGCTGGAACGTAAAAGGCCGCGTAGCACGCTTCTCCGGATGGCTGGAAGCAAGCAAGCGGGCTGCTGACGACGGCGGAGACTACGACCACACCGAGACGGTCAACGCCTACTACGACCTATGCAGTGAGTTCATGCAGTTCGGCTGGAACGAGTCACTCCACTTCGCGCCGCTGACGCCAGACGAGACGCTGGAGGATTCCATCCTCCGCCATCAGCGCTTGATGATCGACCGCCTGCAACTGCGCGAGGGAATGCGGGTTGTCGATGTCGGCTGCGGCTTCGGTGGGCCAATGCGTCGCGTGGCCCGCGAGTCGGGTGCGCGCGTCTTCTGCATCAACAACAATGGCCAGCAACTCGAAAAGGCCAAGCGTTTGAACGTCGCAGCCGACCTCGACCACATGGCTGAGTATCTGCAGTGCAGCTTCATGGACATGAGCGCCATCGAGGCCAACAGGTTCGATGGGGCATACGCGATCGAGTCCACATGCCATGCGCCGGACAAGCAAGGCGCATTTGCGGAGATCTTTCGCGTCATGAAACCGGGCGCGTTGTTCTGGGGCCAGGAGATGTGCTTGACCGCTGCATTCGATCCCAACAACGGCTACCACCGGGCGGTCGAGAAAGACCTCATGCTGGGCATAGCGCTGCGCGAAATCGCCACGTTCACGGCCGTAAACAACGCGTTGGAGGCAGTGGGGTTCGAGATCGTCGAGGCGAGCGACCTCGGCGTGCAGGAAGGCCCGAGCACGCCTTGGTATCAGCCGATGGCGGGCCGTCGCGGCACCTTGAGGAGCGCCTTCCGCCGCACCCCTTGGGGCCGCAAAGCAATGATCGGCTCCCTGCGGCTGGCCGAAGCGCTTAGGGCCTTTCCACGTGGCTCAGCCGCAGTTGTGCAACTGATGGATCAAACGGCCGATGCGTACGTCAAGGGAGGCGAGTCGGGGATCTTCACCCCGCTGTACTGTTTTCTGGCGCGCAAGCCCGGATGAAACGACCGGGGCCAGCAATTCTCATTTTGGCTTTTTCGTTGCGTCAGGCGAAGCTCCCCGGAGCGAGGGCGTCCCGCCCTCGATGGGATTCCTGGTTCATTTCGAGGGCAAGATGCCCTCGCTCCGACAAAATGAGAATTGCTGGACCGGGGCCTAGTGGGTTGACAGAGCACTAAACAGGGTTCCTCACTTCCGCTACCCGCAACTTGAGCTTCCGGCTGGGGGCAGAGGTGGGGAAAGGGTTGATGCGGAGCCGATAGTTGTCGGGCTCGATCTCAAGATTGAGGTGGTGGGCGATCAGCAAGAGGTTCACCGGCACTTGCAGCTCCACCCAGCGGTGGCCGAGGCAAGTGTGGGTGCCTAAGCCATAGGGCGCATAGGCGCTCGACGTCGTTTGCTCCCAACGATCCGGCAGATAGCGGTCGATGTCGAACCTCAGGGGATCGGGGAAGTGCTCAGGCGAATAGTGGCACGCGGTCTGGCATATCAACAGTTGGGTCTCAGCTGGCAACTCGAAGCCGTTGATCTCACAGCGGTTCATCACTGTCCGGAACTGCCAAGGGATCACCGGGTACATGCGCTCGGACTCAAGAAACAGCCGGTGGGTCACATCCATGCTGGAGGCGTTGAATTCCGCAGGCGCAGGCTCGCGTCCGTTGCCGAACAACGCATCGGCCTCGCGGCGAACGCCTTCGTAGATGTCCGGGTCGCTGACCATGGCATAAACCGCAAAGCCGAGCGCACTGCCGAGATAGATGCTTGCCACCATGGCGGCGACGAAGGGAAATGCGATATCTGTTTCGGGCAGGAGCTGCGGGTCCGATCGGTGCAGCTTCAGAATCGCGTCGGCGATGTCTGGCTCCAGGCCAGCGCGCTGGGCAGCGGTGTGCGATGCGTGAATCTCCCTAACCAGCCGCGGAATGTGATGGCGCGCCCGCCGCATCTTCGGTGTCTTAAGCATGAACTTGGGCAACGCCCCCATCACGTGCGTGATCAGGGCACGGTGTTCGTAGGCGATCAACTCTTCGCTGTACTCGGAACAGTCCAAACTCATCACAAGGTGCGAGACCTGGCTGCTGATGTGGTCTTGGAAGGTGGCTGAAGCGCGAAACACGTCGCCCTGCTGCCAACGGCCGATGCTGTCCTTGCAGTGGCGGATGAGGTCCGGCAGCCGTGCCGTCAGACTCGCCCGTGAATAGGCACTGCGCAAGGACTTGCGCAACTTGTGATGTTCCGGGCCATCCGCACCCGGCAGGGTCCGAGACGCCCCGAAGATCTCCTCAAGGCCCTGAATGTAGTCCTTGGAGCGCAGATAGAAGCGGCCCTGTCGGTTTACCCATTCATTAGCCTCCACACCGAGAACGGCAACGGTGCGCTTTCCGCCCCTGCGCATGGGCATTTCCACCACGGAACCGAACTCCTTGTGAATGCCGTGCAGTGCCTTGGGGATGTTGCCGGTGCGGAAATCTCGCTGCCGCCACAGGTCACGGGCTCGCAGCTTGGGGATTGGCTTGGCGGGCACGACGCGACGCGTCAGTGGTCGATAGGCGCTCTCCCGGACTGACTGGTACACCGATCGTCCGACTAGATCGAGTTGGGTGAGGGCCTCGATGCGATGGAGGCACTCGTCGTACTCCTCCGGGGCAAGAACGAGGCGGAAGCCGTCGCAGGCATGCATGAGGCCAACCAAGATGGCATCCCTGGGATCTGGAATGTCGGGCTCGAAGAGCAAATTCAGGATTCGAGCCTTGGCCTCCAATCGTGTCGTGCCGTCCTCGGCGGTGTAGGAGTGCGACCGCGAGACCGCAGGCGAGAGGGTCCAGAACCCGCCGGACTCGTGGTCGAGGATGCCCTTTCGCTCCAGGCCGTGGAGCAATGTGTTGACGATTTCGTCGGCGCCGCTGGCTGCAATCCTCTCGATCCAATACTGGGCGTTGGCGCTGCGCTCGGACCCGCCGAGTGCTGCCAAGGTCGGGTCAAGCAATTCGTCTCCCGTTGGCGTTGAGTCGAGCACCCGCAACGAATCCAGATCGGTGTCGACGCGACCTTCGAGGGAGAGGCCGGCGATCACGGCGCCTGCCATGACGCAGGCGAAATCCCAGCCCGGGACCATCTCCAAGTAGCCGCTCTCCTCGTTGAGCATCAACAGCATCAACTCTTCGGCAAGCCGCAATTGAACTGCTTGTGTCATCAGAACGCTCCTTGGCCCGCTCGCTCGCTTAGGCGCCGTCCTCGCTTATGGGGCCGCAGAGCCCCCGGTACGCACGGCCATGCCATCGGTGGCGAACTGCAAGCCACCGATGATCGCCGCCTGACGGCGATTGAACGCCCCGGTCACGAAGACCTCATCGTTGCCGCGTTGCAGAACCTGCACCGGCACGATCCGCACGATCCCATCCTGCCCCACCGCCCAAACTTGGTTGCCGGGCTGCAGTGCTGCGCGCCGAACCCGGAAATAGCTGTCCGGTGCCAGCCCGTTGATTTCCACTTCCGCGAACTTCCCAACCAGCAGCGGCGGATCGCCGAGCGGATCGCCAGCCGTCTCGAGCGGTTCGCCAGCCGCGAAGGGATCCGGCACCCGCACGATCACATCGATGGTTCGGGTCCGCTCATCGAGCGACACCTCAGCCCGGTCCACATAGCCCGGCCAAGCGTAGCGAATGCCGCCGTAGTCGGCGACCACGCGGGCGGAGACCTCCCCGTCCTCCGTGGTCCATAGCCCCGGAATCAGCGCCGCGTCGGCATCGGACAGGGGAACGACCACTTCGGCGGCATCGGCGGCAAACAAGCGCCCCACGGGCTGGCCCGGCACCGCCAGTTGGCCCAAGGCGACCGACTCCTCGCGCACGAAGCCATCAAAGGGCGCCTCAATCCGGGTTCGCGACAGCGCCAAGTTCGCTTCGGCGAGCCTGGCCTCCTCCCGCAGCAGCGCCGCCTGGGCCGCATTGAGCTGCGGTTCGCGCAGGGTCAGTGCGCTCGCCACTCCGGCTGCGTCTTGTCGGCTGGAATAGCGCTCGTACTCGGCGCGGGCGATTGCCGCATCTTCCCGGGCTTGCAGCAAGGCCACCTTGCGGTCGGCCAGAGCCGCTTCGGCCTCACGCACGCGAGTTCGGTAGTCGGCCTCCTCAATGCGAAACAGCATCTGCCCCGCCACGACCCTTTCGCCGCTGCGAAACCCCGGATCGACCCAGACCACTCGGCCGCCCACTTGCGGCGCAATGTCAATTTCGGCGCTTGGCCGCACGGTGCCAGCGCCGTAAACGGGAATGGCCCCGGAGCCTGGGACGATGGCGGCGGTTTCGACATAGGGAATGCGCGACGGCGGCTCCCGGCGTTCGGGTTCCGGGGCGAGCGACACCAGGAAGACGGCAAGGGCAATGGCGCCGACGATGATGGCGGCGGCAATGAAGTAACCTATGCGTCTGCCCATGCTATTCCTCCCCCGCACTCCTTAGTGCGGCGTGGTCCAAGTACCGCCAAGCGCCCGGTGCAAGGCCAAGCGTGCGTACCCGAGGTCGCGCTTGCCGCCCGCCAGTGCCGATTCGGCGCTGACCAAAAGCTGCCGAGCCCCCAAGTAGTTCCCGTAGTCCGCCACGCCAGCCAGGTAACGCCGCTCCTGCAGCGCCGCCTCGGCGGAAGCCGCTTCCAAGAGTGTGGTCAGCAGCGTAACGCGGCGAGCGCTGCTCTCCAACCCGGCCAATGCGGCCTCCACCTCGTTGACGGCAGTCACGACGGATCGCCCGAACGCCGCCCCGGCCTCGGCGAGTTGGGCTTCGGCAAGCGCCACGTTACCGCGCAGTCGACCGCCTTGGAACACCGGCAGGAGCAGGTTGGCGCTCAGATTCTCGAACCACTGATCCGGATCGAACCAGTCGCCGGATTCAGTGGCCTGCAAGCCGATGGAACCGGACAGGGACAGCGAAGGCAGCAACGCCGCCCGGCGGGCCCCAACCGCGAAGCGGGCAGCCTCCATCCGCTGCCGCGCGGCGCTGACGTCGGGCCGCTGCGCCAGCAGGTCGGCTGGGATGCCCGCCGGAGCCGGGGCAGACGCCGCATCCGGTTCGAACGCATCGGGCAGCAGACGCTCAAGGTCAGGACGATGCCCGCCGAGCAGGATCCAGAGCCGCCCTTCTGCGTCGGCCAAGCGACCTGTCATGCGCGGCAGTTCGGCCTGCGCTTCGGCCAAGGCGCGCTCGGCGGCATAGAGATCGCGAATGTCGCTCAGGCCCCTTTCGTAGCCGACCGCCGCCAGCGATGCCCGCTCTTGGAAAATCCCGGCGATTTCGCCGGCCAAGCGCCGCTGGCAGCGCAAATCGACGATCTCGAGGTAGGTCGCAACCGTTTCGGCAAGCACCCCGATGCGCGCGGCTTGAAAGTCCGCTTCGGAGGCCAGATGCTCCGCGCCTGCCGCGAACGCCGCATTGCGGTGGCGACCCCAGAAGTCAGCCTCGTAGGCGAAGTCCGCGCCCAGCGAATAGGTGGTCAGATCGAGCCGGTCCGGCAGCGTGAAGCCAAACGCCTCGGTCACATCGGAACCCAGCCCGAGTTCATCAAGCTGAGCGCCCAAGCCGGCGTTGGTCGGCGCATCAAAGCGGTTCACGCCAAGCGACGCCTGCGCCGTCGGAAAGCGCGCCGCGGCGGCGATGCGAGCCCGGGCTCGGGCCTGATCGACGCGGGCGACCGCTTCGGCAAGATCGAAGCTCGAGTCGAGCGCCGTCTCCATGACCCGGTCGAGCACCGGGTCCGCGAAGGACTTCCACCACTCAAGCGATTCGGGCCAGCGCTGCGCCCCGGCTTCAACGAGGTCATCCGAACGAACCAACGCCGCCTCGGAGACCGGGGCAGGCGGGGTCAGAGAGCAGGCCGTCGCCAGCAATCCAACGAGCGTCATGAATAGCGCCACCGACGCCGCCATGTTCTCTCCTTGCGCTGCGACATCAACAAAACAGTTGGGTTGCCGCAAACCCTACACCCTCCATTGCTGGCAAAGCAACGCAAGTGGGAAGGGTTCGGCATGGACTAGAATGAGGGTGCCCCAGAACAGCCAGTTGAGAGCTAATGAAGTCCCTGCCTCCCGGCGTCGAGTTCTACCGGCGCACACCGGAGTTCACCGAGGCGACCATCCCGGCGGGACTCAGAAGATCCCATCGGACGAAAGCCGGGGTCTGGGGTCGGATAACGGTTTTGGAGGGACGGTTGCTTTATCGAGTTCTCGAATCGCCGGAGGGCGAGGCCACGCTGAACGCCGGCAATCCCGGAATCGTGGAGCCGGAGGTTCGGCACGAAGTCGAACCCCTGGGCAGCGTGCGTTTCTTTATCGAGTTCTACCGATGATGCGGCTGGCATCGCCGCAACGGGGCGCTCAGTGCTTGTGTGCCCTGCCTTACTCTGAATCTTCAGCAGCAAGTGTTGTGGAGTTCGCGGTTGGATGCACTAACATGCACCCGTTCCATGAATTCAGTCGTTTCACAAATCGTTGACAGTTTTGACTACAAAGCTAGGAGAACGGCACTATGACAAATCGGCGACTGGCGAAGGTCATGATCGCTGCGAGCGGTCTTTTGGTTAGCAGCGGCACCGCGTTGGCCCAGCACCACCTGTTGCCGCTGTTCCTGTCCGCTTCCAACACCACTCAACATTCGGCATCGGGCGTCCGTCAGGAGAGTTTCGTTCGCATCATCAACCACTCTGACGAAGAGGCGCTGGTGGCGATTGAAGGCTACGATGATGCCGGGGAATACAGCTTTGCGGAGCTTCTGCTGGGCGCCAAGAAAACCATTCACCTCAACTCCGAAGACGTGGAGAACGGTAATCCCGACAAGAACCTGTCCATTGGATTGGGGCCGTCGACAAAGGGCAATTGGCGCCTGCATCTGTTCACGCGCGGCAAGCAACACATCGAACCAACCGCGTACATCCGCACACGCCCTGACGGCTTTCTCACCAGCATGTCCGCAGTGGCCCCGTTCAGCAACCGTGGCAAGCGGCATGGCGTGTCCATTTTCAACCCGGCCAGCAACGTCAACCAACGCAGTTGGCTGCGTTTGGTGAATATGACCCCCGACGATGCCGAGATCACCATTAGCGGGGTCGATGATGCTGGCGTTCCCGCGCCAGGCGGAGAAGTTCGGCTGTCTTTGCTCGGTCACGAGGCGGTGGCGTTGACTTCCGAGGCGCTTGAGTCAGGGGTCGGCGAAGACATCGAATTGACGGGCAATCTTGGCGAGAAGCTGGCGCTTGGAAAGTGGCAACTTGAGGTCGTCTCCGATCAAACCATCATCGTGATGAGCCTGCTGGACACTCCGACCGGGCATCTGTCCAATCTCTCCGCTCCCAAGGCCGACTACCGAAGCCCAGTCGGCCTCTGGGAGGTGGGGTTTGAGGATGGCCTGACGGGTGGCTACCTCATCTTCACTCCGGACAAGCGTCTCCACGGATGGGCGCCTGAGACGGATTTGGTCCGAGTTCTGGACGGCGAATGGGTTGACTGGAGCTACGACGAGCTTGCAGGTTCCGGGCTCGCTTATGCGTCGGGCACATTGGTGGCTGACGACATTGAGCTGCGCCCCATCGACGGTGCGGGCCAAGCTTTCGGGCTTCGCGCCGAATATCGTCCGGACGATTGGATGCGAGGCCCCATCTTCATTGACCACGACGGGGAGCCGCATGTTCGGGAACTTTTCGGTTCGGCTCTCAACGGCTTCGACCGCGGGGCCGACATTCCGTCGCTGGCGGGGACCTGGACAGCCGATGAAGGCGATTTTTCGCTCTCGGTCAACTCGGAGGGTGAATTCAGCGGCTCGCTGCGAGTGGGCGATTTCGATTGCGAGTTGTCCGATGTCCTCACGGATGTCCACCCTGCGCACACCCTCTTCCGCAGTGCCATGGAGGCGAATTGCTTGCCCGCAGACAAGAACCTGGAAATGACGCTCGCCATTATCGATAGGCCCAATGCGCCGGGCCTCGGCGATCGCGCCTTAGTGTTCGTCGTCTCGTCGGACAAGCGAGGCGCGGTTGGCGCCGCATTGACACGGCAGTTGTCTCCTTAACCGCTACTCCTCGACGACCACCGTCTCGCCGATCTGCGCGGCGCTGATGTCGGCTTCGCAATAAGGGAAGCGCACCCACTCCTTGCGGCTGTACAACTCGGTTTGGTCGGCGAAGTAGGACGAATCCGGGTCGCTCGATTGGGACGGCACCAGCAGGGTGTCGGCGATTGGGCACTCGTCATCGTCCCAAGTCACTGCCTGGAGGTGGGAGTTACCGCCGTGCGCCAGATAGCCGCCGTCCTCAAGGCGGGACGAGATTGCGCCATAAACCCCGAGGTCGCCGTCGGCCCCGTGGATGGGGATGCGCAGGTTGTTGCGGGCAGCGAACTGCACGTCGCCCCAAGGCGCATCCAAGGCCACGCCGGCCTCCTCAAGGGCCAGCACGGCTTCGCTTAGGGCGTTGATGACCAGCGCCCGGTTGCGGGATTGGCTGAGGTCGATGCCGCGCGGCGTACCAAGCGGGTCTTCCGGGTCGAAGTCCACCGCCCAGAAGCGGTCACTTTTCACGATGTTGGTGAAGTCGTCCGCCAACTCACGGCGAATCCCGCGCCAGAACTCGCGGAAAACCTGGGTGCCGCGGCTATCCACGTCCGCCTTGCGGTCCCATTCGGCGAGCGCATCGCAGGCGGCGAGCGCCCGCCGCTCGGCCTCGTCGGCGGTATCGGCAGGCAGCCCCGCGCACAGTGCGAGGGCGTCATCCAAGGTCAGTTCGGCAGCGAAGACGCGGTTGCCGAACATCAGGCCCTTGAGCGAATCCAGCGTGAAGCCGGGGGCGCTGTCCAAGCCGTCGGTGGCGTTGCGCCGTTCCTCCACCATCAAATGGCCGATGCGGGTGCGCAGCATTTGCTGTTGATCCTCTCCGCCCAGCCAGCCGAACACCAGCGGGTAGCCGGTGAGCGGGTTGTTGGGATCGCTCAGCCAGTAGCTGTCGTTGCTGTTGCCGACGTAGTCCCGGGTGCGGATCTTGGGCCGCGCATCGTAACCGTAAAGGCCTGAGTCCTCCGGGCTGTCCGAGTCCTCGCCCCACTCGCAATCCGGGTCGCTGCCGTCGAGCACCAACGCGGCGTTGTTGGCCAGCCCCGCCAGCAGCCGTCCGATGCGGGTGAGGCAGTCGTCGAGTTGCGCCTGGGTGACGTGGGGAATGGCAGCCACCTCCCCATAGAAGGCCTCGCCGTCGCGGTCCGCAGCCAAGGTGTGGAACACCGGCGTGGCGATGCTTTTGAGGGCGTCGGTGAAATCGTCCATGTCCTCGGCCTGCCCCATGCGCCGATACTGCTCGAAGAAGGCCTCGGCCCTTAAGCTGTTGGCGTCGCGCAAAGCCAGCACGCTGCCGTTGGCAAGGGGCCAAGTGCCGAACAGGGGGCTGATCTCCTTGAGATTGACGATGGGGCCGAAGTGGGAGCGGTAGAAGGTGTGGGAGCGCTCCTCCAGCGAGCCGTCCTCCAACTGCACTTGAATGGCCACTTCCTCGGTGGTGATGTCGCGCCACTCGCCGTCGTAGCGGTACTGCATCAGGTCCAAGGGGTTGAGCTCGAGTTCGTAGAGGGTGAAGCGGGTGGCGAAGGAGGTGGTGTGGGTCCAGGCCAGATCGCTGTTGAAGCCGATGCCCACCCAGGGCAGCCCCTGCAGGGCCGCGCCGGCCACGTCGTACTCCCCCGGCAAGGTCAGATGCACCTGGTAGAAGCTGCCGTCGCCGGTCCAGGAGCGATGCGGGTTGCCGAGCAGCAGCCCCTTGCCGGATTGGCTCAAGTCCCGGCCCACCGCCAGCGCGTTGCTGCCTTGGCCGGGCTGGCGGAGCGCCTTGGCGAGGCGGCTTAAGCCTTTGATGAGCGCGTCTTGGTCCGCCCCATCGATCCCAAAAGGATTATCGAGGCTTGGACCCTCGGTGTTGTAGATGGCCCGGCGCACGATGCCTTCGTCGGAACCGCCCTTCAAGGGCAGCCGGCCAATCAGCATCCACAAGTCCGTTGCGTCGATTTCATGCACCCATTCCGCATCCCGGCAGCCCGAGTCGCCCTCCGGCAGGTTTTCCACCCCCGTCTCCCGGAGATGGCGGTTCATGCCGAAGGCGAAGCCCTCCACCAAGCGGTGGGCGTCGCTGTCCGCATCGGGCTGGAAGTTGGCGGTGAAGTCGTCCTTGCCGCCAAACAGAAAGCGCAGCACGAAGTCAGTGACCGGATCGCCGTCCGCCTCGCCGAGCAGTTCCGCGGAGCGGCTGGTGGCGGCGGCGATGCCACGCATGGCCATGCAAAACTGGTCCTGCGCGTAGGCGTACCCGTAACCGTAGCCGAGGCTGCCCCAATCGTCGGCCTCGACGTGGGGGATGCCGTACTCCGTGCGCCGGATGGTGGCGCTGAACCGCGGCTCCGGCTCGGCGGGCGAATCGGAAGCCTCCGTTGACGATGATGAACCGCCGCCCCCGCAGCCAGCGGTGGTTAGCAGCAGGATGAGGGCGAAAATCGACGGGATTCGCCGGGGCGATACGATCCAAAGCATTGAGGGTGACTCTGAAGTGGGTGCGAATGAGGCGTCAGTGCGACCACGGGCAATTGTAGCAAAGGCAAGGCCATCATCACTGAAATGCCGTAGGCAATTTGCCCTTTGGAACCAGAAATGGCTATGCGCGCACAGAAACAAGGTTGCATCACATCATCATTGAAAATAACATCTGATGTGCAGATTGGATGGATGAGATGAGAACCACGCTTGACATTGACGGTCCGATCCTCCGAGAACTGAAAAAGCGCCAGACCAAGGAGGGCAAGTCCCTTGGCAGGCTCGTATCGGACCTGCTTGCGCGCGCTTTGCAGGAGGAGGCGGCACCTGCCGATGGCCCGCAACCGGCCTGGATTGCCAAGCCGATGGGCGCGCGCGTCAATCTCTCGGACAAGGAAGCGGTTTACAGGCTGCTGGACCGTTAGCGCGGTGGGAGCGATGCGCCCATGAGCTACTCATTGGACGTAAACATCCTGCTCTATGCGTCAGACACATCGAGCCCATTCCATGCCGAGGCGGAGGGCTTTCTGCAATCCTGCATGAACCGGCGCGACCTGTTTTACCTGAGTTGGCCGACCATCATGGGTTACCTGAGGATTGCCACGCACCCATCGATTTTCGATGAACCGCTGACGCCGGAAGATGCGATGGCCAATGTGGAGACGCTGCTCAATCTGCCGCATTGCCGCTGCCTCTCGGAAGAGGACGGCTTCTGGGAAACGTGGCGAACGGTTGCCGACGAAACGCAGGTGCG
Organism: Gammaproteobacteria bacterium; assembly: GCA_028820495.1. Lineage (GTDB taxonomy): Bacteria > Pseudomonadota > Gammaproteobacteria > Pseudomonadales > Azotimanducaceae > Azophilus. Next base: position 22,966 of record JAPPIX010000309.1, read on the forward strand.
TGGCAATCTGGTCCCGGATGCTCATCTCGCGGCGCTGCTTCGCTTTCACGGCGTGCGCAGGCTGTACACGCACGACCGGGACTTTCGCAGATTCGACTTTCTCGAAGTGAAGGACCCTGTAGCCTGACGGTGCAACCGGTCCGTGGCGGTGAAGATGTCCGCCGCGATTCCTGGGAATCGGAGAGTGCCGCCGTAACTGTCGCCAGACGTGAGGCGCACCATCTCGGACGCGATGCCAAGACCACCCGGGGCGCGGCTCTGACAGATGCCGACTTGGATCGCCTGCCTGGCATTCTGGCAGCGCCACAGGCTGTGCTCTTTGACACACATTGCAAGCACACTTCTTCGCCTCACTGCAATTGTTGGCAACAACGGACTGGGCGGCCGTTTGACGCCGAACTCCGTTCAACCATAATGCGCCAATGGACGCGGGCGATTCCAGAAGCAAAGGCGAATGGTGAAGGGCTCCCCGCCGGCAAGGGGAGTCTCTGAATCGCCGTCCGCTCTCGGCGTGGACAAGCTTCGCCGGGTGGTCGATGCGGCTCTGGACGGCATGGTCGTGATCGATTCGGCCGGGACGGTTCTGCTCTACAACGCCGCATGCGAACGGCTGTTCGGGTATTCCGCAGAGGAAGTGCTTGGCAACAACGTCAACCTGCTCATGACGCCGCGGGACCGGCGCAACCACGACACGTACATCCGCAACTACCTGCAGACCGGCACGGCGAAGGTCATCGGCAAAGGCCGCGACGTGACGGGCCGGCGCAAGGACGGTGCGACCTTTCCGATACGCCTGTCGGTCGGCGAACTGCGGGACGACGCCGATGCGCCGCTCTTTGTCGGCACGTTGCACGACCTCACGGAGACGCTGGGGGCCCGTGCGCGCATCGAGGAGCTGAGATCGGAGCTGATGCGGGTTGCGCGAGCGAACATCGTCGGGGAGATGGGATCGGCTCTGGCGCACGAGCTCACCCAGCCGCTGTCCGCCATCGTCGGATTCGTGGAAGCCAGCGCCGCGTTGCTCGACCAAGGCGGCGGCGAGGTGCCGGAAAAGGTTCGCGAGTACATGGAACAGGCCGTCGCCCAGTCGCTGCGGGCAGGCGATGTCGTCCGGCTGCTGCGCGAGTTCACGGCCAGGGGGGAGACCGAGCGCTCCGTGAACGACATCAACGTGGTCGTCGAGGAGACCTTCCGGCTGGCGACGCTGGGAACGGCCGCCGACGGAATCGACGTGAAGCTGGACCTCGCGGCGGACCTACCCCCGGTGCTCATCGACCAAGTTCAGATCCAGCAGGTGGTTCTGAATCTGGTCCGCAACAGCATCGACGCCCTGAGCGATTCCGAGGCCCCCGCGATCACCTTGGAGACCGTGGCAGGCCGGGAGAGGGTCGAAGTGGTCGTCCGCGACAACGGGCCCGGGATCTCGCCGGACGTTCGAGAGCGGGTGTTCGAGCCGTTCGTTTCGACCAAGCCGGACGGCATCGGCATCGGGCTGAGCATCTGCCGTACCATCATCGAGGCGCACGGGGGCAGGATTGAAGTCGAGGCCGGCACCGAGTGCGGAGCGGCGTTCCGCTTTTCAGTTCCGGTATTCGACGAATCGACCGGATGAAGATGGCCGGTGAGTTGATATTCCTGGTTGACGACGACGATGCCGTGCGCATGTCGCTCAACGCGCTCCTGGAGACGGCGGAATACCGTACGACAACGTTCGGTTCCGGAACCGAGTTCCTGGATTTCCCCGATCTCAGCCTCGGTGCCTGCGTCCTGCTGGATGTGAAGATGCCGGGGCCCGATGGGCTGGAAGTCCAGCGGTGCCTGAAGGAACGCGGCGAGACGCTGCCGGTGGTCTTTCTCACCGGCCACGGCGACATCGCGATGGCGGTGCAGGCTTTGCGCGCCGGAGCGGTGGATTTCCTCGAGAAGCCGGTGAGCCGGGAGCGGTTGCTCGAGAGCGTGGCGCGGGCCGTCGATTTCGACCGCAGCGTGCGACAGGACCGAGAGGAGCAGTCGGAGATCCGAGCCCGGCTGCAAGGGCTGACGAAGCGCGAACGGCAGGTGCTCGAACGGCTCGTGGCGGGAAGGACCAACAAGTTCGTCGCTCGCGAACTGGAAATCAGTGCCCGCACCATCGAGGTGTACCGGCGCAACGTCATGACGAAGATGGGCGCGGCCAGCCTCTCCCATCTAGTGCGGATGACACTCCTGGCCGGGATCGACCCGGTCGGCGACGCCACCCCGTGACGCACGGCTCAACCTGAAGACCCCGTAATCCGGGCGCCGCGCGAGGCGGCGGCGCCCCCGTCGGCGGAGAGCCGAGGTGCGTACTTGTACGTAGGTAATGCGCCGGATAGACAGCGTGTCGAAAGTACGCCTATTGTTCGGAACAGTGAATGGGCAATGGGCGGAGGTGGTGGAATGTCGAAGCCGCGCAGGATGAAACCGAAGACGACCGGAAGGCGGCTGGGGTATGCCTGCGTGGGCCGGGCGGCGCTGCTTCTGGCTGCCGCCTGCGCGTTCGCCGTTGCCAGCACGGCGGATCGGGCGGACCACGATCGTCGCGTCTTCGTGAGCATGGCGCTTCCCCAGACGGCCAGCCGCGCAACATGGTTCGAGGAACGCGACGCCTTTGCAGCGCACCTCGCACGAGCGTTCCATCTTGATCCGTCGGTCGCCGAAGAGTTCGCCGGGTGGATCCTCGAGGCATCGACGCGCCAAGCGCTGCCACCCGAACTCCTCGCCAGCCTGATCATGACCGAGAGTTCGTTCCGCAAGCACGCGCGCTCGACGATGGGCGCGGTGGGCCCCGGCCAGATCCGACCGGACCTGTGGCGAGCCTGGTGCGGCGCGGACCTCACCGACCCCCAGGAGAACATCGATTGCGCCGCCTTCATCCTCTCGCACTACCTAGAGGTCTGCGCCAGCGAAGCGACCGACGCCAAGGCCTGCGCGTTGCGATCGTACAACGTCGGGTACCGCAACCGCGACAACCGCTACTTTGCCGCCGCCGCCGACCGCTACCTCGCCAAGATAGAGCGGCATCTGGCCGACCTGCAAAGAACCTGAAAAAGCCTTGGCCACTCCCAACTGCAGTTGAATCGAACCCCGAAGGCGCGCGAGCGCATGGGGCCGAAGAAGTGCGAAGACACCGCTGCCGCGATTCGCGCGATCCTCAGCGAACTTGCGCTCGAAGCTCGTATTGGCGGCGGATTGAGCGGGAGTACGGTTTGGGCCGCATGCGCACCGATCTGCTGGTCGTTTGGCCATTGCCCGATGATGGGATGGAAGCGCGAACCGTGATCGAATGCAAGGCGCTACACGGGAGCCTTGAGCGCACTATCAGCGATGGTATGGAGCAGACATTGGCCTATATGGACCGCTGCGCTGCCAATGAGGGCCATTTGGTGGTGTTCGACCGCACTCCCGACAAGCCTTGGGACGACAAGGTGTTTCAACGCAAAGCAACCGTCGGCAGCAGGGCCGTCCATGTATGGGGCATGTGAGACGGCAACTCGATGCCTCAGTTGGCCGTCAGCAGTGGTGTGCTGGCGACGAACTGCTGATGCAGAGCGCGGCAGAGCGCGGCAAGTTGGTGGTCAAGGCTATCGCAGCTATACTCAGCAGTTCCCCGACGTTGCCGAGTTGGAGGCACCTATGGCCAGCGCATTCGACACATTGCAAGCCGCCAAGCAGCTTGAAAGCAGCGGCTTCGAGCGGCAGCAGGCGGAAGCTGTCGCCGTCGTGGTCCAAAGCGTTCAGGGCGACTTGGCCACCAAAGCCGACCTGAAGGCTGAGATTCTCAAGGCGGCAGTGGCCATCATCGGCCTCAACGCGGCCATCATGTTCGGGCTGCTGCGGCTGTTCATGGGCGGAGGCTAGGCATCGGGTGTTGCGGGTAGCGAAGCCTAGCCAAGGACGGAAACATGGGCCGGCAGGTTACGCCATCCTGGAAAAGCATCCCGACGGATACGTGGCTTATCCGCTGGCTATGGTGACAAAACTCCTAGTTTCCTAGTGGAAGCCGAGGCCTTGGGCCATCTGCGCGTAGCTGGTCAGGGGAAAGCCGCATCGACGATGCCAGTCCGCTTGGTCGATGTAGGCTTGGTTCATCAATTCGAACATGCCGTCAAACTTGCGCAGCGCGTCGCAACCCACGGCGTCCGGGTGCACGACGTCCCGATGTTGTGCCCATGCTTCGTCGCGGGCGTGACGCCAGAACTCGCTGTCAAATCTGGAACCGAGAGAGTAGTGCCACCCCACGAACAGGCCGCTGCAGAGTACGTTGTTGATCAAAAATCGATTGACCACCGCCGCGTCACGCTCAAGATGCTCGATGGGACGGTCGAGCCGAATCTGCAGCACCATCCCGATCTGCAATTGGGCCAGCACGATGGCGGTCGCCTCCAGCGGCTCCATGAAGGCGACCGCGTTGCCGACCCGGGCAATCGCGCCATCGAAGACTTGGCGGTGGACGAAATTCGGAAACGGTATCACGGCGCGCTGCTCAAACTCCGCTACGCCATCGGCTTCAAGCAGCGCGTCAAAGTCCGCCTCAACTTCGGCCAGGTCCGTGACCTCACGATTGAAGACATAGCCGTAGGAGGTGTGCACCGTCAATGGGATGACGAACACCCACCCATGGGGGCGCGCCACCGCCCGTGTGTAGGTGTGCTGCGGCACAGGCTGCCCCGATTTCGCCTCGATGATCGCCGGGCAGCGTCGAATGATGGCTGTGTTGGTGGGGATGAAGGCAATGTCGATGTGCTCGTCGGGATGCGGTTCCTTGGGAAATCCACGCGCATCGAAGACCAAGTCGTAGCGTTCCGGCGCTCGGCCTTCGAATGCCACCTGCGCGCCGCCGTCCACCCTGGTGATGCTGCGCACCCTGGCATCAATGTGGCGAGCGTTGGTGGCCTCCTGCAGCAAGTCTCCCATCACGTCGGCGGACAGGTGGTAAGCGTAAGACACCTCCTGCGGCGTGAAGTGGTGGATGAAGTCCCGATCGCGCCGCCCCCAACCCTCGAATGCGACGCCATGCTTGCGGGTTCCGTTCAGGCGCTGTTGGATGGCCTCATGGGGCAGGCCGGTAAGCTGCTGCAACAGCGGCACCAAGGAAGGCCAACCGCCTTCACCCACACCGATGACCGGGATCCGCGAGTCATAAATGTGGTGCAGTTCATGATCGCCATCGGGATGTTGGCGGGTCACGCTAGCCGCCGCCAAGGCGCCTGCGGTGCCTCGCCCGACAACGGCAATCTTCCGCAGGTGCTGTGCGCCTGATTGCATCGCCTTCCGCTCTCCCGGTCCCGCCGTTCAGAAGCTGTAAGTGAAATCCACGCCCACGAAGCTGTCGCGCCGTCCAGCGTAAGTCAAGTCCCGCGGATCCGACTGCAAGGGGATGATGGCTTCCAAGCGCATGGTCCAATTCTGCGAGAGATGGCGTTTCAGTTCCAGATTCAACGAACGCGCGTTGTGGCGCAAGTCACCGAGAATGCCGACCGCGGCCTCCGTGGTGCGCACGTCGTTGAGCGCCAGGAAGGCGGCGATGAACAGGTCGTTCGCCCAGATGCTCGGCGCACGGCGCCCGCGGTCATCGTAGAGCCACTCCGCGAGCACGGTCAAATCGGCCGACGAGCCAAACAGGCCGTGCAGAGAGCGTTCCAAGCCAAAAATGTAGGCTTGGTAGTCCTCTTCCTCACCAAGGAGATTGCTGGCGCCAGCCCGGTGAATGGCTTCGGTCTTGATCAGCCAAGGGCCGGTGGTGAGTTGCGCATCGATCCCGAATTGCCGAATTTGCTCATAGTAGGGGGTCAGGGACGGCTCTGTTACGGACGACGGCCCGGATGGCTCGCCAATAAGGGAGCCCTCAGCTTGCCCCAGAGTGGCGCTCTGCTGATGCCGAAGCAACGACCTGCCAGCCAGTGGGTCGTCTGCATTTGCCACTTGAAAGGCAGGTTCACGGCCGGTTCCGCGAAAGGCGCTCAGGCCAAGGTCCAGAATGCCCATGGCGTGGCTGTAACGGACCGCGAAATCCACGTGCCGCTCTTCGGCGCCACTTTCATAGGCGGCGCTCTTGTCGATTGGGTGGCCCGAGCGAAGTCGCCCGCCACGCCCCGGAAATGTGCGCTTGCGGTGATAGGGCAGCACGAACGCCTCAGCCATGCCCCAGTCTCCGGAAACCGTGAGATGCGCCATGGGTTGGCCAAGCTTGGGCCGATTGCGGGGGTGCTCGACAAGGTCCAATTGATTGACGACATCCACCAAGTTGTGCAACTCGGCCACGCCCCAGAAAACCCGGTCCAGCCCCAACCGCAGTTCCCAGGCGTTGTCTCCCCAACCGCCGTACATCAAGAAGTACGCCTCGCGCAGGTCTGCGTGCGTGCGCCTGGAATCGGCGCTGTCGTAGCGGTACAGCGGAGTGAAAGTGAAACTGGCGTTAGCGGCCAAATCTGCGTACAGGGTTGGCTCAACGACCATGCCGGCCGTGCTCGAACGCTGGCCCGGAAAGGCCGGCGAGCGCGGATACCATCGCCCCTGCAGGCTCAGGTCGCCGGAAAGGTCAAAGGACTGCGCCCCGGCTCCGGCGGCGACCAGGAGCGCGAGTGCCGCGAGCGCGCCGCCGCTGCGCATCAACGCATGCGTCGCAGTGCGGTGTGGGTGAATTCGCGGTCGTCGAGATCGGTGCCGAAGCGATAGTCCGTCCAGAGCAGTTCCGTGCGCGCGCCGGTCTGATGGTTCGCCATGGTCTGCTTGCCGGCCCGCCAAAACCGATCCTGGTATTGCTGATAGTCTTCGAAGGTGAGCGTTTTCACATGCATGCCCTTGCGGTCGTACAACGCCACCTTCCAAGCTCGATACTCGCCCTCGTCCTGCCAGACCACCTTGCGGCTGTATCCGGACTTCGGGTCCAGCGGAACCTGTTCAGTCACCATGCAGGTCAACTCGCCACAGGGTTCATCGCGAAGATACCTGTGGCCGTATTCCTCCACTTCCGGGGAACTCATGTCCTCGAAGGTGAACTCGCTGCCCATGAAGGACCCGGCGCGTTTCGATGCGCTGATGCGCTTGACCCGCTTCAGAGCCGGCAGATAGAGCCATTGGTCGTCGTCGGCATTGGTGTGAACGTGGGTCAGCAGGGCGGTGCCCTGCACGTCTCGGGGCTGGTCGAACACGAACAGGCTCTTGTCACCCTCGCCCTCCCCCGGCGCCTCGAGCACCTTGAAGCGCATTTGGCGAATGCTCTCCCGACCGTGCCGATCATGCAGCACCATCGTCATGCCAGCGGTGAAACTCCCGAAACCGTCACTGCGCTCTCTCGATTCGAGCGCGATTCGCAGGCCTTTTTCCTCGGGCGTTTCCGCTTGGGCGAGAGGGGGTGCAAGCACCAACGACGCGATGCCCAAAACCAACGAGAAGGCGCACCGCCTTGAGGACACCGGACGGAAAAGTGACTTTGTTCGGAACATCCGCGCAGGTTCGGTGATGGGAAAACAGCATTGTACCGTGATTCTCGGCAGAGCCGGTCGGTGAGTGGATTGGGTGGCATGAAAGTGAGCAAAATCCAAAGTAGGCAAAATACTTGCGTTTACCGTGGCATCGTATTATCTTCACGCCAACGGGGGTTGACCCCGCTAACGGTTCTTTCCGAGCGCAAGGAGACTAGGATGAGAAGTGGCGATGAAATGTTGCAGCAGATTGTTGAGAAGTCGGCTTTGGATGACGACTTTCGCCAAGCGCTCTTGGCTAACCCAAAAGCGACGATCTGCGACGAGTTGGGCATCGAGATGCCCGAGTCGATGACGATTCAGGTTCATCAGAGCGACATGCAGACAGTGCACGTCGCGCTGCCGCCGGACCCGAACATTAGCGAGGAGCAACTCGAAGCGATTTCCGCTGGCCTGTGCTGCTGCTGGTAAGTCCGAGACGACGTTTAGAGGGGCGGATGCCACTCATCCGCCCCTCTAACGTCGGCAGCCCCTGCCGCTCGCTCCGGGCGGAGGGCCTTTCGCTTGCTGGTGTGCAGGCGACTTCGTGACACCTTGGCCGTAAGCGAGCCCGGTCGCCGTTGGTCCGGCCAATTCATCACCTTGATGTTCGACATCGCTTAGGAAGGGTCCTTAAAGAGGAAGCGCCCCCGAAAGCACCATGTAGATGTAACCCTTGGCCTGCTCCAGCCGATCTCCGGATACGACCAGCTTGATGTGGTGGATGCCGCTTAACATGATGAAGCGTCCGGTCTTGGCGAACAGCGTTGTCGGTTTCGAAGTCCAATCGCCAAGTGCCTGGATTTTCTCCGCAACCACCCATTCCTCCCCACGCAGGGCATCCAGCAGGGGCTGCCAATCAGTCAGGCCGTCGATCCAACTGCGGGGGTCGTCGGCATAACGTTGCTTGACGATTGGCGTCAGTCCGAGCGTCGGGCCAAGGCCCTCCGCCCCCACGTCAAGATTCAAGCCGGTTCTCTCAACTCCGGTGCGCTCGTTGAGGCGCGTCAGCGCGGCCTCGACCACCGAAAGGTCACCCGGCCAATGCAAGCGTGCCAGAAAGGCACGAACTTCCCCTGGCGTTTCGAAACCCATGACCGCCAAGCGAATGGAGCGTTCACGGGACGGGAATACGCCGAACGAATCCATGCGCGTGTCGTCAGGCTGCGCTAAGTAAACCCGCTGGACGTTCCGCCGTTCGTTGGCCAGCGCTTCCCAGCCGACACAGGCAACGAGGGCGTCAACCACGGCGCCGACATCCTGGTCAAGGCCGGCGCCGCCGAACAACGTTCGTTCGTTGGGGCGCAGAAACAATCCCGGCATCGAGCCGTCACCGTCCTGCGACGAACCGATGTCATACTCCAGCATCAGCTTGCGCCCCACCACCTCGCGCAGCGCTGAGTTCCCGGCTTCCATTTCCGCGAACAGCCGCGTGATGGCTCTCGCCGTCTCATCCCCCTCCCCGCGGTGCGCCCGCTCCTCGAAGAAATCGCCCGACCGGTTGCCGCTGGCCAGCGAGGCGCCGAAATCCGCCCTTGGCCGGCGATCATGCAGCGGCAGCTCAAAGCCAAATGGCTGGGCACCCATGGTGATCGGGAGTTCCCTTGCGCAATCGAGCACGCGCTCCCATTCCCGCTCGCCGATCAGAGCCGACGAAATTCCACCCCTGAGGTGGCCGAGCAATTCGGCTAAGTCGGCACCTTCCTTGGCAAGGCGATCCTGGGTAACCGCGATGGCCTCAAAAATGTCCATATGAGCTCCTCAGGCGATGACCGGCGCGGCGTTCAACTCGGATTCGGCCAGCGGCCGCGTTCGGTAGCCCATATTGACAGGAACGTCATACATGCGCCCGGATGCGAATCGCTCCCAAAAGTGACGCAGGCCGGGCACGATGACGCGCACAACCGGCATGCCGACATCCGGCCTGGTCTGGTCCAGCACCAGGAATTCCATGCCCTTGGCTTCAACCAGCGCCCGGCAACGCTCCACGTCGTCACGCGTGTCCGTGGACTCAACCACCGGATAGTCCGAGCCCTGCCTGAGCGGCACATCCGGTGCCGGCGCCAGCCAGGAGCAATCGCCGAGCCGGGCCGTCTTCCACCATTCAAGCGCCAGCGGATCGTCGATCATGGGCCGGCCGTCGCCCGCTCCTGGACGCGGCAGCCAAGTCAGGCACTGGTTCAACTCGCAAATCGCGCGCAGGGCCGCGATGCGCGCATCGGCATGGGCACCAGCGCCGTAGATGATGTCCTCGGTTTTCGCGTTCGGCCTGCGCGAGAGCGCGACGAACGTGGGAATGCCGATATCGGCCGTGACATCAAGCATCCACAGTTCGCGCTCGTAGCGGCTGTAGCGTTCCGTCGCCAAGGCTAGGAACTCGTCGTCGAAGCTGGCCAGATCGACCGCCGGCACGCTGAGTTCGTTGTACCACCAGATGGCGAAGGCATCACGCTCCACCAGTTCATGGAAACCTTGCAGGATGGCCTCCTCCAAGGTGTTCCCCGCCGCGCAGCCGTTGGAATCGGCAATTAGGTCGGCGGCGCCGCGCTGTTCCGCCGACATGCCGTAGAGCGCCGAAGTCGGCAGATACCGATGTCGCTGCTGGGTCAGCGACCACACGGGCGACCAGTCGATCCGGGTGTCGGGCTGCAGGCGCGGCGGAACGATGTTGTAGGGATGGCCCTTGGCGTTGATGCGGCCGGCGTTGTCGAGCTGATGGTCGCTGAACAGTTGCACCGCGTTGGGATGGATCGCTTGGTCGTCCGGGGCAAAGTCAAGCAGCCGCTTGCGCTCGCGGATTTCGTCTCCATGCAGGGCGCCCGAATAGCGCTCCAAGGCCTCGCATAGCGCACTGGCCTCCGACTGCGCCCCGGTGCTGCCCTTGCCCGCGCTCTTGCTGCGCAGGCTGCGCCGCAGCGAACTCAAGCTCCGGCTTCTCATGCCGAGATTGCTGCCCGCCCAATGGACGTGCAACCAGGAATCGGACTCATCGGTAGTGCGCTTGAGCCAGCTCACGACGCCGCTGACCGGGCTCACCAAGTGGCGATACTTCGCCAACGTGGCCTCTGGGGCCACCATCCGAACGCCGCCGCTGCCGTAGTGGGTTTTCGGGCTCGACTGCAGATGCACCGGAGCCGGCGGCCGATCCGCTCGGTGCAGCGCTTGGTCGCCGCAGGCCACGCATTGCGGCCGGCGCATCACGGCATGACGTGAACTTGCAAAGTCGCCGACATGCATGGCGATCGCATGGTCGTGGATCGGGGCTGCGTCTTCCAGCACCAGCCATTTAAGGATCTCCGCCGCGACCAGGCCATACAGCGCATCAAGCACCGATGGCTCGGTAGCGAACGCCTTGAAGGCGGCGTCCTCGCCCGCAATGTCGCGCAGGAAACCATGCACCTCCTGGTGGTTGCGCATGCGGCTGGTCAAGCAGGTCCAGCAAGGTCCCACTTGGTCTCCCCGAAAGACGGGTCCAAACAGCGGCTCAATGCCACGGGGCCGCACCAGCATCCAAGGGGCGCCGGCTTCGAGCTGGCGCCGATTCACCTCCTCAAGGCGGTCCTCGAGGTAACTCCCGCAGACGATCACGGTGAGCTCGGGGGCGGCGTTCTCGACCCGGGCACCCGAAGCTTCCAAGCGTCGAATCAACCGGCCATCGTCACCGGCAACCGCGACTCTCGAATTGGCCAGCCGTTGTTCGGCCCAACAGGGCGATGCGCCGAGGGAGGACCAGTAAGCGGCCCGGTTTCGCTCCATCCCGTGCTCGCCGGATACGACATAGCCCTTCTCCGAGAGCGCCGCGATGGCAGTTCGCACCTCCGCAGCGGCAAGGCGGCCCTCAAGGAGGGCGACGATCTCCTCTTGATCCCGACTGCCGTCCAGCAATGGCAGCAAATCGCAGTGCAGCCTGCCGTGCAGAAGGGTATTGAAGGTTTCCGAAACCAACAGCATCTGATTGGCGCCGATGGCATGGGCTTGCAGGTGGGGGGCAAGCGCTGGGCGGGCGATGCGCCCAACATCGGCGGGGGTCGTTCGCCGCATTA